>JBEKAJ010000216.1:0-6424 GCA_050018295.1 Occallatibacter sp. | reverse complement strand
AGCCTGCAGAGTTGGAAGTACCGGAAGAAGAGATTGCGTTGACGAACACTTCCCCACAACCCGAAGAGAGCGCGACGAGACCCGTACACGAAGTTGCGCCCGCGCCTGTACCCGAACCGGCCCCGGAAGCTCAGGCAGCTCCCGCGCCGGAAGCGGCGCCTGTTTTGCCCTTCGACCCGCCGCTGGCCGCCGAGCCAACCACCGCCGAGAAGGTCGCGGCCGCGCTCAAGGCTCGCGGCATGGATGCCGAGCAGTCGCCCTTCTCGGTCTTCGTCGGCCAGGTCTATGACGGCCCCCTCGACCTGCTGCTCGACCTCATCCGCAAACAGGACATCGACATCTACGATATTCCCATCGCCAAAATCACAGCGCAGTTCCTGGCCTACGTCGACCATCTGCGCGCCAGCGACATGGACGTAGCCGGCGACTTCATCTACACCGCGGCGCTGCTCATTCATATCAAGAGCAAGATGCTTCTTCCGCGCGCCCCCTCCGGGCTGGAAGAGTCGGCCGAAGATCCGCGCCGCGAGCTCGTTGATCGCCTGCTTGAGCACGAGCGCTTCCGCAACGCCGCGCAAATGCTGCACGACAAGCAGATGCTCGAAGCCAACACGTGGACCAATCCCGGCGTGCGCGAGTTCCGCGAGGACGCGGGCGCGGAGCCCGAGATTGCCGCCGACACCACCGACCTCGTCCGCATCTTCCGCGACATTCTGGAGCGCGCTCGAAACCGCCCCATCCTCGATGTCGAGGAAGATTCGGTTACCGTCGGCCAGATGATCCAATTCCTAACCCGCCGTCTCACCATGGAAGACAAGCCGGTGGCGCTGCGCCGCCTGCTCAGCCACACGCACTCCGAGCGCGCGCTCATCGCCATGTTCCTCGCGCTGCTTGAGCTGGTGCGCCTGCAGGCCATCCTCCTCCGCCAGGACCGCCAGTTCAGCGAGATCTTCGTCAAGAAGAACACGGGCTTCGACGCAGTGATGAATGAAGGCCTGGCTGGCGCCCGCGACGACTGGCGCTGATCCAGCCCGCCGCCTTGTAAACTGACCGTGATGAAATTGTTTCCCCGAAAACTGCCTCGCATCGCGCTCTGCGCCGCGCTGGCTGCGCTCTTGTCGATCGCCAGCCGAGTGCCACTCCTCGCGCAAACTGTCGCGCCCACTTCCCCCGCCTCCGAGCTTGCCCAGCTTCCGCTGCCTGAGCCTTCGGCGATCGCGCTCCCATTGCCAGAGGACCGCGGCGCCGCGGATCTGGAACAAACGCTCAAGCGGCTCGGCACCACGGCCAGCGTGCTTGTCATCGTGCCCCATCCTGATGATGAAGACGGCGCGCTGATGACCTATCTGTCGCGCGGACTGGGAGTGCGAGTCACACTGCTCACGCTCACCCGCGGCGAGGGCGGCCAGAACGCCATGTCTGCCGAGACCTACGACGCGCTCGGGCTCATCCGCACCAGCGAGCTGCTCAAGGCCGGCGAATACTACGGCGTGCGCCAGCTTTGGGGCACCGAGGCCGACTTTGGCTTTTCCAAAACCCAGGAAGAATCATTTCAGAAGTGGGGCCACGATCGCGTCCTATACGACGCAGTCCTGGCCATCCGCATGGTTCGCCCGCAGCTCATCTTGTCCACCTTCGTCGGCGGATTGACCGACGGCCACGGCCAGCACCAAGTTGCCGGCGAAATCGCGCAGGAAGCCTTCAAGGCCGCCGCGGATCCCAGGGTGTTTCCCGAGCAATTGCGCCCGGTCAAGGAAGGAGGCGCCGGCTTGCAGCCCTGGCAGCCGCTGGCGGTTTACTCGCGCACGCCGTTTGCGCCCATCACCAACGGTCAGATGCTCGACTACGCCACAGGCAAGTGGGCGCCGGCGCGCTTTCACAATTACCTCACCGGCGAGTGGATCGAAGGTGCGTTGCCGGCTGACGTTACGCTTCCTGTAGGCACATGGGACCCCGTGCTCGGCCGTACCTACGTGCAGATTGCGCGCGAAGGTTGGGGCGAACAGAAGTCGCAAGACGGCGGTGCCAATCCCGCGCTCAGCGGCCCAGATTCTTCCAGCTACCACCTGTGGGCTGTTGCGCCATCGGTCGCTGCATCGAGCAAGAATAAGCCCACCGCCGCAGCGGGCGGCGATGAGGATGACGACAGCCTTTTCCGCAACGCCAAGGTCAACATTGACACCGGCATCGCGGGCCTCGCGCGGCTGGCCGGCACTGCGGCCCCTCAGTGGCTCGCGGATGACCTCGGCAGAATCCAGAGCGGCCTGAATGCGTTCACCAGCGACTGCAAGAACCAAAGCGGCGTCGGCGCTGCGCACAAACTCGTGCCCACCTACCGCGAGACGCTGGACCTCTATGCTCGCGTGAAGGCGAGCGATCTTGACGCCGAGGCAAAGGCAAGCCTCGAATTCGAGCTGGGCGAGAAAATCGAGCAGTTCCAGATGGCGTTCAAAGATCTGCTCGGCCTCGACCTTGTCGCGTTCACAACCAGCGGCGGAAGTGGCCAGGGCCCGGGTGGGCGCGGCGCTTCCGCCGATCAAACAGCGCGCAGCGTTTGGCTCGGCGAAGACTTCGGCGTGCGCGTGCACCTGTCGAACGCCCTAGCCGGCGCGCGTCTCAGCCGCGTCTGGTTGGAAAGCAGCGACGGCACCCCATGGAAGATCGACGACGCCGGCGGATTGATCGACGCACAGCAAGCCGCAGCGACCACGAGCGACAGGAGCTTTCACGTGCACGTGCCCGCCGCCGCCGCGCCCACCGAGCCCTACTTCACGCGTCCCACCACCGAACAGCCCTACTACGACATCTCGAATGAAGCCTGGCGGTTGAGCTCATTCGCGCCCTATCCGCTCGCCGCGTGGGCGGAGTTCTCCTTCGACGGAGTTCCCATTCGCCTCGGCCAGGTGGTGCAAACCCTGGCCCGCGTCACCGGTGTCGGCGGCGTCTATCAGCCGCTCGTCGTCACGCCGGCCATTGGCGTGCGAGTGGAACCGGAGGCGCGCATTCTTCCGCTCGATGGCTCGCCGCTGCCGGTCAGCGTCACCGTTCACGCCGAGCACGCCGCTGATGGAGTCGTCGATCTGAAGCTGCCGGAAGGCTGGCGCGCCGATCCCGCGCAGCGCGAATTCCACTTGAAAGGCGCGGACGACACCGAGCCGCTCGTGTTTTCGGTTTCTCCTGCGGGCGATGTAGCGGCCCGCGCATACGCAATTCAGGCTGTCGCGCACGTCGGCGATCAGAGCTACTTCATTGGCTGGCAGAGCATCGGCTATCCGGGCTTGCTTCCGTATAACCAGTACAAGCCCGCGGAGCTTCGCACTCGCAAGATCGACGTAAAAGTCGCGCCGAGTCTCCGTGTGGGCTATGTGATGGGAACCGGTGATCTCGTTCCTGAAGCCATCGAGGCGCTCGGCATCACGCCGCACCTCGTCACCGACGGCGAGCTTGCCACTGCCGACCTGTCGCAGTGGAACGTGCTGGTCATCGGCATTCGTGCCTACTCCGCGCGGCCCGGGCTGGCAGCGGCTGAGCCACGGCTTGAGAGCTTTGTCGAGCGCGGCGGAACGCTCGTCGTGCAGTATCAGGGTGCTACATTTCCCGCGGCGCTGCCGCTTTCGATAAAAGGCATGGCTGAGCGCGTCGTCGATGAGCAGGCTCCGGTCAAGCTGCTCGATCCCACGAACTCGCTCCTCGCCTGGCCCAACAAGATTACCTCCGCCGACTTTGACGGATGGTTCGAAGAGCGCGGCCACGGCTTCCTCGATCATTGGGACCCCGGATACACGGCGCTCACCGAAACCGCCGATCCAGGTCAGGATCCGCAACGTGGAGGGCTCCTCGTCGCGCACCGCGGAAAGGGAACCTATATATATGTTGCGTTCGCGCTGTACCGCCAGTTCCCTGAGTTAGTGCCGGGAGCTTACCGCCTGATGGCCAACCTCCTCAGCGCCGGCGCCGATGAGGCGGGCGCATCCGCCTCATCGTCACCCGCGCGTCCATAGCACACTGCTGCAATCTCCCCGCCGGATTCTTCCACAAAATCGCGGCGAAAAAGCGAAGCGTCTGTAAATAGAATTTGAATTTCTCGCCCTCTTTCTTCGCGGAGAATTTGCGCCAGTCCGCAACTGTGAATTCTGTGTGAATTCGTCAAATCTTAATCTTGCTCTGCGAGTCTTGGATGCGGAATGACAAGAGGAGTTTTCGCCGGCGCGAAGCTCCTTTTGTGACCACTCCCCTAGTTTTCCGCGCCGATGGGAGTACCGCAGATCTTCCTATTCATCAATGCGTCCGGGATGCGGAAGTGGATTGCGTCCGTTGTGCACGAGGGCGCTGCCACGATTCGAACTTCAATCCAGAGGAAAAGAGAGGCCCAAATGAAATTGACAGTGAAAGCGGCTGCCGTTGCATTTCTTGCAGCTGGCCTTGTTGTTTCTTACGCACAAACCAGCGGCACTACGCCGCCGGCTAAAAAGCACGTCGCAAGCAAGAAGCCCGCTGCTCCGGCTGGCCCCACCGTGCAACAGCAGATCGATCAAATGAAGCAGCAATTCCAGGGCGAGATCGACGGTCTTAAGAGCGATCTTGCCACGAAAGACGAGCAGCTAAAGCAGGCGCAGCAGGCGGCGGCCGATGCGCAGGCGGCAGCAGCCAAGGCGGAAGCCGACGCCACCGCGCAGCAGCAGGCAGTCACTGACAATGCCTCGGCCGTATCCACCTTGCAAGGCACGGTCAGCGATCTAAAGGTCAACGCAGTCTCGCTTGCCACCACCGTCTCCGATGAGACCACGAACATCAAAAAGGCGATCAACAATCCTGACGTCCTTCACTTCAAGGGAATCACTCTTTCGCCGACCGGCAGCTTCCTGGCTGCCGAAACTGTGTGGCGTCAGGGAGCCACGGGCGGCGATATCAATACTCCCTTCACGGGCGTCCCGCTGGACAACTCCCAGGCGTCGCAGTTAAGCGAGTTCTTCGGTTCGGGCCGTCAGTCACGCTTGGCCCTCAAAGCCGTCGGCAAGCTGCCCAGCTTCACCATGACCGGCTACTACGAGATGGACTGGCTGAGCGCAGGCGTCACCTCGAACAACAACCAGTCAAACAGCTACACGCTGCGGCAACGCCAATTGTGGGCCGACGCCAAGACGAACAGCGGCTGGGATTTCTCCGGCGGCCAGGGATGGTCGTTGGTGACGGAAACCACTCAGGGCCTCACGCGAGGCACCGAGATCTTGCCCGCCACCATCGACGCACAATACGAAGCCGGCTTTGTATGGGGGCGGCAATACAGCTTCCGCGTCTCCAAGGACTTCGGCAAGAGCGCCTTCATCGGCGCTTCAATTGAAAACGCCGAGATGCTGAACCCATCTGGACAGAACACGCCGACCAATTATCTGTTTGGTTCGACCGGAACCGGCGGCGGACTCTACAACCTGAACTCCAACTACTCCTTCAACTACACTCCCGACTTCGTCGTCAAGATGGCCTTCCAGCCCGGCTGGGGTCACTGGGAGCTTTTCGGCATCGACCGCAACTTCCGTGACCGCATTTATCCTTGCGCGACCGTTACGGCGACATGCACGGTGCCGACGACGGCCACGCCTTCCAACGCCACGGCCACCGGTGCCGGCATCGGCGGAGGCTTCCGCGGCCCGCTGGTCGGGGGCAGCAAGAACATAGTTGTCATCGGCCTGAAGGGCCTGTGGGGCCAGGGCGTCGGCCGCTATGGCTCTTCTACCATCGCCGACGTCACCCTGCGCCCCAATGCGATGATCTCTCCCATCCACGGATTTTCCGCTCTCAGCACGCTTGAGTTGAATCCCTCGCCCAATTTCACGGCCTACTTCAACTACGGCGGCGATTATCTTGACCGCGATTACGTGCTAAGCGGGACCACCCAGGTCGGCTACGGCACGCGGAGCACGAACATGTCGGGCTGCCTGGTCGAGCCCACTGCTGTCGGTTCTGCGGGCGCAACCGGTGGAGTGCAAACCGCCCCCGCCAGTTGCGGCGGCAGCAACAAAGACGTGCAGGAGTTCACCGCCGGCTACTGGTGGAACATCCACAACAGCCCCAAAGGCCGTCTGCGCCAGGGCATCCAGTACAGCCTCTTCCGCCGCGATCTCTGGTCTGGCGCGGGCGGCACAGCGAACCCCGGCAACGGCGCGCACGGCGATGACAGCATGATCTTCACCTCGCTCCGCTATTACCTGCCGTAAGCAACCGGCTTCAAGCCCAAAACAAGAGGGGCAGTCCGCAATGGACTGCCCCTTCTGTTTAGTTTGAACTCTGATTCAGTTTGAACTCCGATTTGGTTCGCCTTTGGCCGGCGAAGCTCGAAAGCTCTACGCTTACTCCGCCGCTTCCACCGGCTTGGTCTGCGCCACAGTCCAGTCAGCCGCGCCCACCTTGAACCGCGCAAACCGCC
>JBEKAJ010000215.1:0-6438 GCA_050018295.1 Occallatibacter sp. | reverse complement strand
GCCTTCCGGCGCCGCGGCCTTGCCCGGATGCTGCTCGCGCAGGCCGCCTACAGCTTCATACGTCTTGGCGCCACGGAAATCTCTCTCACCGTGACCGAGGCCAACGCCGAAGCCATCCAGCTATACACAGACGAAGGTTATACGTGCGCACACAGCTTTGACGCCGCGGTGTGGCTGCGGGAGACGACTGCGTGACCTTACCCGGCCGGCGGTCAATGGAATTGAGAACCACGGCAGGCTTGAACCGAGGAGACGAATCGTGATAGGTTACATGTAACCGATGGAGGTGAACATGCCGGCACGATCTCAAGCCACGCCGTCTCGGGACAAGGTAAGGGCACACCGTCAAAGGCTTCGCCGGCAGGGACTCAGGCCCATTCAGATCTGGGTGCCTGACGTTCGTCTCCCTGCGTTCGCGAAGGAAGCGCGCCGCCAGTCCCTTGCCGTGGCGAGAAGTCCGCGCGCAAGGGAGGACCAGGAGTTCATTGACGCCGTTTCCGATTGGGGCGGCGCATGAAGCGCGGCGAAATCTGGACCGTTGCAGGTGGCAAGGACTACGCAGGAAAGCCCCGCCCGGCGGTGATTCTTCAAGACGACCGCTTCGACAGGACGGAATCGATCACCATTTGCGCGTTCACGACTGATCCAACCGATGCACCGTTGTTCCGGTTGGCAGTTGAGCCCAGCACGAGCAATGGACTTCGCGCCGTCTGCCGTTTGATGGTCGATAAGATCACAACCGTTCCCAAGTCAAGGATTGGAGCAAGAGCCGGGCGCCTCAGCGATGAGGATATGGTGCGGCTGAACCGCGCGGTGCTGGTCTTTCTCGGCGTCGCGGCTCCCGGCCGCGAGGACTGACGCCGAGAACGCGACGAGTTGAGGGTCGCGGTCTCCCGGGTCCCAAAAGCGAGATCCTGGGGCATCTATCGCCGGCGGTGAGTTAACATCTTCGGGAGCCGGGCCCGGCATCCGACAACCGCCAGAGGTGCAGTCACAATGGACAGAAAAGAAATTCGCGAAATCTCGGGGTATACTTTTGCTAACCAGCAATCAAGAGCAGAGTCCTGGTATAACTCTGCCGCCTCTTTCCACGAAGGCGCAAACGTTCTTAGGCAGCACAAAGATTCCATCCCCGGGGGAACGCGTGTATTTCTCGCGAATGCGGCCCTGTCTATCGAGCTATTGCTGAAGGCCATCATCGTTGCAAAAAGCGGAATCGCACCAAGAACTCACAGGTTGCTCAGGCTTGTACGTGACGCCGGGGTGCCGTTTTCGACTAACCAGGAAGCGACGTTAGAGCTTTTGGGCGAAGTCCTGATATGGAGCGGACGCTATCCAGTCCCCAATAAGGCAGAAGACTGGGATCACTACTATGACGAGGTCTTTGAGAGACATGTGATTAGAGTAAGAGAGGGAAATGCAGCGATGGTGCTGGCAAACCGGGAGACGTTTCCCTCGGTTGAGAATTGTGAGAAGCTTTGGGACCTAGCAAATCGGAAATGGGGTGAGATTCAGATTAACAATCAGCAGACTAAGATAGGAACAACCGCAGATCCTTCCCTGCGCTCAGAATGACAATCTATTTTTGGCGGTAAGGAAGAAAAGGCCCGCTCCTCGTTTAGAGAAGCGGGCCGCTTTGTTGCTCTACTAGTTGTTTTTACGCCTTCGCGCTCGTCAGCGCGCCCAAATCCGCGGCCAGCTTTTCCGTGCTGAATGCCTCTACGATGTCGCCTTCCTTCACGTCGGTGAAGTTGGCGATGCCGATGCCGCACTCCATGCCGTTGGTCACTTCGCGGGCATCGTCCTTGAAGCGTTTGAGCGAGCCGATCTTGCCCTTGAAGACCTGCGCTCCATCGCGCATCACCCTCACCTCCGCGTCGCGGCGGATCACGCCATCCACGACGCGGCAGCCGGCGATGGTACCCACCTTGGGAATGCGGAAAACATTGATGACTTCGGCGCGGCCCACGTAGTTTTCCTTGAAGGCAGGTTCGAGCAGGCCCAACATGGCCAGGCGAATCTCGTCCTGCAGTTCGTAAATGATGGAGTGCAGGCGAATCTCGACATTCTCCTGTTGCGCCAGCTCGGCCGCCTTGCGTTCCGGGCGCACGTTGAAGCCGATGATGATGGCATTGGAGGCCGTCGCCAGCAGCACGTCGCTCTCGGTGATCGAGCCGACGCCGGAGTGCAGCACCTTGACGCGCACTTTCTCGGTTGACATACGCACGAGAGAATCGGCGAGCACTTCCACGGAGCCCGTCACGTCGCCCTTGATGATCAGCGGCAGATCCTTGACGCCAGACTGGCGAACCTGCTCCGCCAATCCTTCCAGCGACACACGCGAGCTCTTGGCAAGCTGCGAGTCGCGCTCCTTCATCTTTCGGTACTGGGCAATTCCCTTGGCCTTGTCGCGGTCGGCCACTACCAGGAAGGTGTCGCCCGAGTCGGGCATACTTTCAAGCCCCAGCACTTCCACCGGCGTGGACGGTCCGGCTTCCTCGAGTGGGCGGCCGCGATCATCGAACATGGCGCGAACCTTGCCGAAAGTGTTGCCTACAATATAGCTGTCATTCAGGTGCAGCGTTCCATCCTGCACCAGGACGGTGGCCACAGCGCCGCGTCCGCGATCCAGCTTGGCCTCGAGAACGCTGCCCACCGCCTTGCGTCCAGGCGTGGCCTTCGGCGCCTTGATGTCGCTCACCAGGCAAATCATTTCAAGCAGCAGATCGAGGTGAATGCGCTTCTTCGCGGAGACCTCGACAAACACCGTACCTTGCTGGCCCGCGCCGGCCCACTCTTCGGGAATCAGGCCGCGGTCCGCGAGTTGCTTCTTCACGCGGTCGGGATTGGCCTCCGGCTTGTCGATCTTGTTCACGGCGACGATGATCGGAACCTCGGCAGCCTTGGCGTGGTCGATGGCTTCAAGAGTCTGAGGCATCACCCCGTCATCGGCGGCAACTACGATCACGACAATATCCGTCACCTTGGCACCACGTGCGCGCATCCGCGTGAATGCTTCGTGGCCGGGCGTGTCGAGGAAGACGATCTCGCGGCCCGAGGCAGGCGAGCCTTCCTTGGCAAACTTCACTTTGTATGCACCGATGTGCTGCGTTATTCCGCCCGCTTCACCCGCCGCAACGTGCGTCTCGCGAATGGCATCGAGGAGCGAAGTCTTGCCGTGATCCACGTGGCCCATGACCGTGACCACCGGCGAACGCGGCACCTCCAGCTCATCGGAGTTCTCGGCTTCGAGCACCTCTTCGATGGCCTGGTTGGCGATCTCTTCTTCGTAGCTGATCACAGTGGCCGCCGCGCCGAACTTGGCCGCTACGTCCTTCACCATCTCGGCGTCGAGAGACTGGTTCACCGTGACAAATACGCCCGCCATGAGCAGCGTCGCGATCAGGTCCTTGGCGCGGACATCGAGCTTCTCGGCCAGGTCCTTCACGCTGATGCCTTCCGTGACTGTGATGTCGCGAGTGATGGGCACGGGCTCGGTGCTGTATTGCGCGCCGCCATAGCGCGGCGGCGGCACAAAGCCCTTCATCGGGCCTTCTTTGGTCTTGGGGTACTGCTGCTTGCCTCGTCCGCGACCGCGGGAACTGGCGCGCTGCGGGCGCGGGGCTTCACCGGTCGGAGGTGCGCCGCCGGGGCCTGGGCGCGCTCCGAATCCGGGGCGCGCTCCGAATCCTGGACGTGCGCCAAAACCGGGCCGCGCGCCGGGTGCTGCGGTGCCACCGGGCCCCGCGAACCCGCCCGACGTGGAGCGCGTGGGATGCTTGGGGCGAGGGCCTCCTGCGTATTGGCCGGGAGCGACTGCTGCGCCAGTGAAGCGCTGCCCCGAGCCTGGCGGTCCAGCTGCCGGCCTGCGATCGAAAATTGGTTTTCCACGCTGCAGCCCGATTCCTGCCGCCGGAGCGGTTGGAGGAACGATGGACGCCTTGTACACAGGCCGGGGCCCGGTTTGTGGCATCACCATGCGGCGTGGTACGGGCATACTGACCTTGGCGGTCTTCGCGGGAGCGGTTGTGGACTCGGCGGCGATCGCGGCAACCGCGCCCGGCGCTCCTCCGGTGGAAGCAGAAACTTCGGCGGGACGCGGCGCTGCGGCGGCTTGCTCCGTCACAGCTGCGGACGCAGTCGGCGCTTCAGCAACTGGAGGAACAGCAGCCGCCGGTGGCTTAACGGCGATCTTTTCCTCGCGCACAGCCGGAGCCGTGGGCGGCTTCACGGTCACTCCAGCCGGGGGCGGCGCAACAACAACAATCGGGCGCGCGGCTACAGCCCCTGCGGGAGCTTTGGCGACAACCGCGCCGGCGGGAGGACGCGATGCAATGGCAGGAGTGGCCGGCGGAGGAGCAACAATCGGAGGCGCGGAGCGCGGCTGCGGAACGATCTTGCGTGGTTCCGGCCGGGCTGGCGCGGCGGGGGGCTTCGCGGCAACAGGAGTCGTGGCGGCTGGTTGCGCGGCTGGGGCGGCGGGTTTGGCCGGCGCAGCTGCCGCCGGCTTCGCCGGCACTCGCGCGTGGCGTGCCTCTTCTTCCTCTTCCTTCTTCTTGGCCAAGAGGGCCTTCATCACGTCGCCGGGCTTGGAGATGTGCGAAAGATCGATCTTGGGGACAATGGCTTCCACGCCGTGGCGGCCGGACGTCCCGCCTCCATGCGTGGGGTGCCGTGCTTCCCGCGCAAAGTGCGCACGGACCTTCTCAGCCTCGTCCAGCTCCAGCGAGCTGGAGTGCGTCTTGCCTGCAGCAACGCCGACTTCCGGAAGAACGTCGAGAATCGCTCGAGACTTAACTTCCAGCTCTTTCGCGAGATCGTTGATACGAACCTTACTCATCCGCCTCTTTTCAATGTGTGCCGCCAAAAGGCCCTTAGTCGCTCATAGCTATCTCATGGCACTGGCCGCTTTCAAAAGTTCCGCTGTGGTACGCGTGGCCTAGCAGAACGCGGCGCATCTTACGCGCCGTCCTCTTTGCCAGGCTGCTTTTCCTCAATTGCGCTTTCAGTTTCGTCGGCGTCAGGCTCCGGAACCACTTCGGCGCCGATAGCATCGATTTCGTCTTGATCGGCTTCCTCGGATTCAGCTTCCGCCTTCACATTCGTTACGCTTTCAGCTTCTTCAATCACTTCGGCGGAGTTTTCCGCCTCGGATTCTTCCGTAGCTTCGCCGGCCTCTGAGGTTTCAGCGGCTTCCAACTTTCCTTCCGCCGGCGCTGCCTCAGCCGCGGCCGTTTCGCCCGCTTCCGGATCCGCCGCAGTTACGGCTTCCCCTTCGCCGGCCTCAGCCGCTTGCGCAGCTTCAGCCTCAGCCTCAAAGCGGCTGAAATAGTTGCGGACTGCAACGCTGATCTTCTCAAGTGTTTTTTCCCCGATGCCCGGAATCTCTTCGAGCTGTTCGGGTGTCATGTCGGCAAGGCCCTCAACGGTCGTGATTCCCGCGGTAATCAGCTTCTGAATAATGCCATCACCCAGCTCCGTCACTTGTTCGATTGGCGTCGTCGGAGCGCCTGCCAGGGCCTGCATCTGCTGCTCCACCTCCTGGCGCTTCTCCTCTTCGCTCTTGATGTCGATCTTCCAGCCCAGCAGCTTCGCCGCCAGGCGCACATTCTGGCCCTTCTTGCCGATGGCCAGCGAAAGCTGTGTGTCGTCAACGATCACTTCCAGCTGCTTCTCAGTCAGGTCCGTGATGGAAACGCGGCTCACTTTGGCCGGCTGCAGCGCCTTCTCCGCAAAGGTCGTGATCTCATCGCTGAATTCGATGATGTCGATCTTCTCGCCTCGCAACTCGCGGATTATTGACTGCACGCGCATGCCTTTCATGCCCACGCAAGCGCCCACGGGGTCCACGTCTTTGTCACGGCTCTGCACGGCAATCTTGGTCCGCTCGCCGGCCTCGCGAGCAATGGCGCGAATCACCACGGTGTTGTCGTAGATCTCGGGAACTTCTGACTGGAACAGGTTCGACACCAGCTCCGGCGCCGCGCGGCTCACAATCACTTGCGGCCCCTTGGCTGCGCGGTCCACCTTGATCAGCACCACGCGCACGCGCTCACCCACGCTGAACTGCTCCAGCCGCGACTGTTCTCGCTTGGGGCAGCGTGCCTCGGCCTTGCCTAAATCGAAGATGATGTCCTGTCCCTCAAGGCGCTTCACGGTTGCGTTCAGCACTTCCTTTTCGCGGTGCGCATACTCCTGGAAGACGGTGTCGCGCTCGGCCTCGCGCACCTTCTGGAAGATGATCTGCTTGGCCAGTTGCGCCGCGATGCGGCCCAGCGGGCTGGTGTCGCGATAGATGCGGATCTCGCTGCCCACTTCCACGCCGGGAGCCATCTCATTGGCCTCTGCAAGCGTGATCTGGTTCACGGGATCTTCGATCTGATCCTCGTCGGCGACCACCGTCTTATAGATGTAGGCCGTAATCTCGCCGGTATCCTT
>JBEKAJ010000214.1:0-6439 GCA_050018295.1 Occallatibacter sp. | reverse complement strand
CACGACTACCGGCCGCTGGGGTTGGGCTACGCCAACCTGGGCGCGCTGCTGATGTCGTTCGGGCTGCCGTATGACTCCGAGGCGGGACGCGACCTGGCTGCAAGCATGACAGCGATCATGACGGGCCAGGCGTATCTGCAGTCGGCGATTATTGCAGCGCAGTGCCCGCCGCTTAGCTCGGCGACGCCGCTGACCGCGTCAGTGGAGCACCAGGGTGGAGCGTGCCCCGGCTACTATGTGAACCGCGAGCCGTTCCTTGATGTAGTCCGCATGCACCGGGCCGAAGTGAACAACATTGGCAAGTCACGGTCTGCCGGCGAGCCGTTCACGGTGCCGCAACTCGACGCGCTGATCGACGCCAGCCGCGAGTGCTGGGACATGGCGCTTCTTTACGGCGAGCGCTATGGCTACCGCAACTCGCAGACCACGGTGCTGGCACCGACGGGAACCATCGGCTTCATGATGGATTGCGACACGACGGGCATCGAGCCCGACCTGGCGCTGGTGAAGTACAAGAAACTGGTAGGCGGCGGCATGATCAAGATCGTGAACAACACCGTGCCGGCGGCGCTGTTCAAGCTGGGATACACGAACGACGAGGTGAACGCGATCGTCAGCTACATTGACGCGACGGGGACGATCGAGGGCGCGCCGGGGATCAAGCCGGAGCACCTGGCGGTGTTCGATTGCAGCTTTAAGCCGGCGAAGGGCACGCGGTCGATTCATTACATGGGGCACATCAAGATGATGGCGGCGGCGCAGCCGTTCCTGTCGGGCGCGATTTCAAAGACGGTGAACCTGCCGCACGAGGCCACGGTGGAAGATGTGGCCGAGGCCTACGCGGAAAGCTGGCGCCAGGGCATCAAGGCGGTGGCGATTTACCGCGATGGATCGAAGGGCACGCAGCCGCTGAACACGAGCATGGACGCGAAGAAAGAGCCATCAGCTCTGGATGCGGTGGGCAGCCGCCTACTGGGGCAACTGGCGGCGTCGCAACCGGCGGCCGAGGCAGACGTGAAGCTGCTGGAGGCGCAGGGCGCCGAAAAAGTGGAGGTGAGCGCGAAGCAACTGTATGCAGCGGCACAGGCCTTCCAGAAGGCGCTGGATGAGATTTCCGCGGCTGCGGCGCTGCCGGTACTGACGGCGACGCCTGCGGTCAACGCCGCGACCGAAGTTCCGCGGGAGGAGCAGGACCTGAATGCGCCGCCGCGCGCAATCCGTCACCGGCTGCAGGAGGAGCGTGCCTCACTCACGCACAAGTTCTCCATCGCCGGGCACGAGGGCTACATCACCGTGGGAATGTACCCGAATGGCCAGCCGGGTGAGATCTTCATTCGCATGGCCAAGGAGGGATCGACGGTGAGCGGGCTGATGGACGCCTTTGCCACGTCGGTTTCGCTGGCGCTGCAGCACGGCGTTCCGCTGAAGGTGCTGTGCGAGAAGTTCGCGCACACGCGGTTTGAACCCTCGGGCTGGACAGGGAATGAGCAGATTGGGTACGCGAAGAGCCTAATGGACTACATGTTCCGCTGGCTGAATCTGCGCTTCCTTTCGGGCCAGCAACTCACACTGTTCGCTGGGCTGGCTCCCTCGGCTCCGCAACTGGCCGCGTCGCCGAGCCTGCTGGCAGAAAGCGACCTTGATGAGGATGAGCCCGCGTCGCAACAGAGCCAGATGGCGCGACTGGTGGAGGAAGTGGCCAAGCGGTTGAACCAGGTGACGACAACGGGCGCACACTCGGGCGGCGGCATCGCTCCGGAGCCACAGGCCGAGCCAGCCAGCGGTGCGCCACGGCGAATGACGGAGTTTCAGATGCACCAGGCGCCGGCGGCGGGACCTTCGCACGTGCCCAGCCTTGAGGATCGCGGGCTGTATCATGCGGCCGACGCCATGCGCGCCATGTACGACATGGGCGACGCGCCGAGTTGCGGCACCTGCGGCGCGATCATGGTGCGAAACGGGAGTTGCTACCGCTGCATGAGCTGCGGGTCGACTTCGGGTTGTTCTTAGGAGCGAGTGCAGCTAAGCAACATTGCGATTGTGGCTTCTCGGTGCTTTGGCAGGCGCAAAATCGACTACATCTGAAAATCGAGATCAGTCTATGCCGAGCGAATTCTCGGGCGTCCCGCAACTGCGACTCGAGGGCCTTTACGGCATAGAGCAGCCGCAATTCACTTTCGGATAACATTTTGGCGAGACAGAATTGACTGCGGGATTGAGCAAAACGCGATTCGTAGTTTGGTGGCACAATGCAGCAAGGAAATTTGTTCCTGGCCTTTACTGCCCGGACTTCGTGACGGCTCTTTATGCGCTGGCAATGTGGAGTACCGGTACCGCCGGAGGATGGGCCATCTGCCAGAAATGCCACAAAGACTTCGCGCGGAAACGTCTGAAGCAACTCTACTGTTCATCTCAGTGCCAAGCTGCGGCAGCGATGAGCCGCCTGAGGCGCAAGCGGAAGCAGGCGAGCACAACGGCGAATCCCTGAGTTGTGCCTAACCGCAAGAGAATTAGGCGTGAAACCTACAGCACAAAGAGCGCAAAACCGCGCTCCATCTGCGCTCCGTTCGTCGGATTTAGGCTGTTTTGCTTGGTCTAAGGTGTCATCCGCCGACCTGCATGTTGTTGAAACTACGTTTGACTGATGATTCGAGTGCTACCTGAGGAGACAAATCATCAATAACCTACAGCGGCAAAGGATATTGCTGCCTTTTCAATGTTCTCGGTGAACCGCGAATCCCGAAGCTCGCCGGAAAATTCAATTGTTACGTAAAACAGCGTTGAAACCTTCATCAAGTGCGGTCTCGACGTTTCAGCTTTTGCTAGCTTTGAGTGAGGTAAGCTGTTGATTTCGCCACGTCGAGAATTTCATTTTACGTGTCAACCCACAGCGATGGACACAAACCAGGGACATTGAAGGCCAGGAGAAATTCTCCTGGCCTTTTTGTTTTTTGACCGAATGGCGCAAGGTGTAATGTGCCGGCGGGCGCTGGAGCACGATACGCTGTTGCCGCCTGGCGGGTTCAGGCGTTGCCGAAGACGGGAATGGATGCGCCGTGAATGACCCGCGCCGCGTCACTCGAGAGGAAGAGCACGACTTCGGCAATGTCCTCGGGTTTGGGCCATTTGGAAAAGTCGGCGGTGGGCATGGCTTTGCGGTTGGCTTCGGTGTCGATGATGCTGGGCAGGATGGAATTGACGCGGACGCCGGAGCCGATGAGGTCGGCAGCGAGCGAGTCGATGAGCGCTACGGCAGCGGCCTTGGTGGCTGCGTAGGCTGATGCTCCGGCGGCGTGATCCCAGGCTGCTTTGGACGCAATGTTAACGATGGCGCCGCTTTTGCGTGCGAGCATGGGTGGCACAGCCGATTTGGCCAGCGCGTAGGTTGCGCGGAGATTAAGGTCGATCATGCGGTCGAAGACTTCGGGCTCGAGTTCCCAGAGCGGCGTGCCGCCCGCATAGCCGCCGACGGTGTTGACCAGCACGTCAAGACGATTCGACCGCGAGACGATCTGGTTGACGAGATCGGCGGTCTGGCGCGCGTCGGAGACGTCGACGTTGAATCCCGACAGGCGGGTCGCGCGATCCGCGGCTGCATTCCTGAGAGCCAGAAACTCATCTTCATGACGCCAGGTTACGGCTACCGTTGCGCCGCGCTCGAGAAAGGCCAGACTGACCGCGCGGCCGAAGCCGCCAGTGCCGCCGGCAACTAATACGACTTTTTCAGAGAATTCAGAACCCATTGGCGGTTTCCCCTCGAAGCGATTTCCGACCGATCGTGCCCCATCAGTATCCCACGGTGGCGAATGAGCGACGGAGGGAAGCGAGCGTAAGCGCGGGCGCGGGCTTCTAGAGCGCGGAGGCGCGCGCCTCGAGCTTGCGAATGGACTTGAGCATTTCGGCGAGATTTGATTTGCCGATTTCGCTCTCGAATTCTTTTTGCATGCGGTCGAGGGCGGCGATGACACGCAAGGCGCAGCGCTTGCCTTGCGGCTTAAGGGTGAGTAGATAAGCGCGCGCGTCCTGAGGGTCGATCTTTCGCTGTAGGAGGCCCTTGGCTTCGAGCGATGAGACGCAGTGGCTGAGATTGCCGCGCGTGGTGGCGAAGGTTTCGGCCAGTTGTGAGGGCTTGACCTGGCGCGGCGCCTCAAAGAAGAGAGCGGCGAGGACGAGGGCTTCGAGGAAGCCGAGATTGTCGGCCGCGAGGACGCGCGAGGCCAGCGACTCAAAACGGCGTGCCGCGCGGTTGACTGCGAACATGGGACTTTCGCGGAGAAAAGCGTCGATGCGCATAAAAGAGCGGTGTTAGCGGAGCTCGCGGAGTTAGTTTAACACCTCAACTATTCGCGATGATACAAAATCGTTGTTGTGCGGAGGCGCTGCGCCGGTCATTCTGTCATTGGACCGGTTCATGCGTCGTGTGCAATTGAGACAGATTATCCGCGGTACGGAAGTTTTGCTACTGGTGGTTGGCCTACGCGCGGCCGTCGCGCAGGATGCGGCGGCACCAAAGGCTGCAACCGTTAAAGGGACGACCGAGACCATGGTCGTGCTGGGCACGGCGACGCCGGTGCCGCTGGCCGAGTCGCAGCGGTCGGTGGAGATTCTGCCGGTGAGAGGAGAATCGCTGGCCGCCGAGTCGCCGCAGGACTTTTTGCGCGAGGATTCCTCGGTGTTTCTTGAGGAGCGCGGCGCGGGCGGTGGGCAGGCGGACCTGGTGCTGCGCGGGGGCAGCTTTGAGCAGACACTGGTGCTGCTGAACGGATTTCGCATCAACGACGCGCAGACTTCGCACCACAACCTCGACCTGCCGGTTCCGTTGGAGGCTATGGACTCGATGCAGGTGCTGGAAGGCGCGGGCTCAACCTTGCACGGCGTGGATGCGCTAAGCGGGGCGGTCGATTTTCTGACGGCGGCGCCGGATCACAATTCGATTTTTCTGCGCGGCGGCGAGGGCAGTTTCGAGTCGAATGAGGAGACGCTGCTGGCGGGGGCGACGCACGGGCGATGGAGCGGACGCGTGACCGCGGAGCGAAACTTCTCGACGGGGTTCATGACCGACCGCGACTACCGCAATGAAGATACATCTGCGGAAAGCTGGGTGGGAACGCGGCTGGGCGTAACGGACCTGATGTTTGCAGGGAGTGACAGATCGTTTGGGGCGAACCAGTTTTACGGTGATTACCCCTCGTGGGAAAGAACGAAGGGTTGGTTTGGTTCGGCGCGGCAGGAGTTGGGTAGCCAGACCGAGGCGGCTTTTGCCTACCGGCGGCACACGGATGAGTTCGTGCTGTTCCGCGACGATCCGGCGATTTACGAGAACAACCATCTTGATGGGTCGTGGCAGGGATCGTTACGGCGCGCGGAGAATCTGCCAGCGGGAACAGTGCTGCTGATGGGACTGGAGGCGGACGGGGACAGCATAGCCAGTAATAATCTCGGCATTCATGCGCGGAATCGTGGCGCGGGCTACGTGGATGTGAACCTGCGGCCGGCAAAGAAACGCTGGAGCTTGTCAGCGGGGGCGCGCGAGGAGATTTTTTCGGGCGGAGGCAGGGGAGTGTTTTCTCCGGAATTGGCGGGGAGCTTTCGCGCGGCGAGCAGCCTGAAGCTGCGCGCGACCGGAGGGTACGGATTCAGGATTCCGACATACACCGATCTTTATTACTCCGATCCGGCAACACTGGGCAATGCGAACTTGAAACCGGAATCGGCATGGACCGGGGACGGAGGCGTGGATTGGACGCCTTCGGCGAAGGTCACGCTCTCAGCAACGGGCTTCTACTCGCAGCAGCGCGACACGATCGACTATGTGAAGAGCGCGACGCCGAATTCGAATCTTCCGGCAGGTTGCCCGGCGAACATCTGGTGCGCGGACAACCTGAACGGATTGCACTTTGCCGGAGCCGAGGCGAGTTTTGCGTGGATTCCGAACAAGTCGCAGACGGTGCGGATCGAGTGGACGGCTTTGCATGGGGCGCAGACCGCTCTGCACGGGCTTGAGTCAGAGTATGTGTTCAATTACCCGGTCGAAAACATTCACGCGTCGTGGACCTGGGCGATGGGACACGACATCGTTTTGACGAATGCGGTGCAGCTTGCGCAGCGATATCAGCAAGCGGTGTATCCGGTGTGGAACGCGACGTTGACACGCGATGCATGGAAGGTTCGGCCGTATCTGCGGCTTATGAATGTGAGTAACACGGGATACCAGGAGATCACCGGCGTGAATATGCCGCCGCGGACGATCGTGGGCGGGATTGCGGTGCAGGTGGGACGGTGAAAGAGACAGGGAACAGGGAACAGCGCGTATTCACCCCGATCGGCTGCTCAGGCCAAGTGCTTCTTGAGGAATTCGAGCGAGCGTTGGCGGGCTTCTTTCGCGGCGGCGGCGTTGTAGCTTGGACGGGGGTCGCAGTTGAAGGCGTGGCCGGCGTCG
>JBEKAJ010000213.1:0-6522 GCA_050018295.1 Occallatibacter sp. | reverse complement strand
CTCTTCAGCGAGACGACCACTCAAATGAGAAGTTAGGGATTGGTCTGGCCTTTAAGTGGTCTAGACGTCAAGGGTGAAAGCAGTGGTTGCGTGGCCGAGCTGTTCTGAGATCACCGTTGCGGGTACGCCGGCCGCCGAATTTCCTTAGTCCTGTGGGTCGGCTGGCCAGTGGCGTCGAGTTCCCAATGCTGCGTGGGGTATTCATACGGCGAGTTGAGAATTGGCCTCTCAAAAAAGTCGTTCGACACGTCTCAGGTAGCCCTCCCCCATCGCAAACAAGAATACGCCCCATACTTGTCACGATGACGTGAAGAGCCTCGTTCTCAGCACCGCGGCTGCCTTGTCATCAATCTTCTTAGGGCCGAATTTGTCGCTGACATCGCAGCGGAGTGTCTCTTCAATCGCTGATTATGATCACCTGTCCGAAAACCTGCGCATGCCCCTTTCAAAAGCACCAGAAAACCCTCAGTCATTTGTCGTGCCGGCAACGCTGCGTCAGGCGTTTCCCCCCCATAAACATTGATCGAGACGAGTTGGAGCACCTTTTTTCGTGGCGGGCTGCCAAACCTTCATTTTGGCCTCCTTGGCGTCCAATTCCCCCTTAGTCATCGCGGTAAAGCGGTGTTTCCCCCCTCGCAGCTTCCCATGGCCGTGAACCCGAGAACGTCAGAAATGCGGAACTGTGCAGGGTGGGAAGTCGGTGTCGTCTTTCTCAGCCACCCCTGATAGCGGCGCCGCATATCGGTCAGGCACACCACGACCAGACTCCCCTCAAGCCGTTCCCGGCAGAGCCCGCCGCGCCCCCACGGTGGGAGGCGGAGTGAGACGGCCGGGTTAAAAGGCGGATTCCGGCATCGCCTTCTCCGGATAAAACACGTGATCGAAGGGTAGGCGCTGGATCGCCAAATCTCGATTGCTACCAGTACAGCTCCTCAGAAAACCGTACCAGCAGGCCTTTCTACAATACCCGTTAGTCGAATTCTTTTGACCTGTGGCGAGTTCCTGCCATCGGGGCGCCCCAACCCACGATGCCCGACCTCGCTGACCCCAAAAATGGCGGGGTGATTTTTTGTCATCCACTCGACCACCGAACGGCCTGCACCCATTTCGTAGGTATCCGACCGGTCCGCCTGCATCGCACTTCTAGTTCGCTACGCAACCGCGCATCGTGCGGAACGACAATGCAGCCGGTCCGCTGGTCACCGACCATCAGGCACTTTTTCCCCTCAACTGAGTGAAACCCCACGATCAGGCAGATGCAGGCGTCCACTTTGTCTTGATCGTTCTTGTGGGGCGCTGACTTCTGCGAGACAGCGCCGATCCATTCGGCAATCCCTGTCAGCCCCCTATCGGCGAACTCCTTCGACGCAGAAGCGCAGACGTGCCGCCAGTCCTGAATCGAGAACTTTGACTTTTTCGCCGGGTTGTACTTCGGTAGACGGCCGGTTGCCCGTCCAGCGAGGTCACGCAGCGTCCAGCCGAGCGCAATCATGGCCAACGCCGGGTAAGTCTCAATCACGCCGGATACGCCCCGTCCGTCGAGCGGATTCAGAGGGCCGCCGAAACGCTTCAGAAATCGCCAAACTGGTGCGCCATCGCCGAACATCGCAGTCCTGGATTTGCTCGCTGGCTGCATACCGCCATACCGGCGGCTGATCGCGCTCCCCACGATGTTTTCAACTGGTCGTTGACCAGTAGCGTTGTTCACGATTGTCGGTTGGTCCAGAAGCTGAACGGTAGCAGATGGAGAGAGCTGCAATTTCCAGCGGTCAATGATGCGCTCTGCCTCAGTAAAGTTAGCGACTATGGGCGGGCCGATCTCGACGTATTGGCCACCGTCTTCGCGCAGAACCCCGACGAGCGCGCCCGAATTCTTGGCAGTCCAAGCGGAATCGAAACCGATGAGCAACGTCGTCATCGCTGCAGCTCCCTATTCCCGCTCAGCTTCACTCAGCTTCCAGATCATCACGTCGCGAGAAACCTCGCCGATGTCAGGTTCCTCGACCATCCTCCGACAACTCAATCTCTGCGCACAATGATCCAGCGGCGCCGCCTAATTTTCGCCTCGCCCGAACAGACCTCAAAAACCCACCCCGGCAGGCACTCCTACGATCCCCATTGCTGGAGTTCTGGGACCTTTGGGGCCGCTTCTGGCTCCCGGGGTATCTTGCCCACTATGCCCGCCTCGCATCCTCGAAACGGTTGTTCCGCCAAGCCGACACGCAATCGCGGACATGGAGCCCTATTCGACCAAAGAAGCAGTGACTGTCCGTATTCTGTCCGTAAACTGCATCCGAGGCAGCCCATAGTGAGCCAAAGGCCTAGAAGGTTTTCTCTTTATTCTTGTTGGATTTAATTGGCTGGCGAGGTCGTGGTTTGGGGCTAATCTTCCCTTCATAACCCGTAGGTCGGCAGTTCGATCCTGCCCTCCGCCACCAGACTTCCAGACGCCACTCAGGTATCCTTCCGTTCCTCTCAAGTCTTGTCGATGCTGCATGTTACAATTTGCCCACATCGGACCCCATGAACGATCATTCCTCGCAAGCCGAAGCCGTACTCGAAATCATCGCCCCTGACAGCTCGCGAGAGAAGGTCGCTCTGACCCATGAGCCCTTCAACATCGGGCGCGGCGGCGAGGTCGACAACGTTTTGCAGCTTAATGATGGGCGCATCTCCCGCCGCTGCGCGACGATTGTGGCCGACGGCGCCGGCTACCGGTTGCAGGACCGGGGTAATCGCTCCGGCATATTCGTGAACGGCGCCAAGGTCGAGCGGCACCTGCTGCGCGAGGGCGACATGATCACCTTCGGCATTGAAGACAGTTACCGGATCGTCTTTCATGCGGCATCGGCTGCTGCGGCCCCGCCTCCGCGACAGGACTCGGTGGCCAATCTGCTGACGCGCATCGGTTCCATTTCCGACTTCACCAGTACGACGGGTACCGGCGGATTGAACAAGCTGAATCTGCTGCTGGAGGCAACGTCTCTCCTCCACTCGCAGCTTCCTCTCGATTCCGTGTTGGGCACGATGCTCGATCACGCCATCTCCGTCACCCATGCCGACCGCGGGTTGCTCATCGAGCCCGACGCCTCGGGCGCGCTGCGTGTTCACCAGGCCCGCAGCAACAAAGGCGAGGACCTGCCGCCGGAGACTCTGAATCCCAGCCAGACCGCGATCAACCAGGCAATCAGCAAACAGTCGAGCGTGATTACGGAGGACCTGAACCTGGCGGGATTGGATTTGAAGGCTGCGCAGAGCGTGGTGGTGCAGGGACTGCGCGCGGTGGTCGCCATTCCGCTGTACGCCTCGTCGCGCTCCACCGCCGACACGGGCGCCGAGCACGAGCGCGGCCAATTGCTGGGCTTGATCTATCTCGACTCGCGCAGGATCGCTGCGTTCTCGGCGCTCGACCGCCAGATTCTCGATGCGCTCGCCGTCCAGGCGGCCAGCATTATGGACAATGCGCGGCTGGTGGAGCGCGAACGCGAGCGGCAGCGGCTGGAGCAGGAGCTGTCGATCGCGCGTACCATTCAGCAAGCGCTGCTGCCGCACGGGCTTACCGATTTTCCGCACCTCGCCGTCACCGGCGTGCACTATCCCTGCCACGAAGTGGGCGGTGACTATTTCGATGTTGTTCCGGTGAGTGAAGACCGCACCGCAATCCTGATTGCTGACGTCAGCGGCAAAGGGCTGGGCGCGGCGCTGCTGACGACGATGCTGCAAGGCGCGTTGTCAGGACTGACCATGGGCGCCGATCCGGTAAAGGTCTTCAACCATATCAATCGCTTTCTCTGCCGCCACGCGGAAGTCGGCCGCTATGCCACCATGTTCATCGGGCTTTTGAGCGAGGACGGGATGCTGGAGTACATCAAGGCGGGGCATCCATCGCCACTGCTGTTGCGGCAGGGCAATGTGAGCGAACTTTACACCGAGGGATCGTTCCCCGTCGGCCTGATTCCTGAGGCGGACTACACTTCTGCGCGGCTGCAGTTGGAACCGGAAGACACCCTGGTGCTCTTCAGCGATGGGGTGACGGAAGCGGAGAACTCCGCTCACGAGCTGTTTGAGGTCAGCGGATTAAGCCAGGTCCTGGCCGGCCGGAAGGACGTGCCCGTTGAAGAGCTGCAGCAGTCGGTTTTCGATGCGGTGCGCGACTTCACGAAGGGCGCCGAGCAGTCGGATGACATTACGCTGCTGGTTGTGCGCTTCCGGCAGGCGGCGTAAAGCCCGAGGCAAAGCCGGCCGCGAGTGCACCGTCCTGCCCCCCGCATGAATAACATTCTGAAAGCGAAGCCGGCTGAAAACCGTCGCGCGGGATTGGTACAATCCACACCATGGGCGACCCCAAATGCATCGGAAGGTATGAGATTGTCGAGGAATTGGGCCGCGGAGCGATGGGAAGCGTCTTCAAGGCCCGCGACCCTGCCGTAGGCCGCATCGTCGCCCTTAAAACCATCCATACCACGGCGCTCGAAGGCGCTCAAAGCGAGGAGTATCGCGCGCGATTCTATCGCGAGGCGCGGGCGTCGGGCGTACTGGCGCATCCCGGAATCGTGCCGGTCTTCGACGTGGGCGAGGATGCGGGCGCACCATTCCTGGTGATGGAATTCGTCGAGGGCAGGACGCTGGCCGACGCCTTAAAGAAAGGCGAGCGGTACTCGCTCGATCGCGTGTGCGAGATCGGCCAGCAGCTCGCCGATGCACTGGGCTACGCGCACCGCCAGGGCGTGATTCACCGCGATATCAAGCCCGCCAATATTCTGATGACCTCGCGCGCGGTCTACGGCAGCGAGCGGCCCCGCATCACCGATTTTGGCATCGCCAAGCTGGCAGCCAGCGAAATCACCACGACCGGCCAGTTGCTGGGCACTCCCTCGTTCATGCCCCCCGAGCAGTTCACCGGATCGCCCATCGACGGCCGTGCCGACCTCTTTTCACTGGGCGTGATTCTCTACTCGATGGCGACCGGCGAGCAGCCGTTCCCCGGCGAGACCATGACGGCCGTCTCCTACAAGGTGGTTTATACAGAGCCGATTCCGCCAGCAAAGCTCAATCCCGCCATCCCGGCCGGGCTTGAAGGGGTGATCTTGAAGTGCCTGGCCAAGAGTCCAGCCGACCGCTACCAGACTGGCGAGCAACTTGCGCAGGATTTGGCGGCCATGCGCACCAACGCGGGGGCTGCGGTGACGCAAACAGGGGCACCCCTGCTTGCCACAGCGGGCTCGGATGTCACGCTCGCTCCGGGGTCTGTTTCAAGGTCCATCCCCCCGGCCACCGCCCAAAAAGCCGCGACGCAACCTGGCCAAATGCCGGCGGCAGG
This sequence comes from Occallatibacter sp., assembly GCA_050018295.1. Taxonomy (GTDB): domain Bacteria; phylum Acidobacteriota; class Terriglobia; order Terriglobales; family Acidobacteriaceae; genus Telmatobacter. The sequence continues at coordinate 1,202 of JBEKAJ010000213.1, read as the reverse complement.
AAAGCCCTCGAAGCCGGCACCATTTGAATCCACTTTTGCCGTCGTGCTGCTTTCGATTGCGGGCGCAGGAGTGGCCATCGCCGGAGGCTGGTACTGGTACTCGCATCGCAAACCGCTGGTCCCGCCTCCAATCACGGTTCCCGTTCCAAAACCGCAGCCGACCCCTCCAGCTCCTCCAGTTTCGGTCGTTGAACCGCCCGGCACAGCTCCCACGCCGCCAGTCATTTCTGCGCCGGGCAAGTCTCCGGCCGTCGCGCCGCCCACGTCACCCACTGCGCCAAAGTCTTCCGCTGGTAAGCCCGTTGCGGCGAAACCGACTCCGGCGCAACCCACTCCGGCCCCGTCCAAGCCTGCGGTGGCATCGGCGCCTCCTGTCCCGGCCAAGCCCGCTCCCCCCACCCCCGCGCCGGCCGCCACTGGGGCGTTCGATCCCCGGAAGGCCGACCCAAACAAGAACGGCAAGCTAAAGATCGACGTGAGCAAATTCCCCAAGGGGCTTCCTTTCACCATCTTGATGAATAAGCAGCCCTATATTCACTTCATCACCGGCGACGGCAGCAGCCTGGACAATCTGTATGCTCCGCCCGGCATGCAGGAGTTCCGCGTCTCCTTCAAGAGCGCCGGACAGGAGTGGGACGCAAAGCCCTTGAGCAGCGATTTCAAGGCAAAAAAGACCAAGACCCTCAAGGTTCAACTGTTGGAGAAGGGCAAGGCCGAGTCGAAAATTACCCTGCCGATCAGCAAGGATGCGCAACTCTCTATCTCCTTCTCCAGCAGCCTCAGCGATCTCTTCTGATCTTTTGCGTTTGTAACAGGATTGTCACAATCGTCCAGTACGATCTGGCTCGTAGATTGCACATTCTCAACCAACAGAAAAGGGCGATGGAAATGCAACTCTCCACGCAGGATATGGACGGCGGCGTCACCAGGGTAGAACTGGATGGGCGCATGGATATCGCCGGTGCGGCGGCTGTCGATCTGAAGATGAATCTGATAGCAGGCAGCGCAAAGAAGCTCCTGATCGACCTCGAAAAGGTCGCGTTCCTTGGTTCGATGGGTTTGCGATCGATTGTGCTTCCCGCGCGGGCGGTGATGAGCCGCGGCGGCAAGGTGGTTCTTTTCGCGCCCAACGAGATGGTGGAAGGGGTTCTCAAGGCGAGTGGCATCGACTCGCTTTTGCCGATTCACCACGATCTGGCCGC
>JBEKAJ010000212.1:0-6571 GCA_050018295.1 Occallatibacter sp. | reverse complement strand
GCTTAGACCACAAGCCGTCATAATGGAAACCCATTTCTGCTTCGTAATCATTTTTTCTCTCCTTAGACTTCCGTGGCTCAACAATTTGAGGATCGCCGCCTGATGCTCGCGGAGGGTCCTGATCTCGCCGTCAAGCTCCATCAACCGCCTTTGCAGCACGCCAGCCGCATCGCCGGCCGGGCGATCGAGGATGGCGCGAATGTCGGCAAGCCTGAGGCCCGCGTCGCGATAGGCGCGGATCTCGAGCAGGCGCTTGAGGTCGCGCTCTCCGTAGCAACGGTAGTTCCCGTTGCTGCGTTCCGGGGCGCGCATTAGTCCGATGGATTCGTAGTACAAGAGCGCGGTCCGGCTAAGGCCGGCCCGCCGGGCGAGTTTAGTTACCGTCCACATGGTCTACTCCAAGGGTCAACCCTATAGTTATAGACAGGTCAAGCATTTTTTTGAAGAAGACTGAAATAGAATTCACTTCTATATCGTCATTTCAATCTGCCAACGGAGTTGGAGCTTTGGCTTTGAAAGGTGGGACAGTGCGACGACGCGGAGAACAGCGGGACCGGCGCGAGGGCTTTGGATTGTCGGCGGAGAGCCTGCGCACGCTGCGCGCGCTGAAGACACCAGCGCAAATCCAGAAGTTCGTCGACGTGCTTGAGTACCAATACGCAGACACGGCGTGGTCTCCCGAGCGCGTGTTGCGGGAGCGGAAAGGGCATTGCCTGGAGGGGGCGCTGGTGGCTGCTGCCGCCCTGCGCGTCAATGGGTATCCGCCGCTACTGATGGATCTGGATGCGGTGCGCGACGACGACCACGTGGTGGCACTTTACCGCGAGCGCGGCCTGTGGGGCGGCATTGCCAAATCGAATTTCGCTGGGTTGCGCTTCCGTGCGCCCATTTACCGCTCGCTGCGCGAGCTGGGGCTGAGCTACTTTGAGCAGTACTACAACCTGCGCGGCGAACGCACGTTGCGCGCCTACTCGAGGCCGGTGAACCTGACGCGCCTGGACAGCGAGCACTGGATGACCGCCAAGGACGATATTTGGTGCGTGCCAGAGCTGCTGATCGCGGCAAGGCATTATGCGCTGTTTCCCGACAAGGTGGCGCGAGCGCTTCCACGGTTGGATCGCCGCAGCTTTGAGGCAGGAATGCACGGCCGGGTGAAGCACTGAGATAACTGTAGAGGCTCCTCAAACATCCCATCCCACCCTAGCCGCAAAAGCAAAAGCGCGGCGAGAGTGGGGCACCCACTCAAGACGAGATGACCTACACTGAATCAGGAGTGCATCGCGCGTGAAATCAGGATTCGTCGCCATTCTCGGCCGGCCAAACGTGGGCAAGAGCACACTGCTGAACGCGCTCACTGGCGAAAAGGTCGCTATTGTGACGGCCAAGCCGCAGACCACACGAAATCGAATCATCGGCGTGGTGGAAGTGCCTGCGCACAAGGGTACGAGCCCGGCGGCGCAGATCGTTTTTGTGGACACGCCCGGAGTGCACAAGCCCGGATCGCAGCTCGACCGGCGCATGCTGCAGGAAGTTCACGAAGCGCTTGAATCCCGCGACCTGGTGCTGGTGTTAGCTGACGCAACGCGCAGAATCCAGTTTGGCTCAGAGCCAGCTCACGATCCAAAGTCGAAACATCGCAAACCTAATTGGGCGAGCGAGGACGAATTCCTGTTCTCGCTGGTGCGCAAGCTCGATTGCCCGGTCTTTCTTGTGCTGACCAAGATCGACCTGGTGCGCAAGGACCAGCTCCTGCCGCTGATTGAGTCGCTCACGCACCAGTACAACTTTGCGCAGGTGATCCCGGTGAGCGCGCGCAAGCGCGATGGCCTCGACGTGCTGGTGCGCAAGATTGTTGATGTACTGCCGACAAGCGAGCGCTACTACCCGAAGGACCAGTACACCGACCAGCCGCTGCGCTTCATGGTGGCCGAGCTCATCCGCGAGAGCATTCTGATTGAGACCGGCGAAGAGGTGCCGTACGCCGCGGCGGTCGTCATCGAGCAATTCGAGGAGGCGGAGGCAAAGCCGAGGCCCGGCAAAAGACCGCTGACCGGAATTGCCGCGGCTATTTACTGCGAACGCGACGGGCAGAAAGCGATCCTGATCGGTAAGGGCGGAACGAAGCTGAAGGCCATCGGAACTGGAGCGCGGCGAAAGATCGAGTCGCTGCTGGGCACGCAGGTCTATCTCGAGCTGCGCGTGATCGTCGAGCCGGACTGGCGCGAGTCGCGGTCGTTTGTCGATTCGCTCGACTGGCGCAGGCAGTTGGAGGAATTGGGCGGCGAGCAGGACAATGCAGGCCACTCGCCGGAAGAGGACGGCTGACGGTCAGCGAACGATGTTGAACGGTCCGGAGCTGGCTGGACCCGGTCCCGCCGATGCTGCGCCGTAGTCGGAATCGAAGCCGAGATGGAGCCTGGCGCCCTCGGACATCATGCCGGGATTCCAGGGCGGGTCGAAAACGATTTCGACGCGCACCTCGCGTACCTCAGGCAGAGCGGCGAGCTTTTGTTCCACTTCAGCCTTGATCACGTCAGACATGGTGCAGCCAGGCGCGGTGAGCGACATGCGCACGTCGATGCGGTTGCCGCCGCCCTCGAGCGGAACCGCGGATGCCGCATAGACGAGGCCTAGGTTGACGATGTCGACGGGAATCTCGGGGTCGCGTACGGTCTTCAACTGCTGCCAGATCATCTCGTCGCGGAAGGGACCAGCAACAGGCGCAGTGTTCGGGCTGGATTGAATGGGAGCCGGCATCGGATCGCTCTCGCTATTCGGTGGAAGTGGGTTTGTCCTTGTTTTCGAGGGCCGATTGCAGCGTGTGCCAGGCAAGAGTGGCGCATTTCACGCGCGCGGGAAACTTGGAGACGCCGGAGAACACCTTCAACTTGCCAAGATCCGGTGTTTCCGGCGCGGCCTCTTTGCCGGTGACCAGGCCGTGGAACTCTTCGAAGAGCTTGGCGGCCTCGGCCTTCGTTTTTCCCTTGAGGATCTGCGTCATCATGGACGCGGAGGCGCGCGAGATGGCGCAACCGGAGCCCTGGAAGGCGATGTCGCGAATGGCGTCGCCGTCCATGTTGATGTAGACAGTGCAGCGGTCGCCGCAGAGAGGGTTGTATCCCTCGGCGTGCTGATTGGCCTCAGCCGGCTTGCGGAAATTTCGCGGAGCCTTGCTGTGCTCCAGGATTACTTCCTGGTACAGATCGCCGAGTTCGCCGTTTTCCACGCTCACGCAAACACCTCTCGCGCTGCGCGAATTCCCGCGACCAGCGCGTCGACTTCTTCTTTCGTGTTGTAGACGGCGAAGGATGCCCGCGCCGTGCCGGAAATGCCGAAGCGCTCCATGACCGGCTGCGCGCAGTGGTGGCCGCTGCGGATGGCAACGCCTTCGCGGTCAAGAATCGTTCCCAGGTCGTGGGGATGCACGTGGTCGAGCACAAACGAGAGGACGCCGGCGCGATCGGAAGCGGTTCCGATGAGGCGAATGCCGGGAATCGCGCCGACTGCATTGGTCGCGTAGGCCAGCAACTCGCTTTCGTGCGCGGCAATCTTGTCCATGCCCAGGCCGGTGATGTATTCGAGCGCGGCACCGAGCGCAATGGCTCCGGCGATGTCGGGCGTGCCCGCCTCGAATTTGAACGGCAGAACGTTGTACGTGGTCTTCGCGAAGGTCACGGAGCGGATCATGTCACCGCCGCCCTGGTAGGGAGGCATGGCGTTAAGCAGCGCACGCTTGCCGTAAAGCACGCCGATGCCCGTTGGCCCGTAGACCTTGTGCCCGCTGAAGGTGTAGAAGTCGCAGTCGAGCGCCTGCACGTCGACGGCGAAGTGCGGAACGGCCTGAGCGCCGTCGACGAGAACGGGCACGCCGCGCCGGTGCGCGAGCTCGATGATCTGGCGCAGGGGAACAATCGTGCCGAGCGCGTTTGAAACGTGCGTGACGGCGACAATCTTCGTGCGCGGTCCAATGAGCCCGGCAAATTCATCGAGCAGCAGCTCGCCGCGGTCATCGATGGGCGCAACCTTCAGGTGCGCGCCCTTTTCTTCGCACAACATCTGCCACGGCACGATGTTCGAGTGGTGCTCCATGGCCGTGATGAGAACTTCGTCGCCCGCGCCAACGTGGACGCGGCCGTAGGTCTGCGCAACAAGATTGATGGCCTCGGTGGCGCCGCGCACAAAGATGATCTCGCGCGTGTCGGCGGCGTTGAGGAACCGCTTGACCGTTTGCCGCGCTGCGTCGTGCGCCTCGGTTGCTCGCACGCTGAGCGTGTGGACGCCGCGGTGAATGTTGGCGTTCATGTGGGTGTAGTAGTTCACGATGGCATCGAGCACGACGCGCGGCTTTTGCGAAGTGGCTCCGTTGTCGAGATAGACAAGGGGCTTGCCGTTGATGCGCTCGGCAAGGATGGGAAAGTCGGCGCGAATCTTCGCGAGATCGAGGGCCGGCGCGGTTGTTGGGGCGCTCTTCGGCGCAACTGCGCGCGGCTGCGGATCGTGAAGGACAGGTTGGGCGACCGTGGTCATCCCACTTCCTCCCAGTTTTGCGCTTGTTCTTCCACCGGCGCGGCCGAAGCTGCGGGCTGGTGGTTCCGTGCCAGATCCGTCAGCCGCTCGCGAATGAGTTCTGCGACGAACTCGCGGGCCGGCGAATCGGGCATGCGGTCGAGGCACTCCGCCGCGAAGGCGTAGAGCAGCAGGTTGCGCGCCGAGGTCTCCTCGATTCCGCGCGAGCGCAGGTAGAAGAGCTGCTCTTCTTCGATTTGGCCGATGGTGGCGCCGTGCGTACACTTCACGTCGTCGGCATAGATCTCGAGCTGCGGCTTGGTGTCGATGCGCGCATTGTCACTGAGCAGCAGGTTGCGGTTGGTCTGCTTGGCGTCGGTCTTCTGCGCGTCTTTGTGGACCACGATGCGGCCGTGGAAGACGCCGCGGGCGTGGTCATCGAGAATGCCGTTGTAAAACTGGCGGCTCGAACATTGCGGCTGCGCGTGCTCCACCAGCATGTAGTTGTCGAGGTGTTGGCGTCCGGCGCCTACGAAGAGGCCGTTGATGAGGCACTCCGCGCCTTCACCGGCGAGGACGGGATGGACGTTGTTGCGCACCAGGCCGCCGCCCAGCAGAATGGAGTGCGACGAAACGTCGGCGCCGCGCGCCAGCTCGAGGCGCAGCGTGGAGACGTTGAAGGCCGCGAGATTCTCGCGCTCGACGAGGAAATGCGAGACAACTGCGTCCTGGCCGGCCACGAGCTCCGTGACCGCGTTCGAGAATGCGGTTTCATCGCCGATGGAGACGTAATCCTCAATCACTGCCGCGTGACTGGTTGGCTCGGCGACGATGAGCGTGCGAGGATGCGTCATGATTGCTGCGCCTGCGCCGGCGGAAACGTAGAGAAGATGGATTGGCTGCTCCACGACGGCTCCGCGGTGGATGCGCAGGTACGCGCCGTCTTCCCACAGCGCCGAGTTGAGAGCGGCAAACACATCACGGTCCACGTCGGCATAGCGGCCCAGATGCTGCTCGATGCCCTCGGGAGCGCAGCCTTCAAGCGCGCCGCCTTCCATGCCCTGGGCGATCGCCCGCTCCAGCGAGCAGATTTCGAGAGTGTCGGGCAAGCTGCTCACCTCGGAAAGCTCCGGAGCAAAGTGCCCGTTAACAAAGACGAGCCGGCAGCCTGTGCCCAGCACGCGAAACTTTTCGATCTCTTCCGCCGAAACAGCAACGCTGCCCCTCACCGCGCGTTGAAACGGAGTCCGCGCCAGCGCGGCGAGATTGGTAAAGCGCCAGTCCTCGTCGTGCGTGGTGGGGAATCCTTCTGCGTAGAAACGCTGCCACGCGTCCTCGCGCAACTGCCGCAGCCACACCGGGTCGCGCTCCTGCCGCTCGGCGATCAGTTCGCCATACGCTTCGAGATATGTACTGAGCTTCCCGGTCGCCGTCGCCATCGCGTTCTCGTTTCCCGTGTTGTTTGTCGTTGTGCTCATGCCGGCAATGCCTGAGGCACATCTGCTTCCGTCGTGCCGTATCCCTTGTCTTCCAGCTCCAGCGCCAGCTCCGGCCCACCTGAGCGCACGATCTTTCCGTCCACCAGGACGTGTACGAAGTCCGGAGTAATGTAATCCAGCAGCCTTTGATAGTGCGTGATCACGAGGAAGGCGCGATCGGGGCTGCGCATGGCGTTCACACCCTGCGCCACGATGCGTAGCGCATCGATGTCGAGGCCGGAGTCGGTCTCGTCCAGAATGGCCAGCTTGGGTTGAAGCACGGCCATCTGCAGAATCTCGTTGCGCTTCTTTTCGCCGCCCGAGAAGCCCTCGTTCACTGAGCGGTTCATCAGCTTTTCGTCCATCTCCAGCAGCTTCAGGCGCTCCTTGTAGAGGGGAAGAAAATCCATGGCGTCGAGCTCATCCTGGCCATGGAATTTGCGGATCGCGTTCATCGCGGAGCGCAGAAAGTACGCGTTGCCGATGCCGGGAATCTCCACCGGATACTGGAAGGCCAGAAACACGCCCTCGCAGGCCGCGTCCTCCGGCTTCATCTCGAGCAGATCCTTGCCGTCAAACAAAACTCT
>JBEKAJ010000211.1:0-6581 GCA_050018295.1 Occallatibacter sp. | reverse complement strand
ACCGACTTCGGACCAATCGTTGATCCCCTGCGTAATCTCAATCGTCTCGTGCTCGGCGTGATTCGTGGGCGCAGCGCCGTCCAGATAATAGCGGCGCCCATCGGCGGTGAAGTTCGAGTGCAGCTCCACCATCGTGGTCCGCGGCGCAACCGTGTCCGAGCCGTACACCTGAATCTCGTAGTTGCCTTGCGCGAGCGCGACAGTAGCGGCCGTGAACAGCACGACGCCAGCGAGTGGGGAACTACAAAACAGCTTCAAAGGCACTCCTTTTAAAGCGTCATGACTCGACTCTTGCAGAAAAGTCTTGCCGCGCGCTAGCCGTTGTCAGATCTTGCTGACTACGGAAGTGAAACGGGCGAGGTCGACCTTCTACTTCTTCTATTTGAAGCGATAGTGAGCTGATGTGAAAGGCCGATTACGCATTCGTTCGAAGAAACTCGTCTACTTCGGCGCGCGACGGCATTGATGCAGCCGCGCCCTTGCGCGTGACGCAAATCGCTGCCGCAGCATTAGCGAATCGTGCAGCGGACCACGGATCCTTCCCCTCAAGTAGCGCCACGGCAAACGCTCCGTTGAAGCAATCTCCCGCAGCCACGGTGTCTATCGCGTCGACCTTGAATGGCTTCACCCAGTCTGCTCTTCCACCCGCGACGGCCACATATGCGCCCTCGTCACCGCGTTTGAGCACTACGCCGCGCAGCCCTTTGGCAAGCAGACGTCTCGCGGTGGCCTCGGCGTCAGTCCCGTCACCCACGTAGTGCGCCGCCTCAGTCTCGTTTGGCGTGAACCACGACACCTGCCCCCACACTTCCTCAGGCAGATCTGCCGCCGGAGCCGGATCGAGCATCACCGGCACGCCTGCGCGCGCGCAAACATCGAGCGTGTAGCTCAGCGTGTCCATGGGAATTTCGAGCTGGCATAACACCATCCCGGCCGAGCGAATCAGATCCGCATGACTGTCCACCGTGGCACGATCCATCTTTCCGTTTGCGCCCGGAACCACCACAATTGCGTTCAGTCCGTCGTCGGCGACAAACATCGGCGCCAGTCCAGACGAGCCGCCGGTCTGCGACATTGCAGCCGTCTCCACGCCCGCGCGTTGCAGATTATCGATCAGCGCTGGCCCATAGGTGTCGTCGCCCACCTTGGCGACCATCGCCACTGGATAGCCAAGCCTCGCCGCCGCAACGGCCTGGTTCGCGCCCTTGCCGCCCGGCGTCGTCTCAAATCCGGTCCCGATCAGCGTCTGCCCGATGGCCGGAATCCGCGGCGTCCGGGTGACCAGATCCATTGTGATGCTGCCCACCACCACAATTGGTTTGCGCGAATCACTCATTCACCCAACCTCAAAACAGTGGAGCCACCGCTACGGATCCCAACCCCAACAGGAAAAAGACAAACATCAGAACCAGAAGCACGGCGGCTGCGCGAGGAGCGCCGGCGAACTCGCGCCACACAAACACACCCCAGCACGCCGAGACCATCGTCGCACCCTGACCAATGCTATAGGAGACCGCCGGCCCCACCAGATGCGCGCCGGAGGCCAGAAAATTCGCCACGCCGCCCGTGCACCAGATCGCTCCGCCCAGCGCTCCTGCCAGATGCCAGCGGAACGGCGCGCGCCAGTAGCCGGCGCCGTCCACCGGCTCCTTGCCATCCAGAGGCCTCTTCATTAGTAACCAGTTAGCGGGGAAGGCGGAAAGAATCACGCCCATCGTGAAGAACGCCGTCACCGCGTAGGGCCCGGGCGCGGGTACGCCCTGCGCGCTGTTCAACGCGCGCGCCACAAATGGATAAAAGCACCCCATCAGCACGCCGCACGCCAGGCTGATGACGATGCCGCGCGCCGTCGTTGCTTTGGCCGTGACTTCGCGCTTCCTGAACGCTGCTGCGTCCAGAATGATAGCCACCACGACCAGCGCGACTCCGCCGAACAGCAGCAACGGATTCCCGACCGGCTTGAGGATGTAATTCGAGACTGCGCCGATCACCAGCGCGAGGCCGATCCCGACAGGGAAGGCCACCGCCATCCCCGCCACTTCGATCGCAGCCACCAACAGCAAATTCGCTACGTTGAAAATCGCGCCGCCCGCCGCGGCGTAAAGCATCGGTCCCACTGCTGTATGCGTCAGATCGCTCAGGAATGGCGCCCCCGCATCTCCCATGCTGCCCGCCGTAAGGCCCCAGAAGATTGCGCCCACTCCCATGCCGATCACGTAATCCCAATAGAAAAGCTGAAAGCGGTAGCCTGGGCAGAGCTTGAGCGTGTTGGCCCACGATCCCCAGCACAGCATGGTTAGAATCGTGAGGCACAACGCAGCGACATAAGTTTCTGGTGCAAGCATCGAAGTTCGCTCTCCACCAAACAGCAGTACGTGGCAAAGAAGGAACCATAACATATCAGCACACTGCCGTTTGCAACACAAGCTCGAAGGAAATCACCAGGGATCTCTGCGGCCCGGATTTGTACGTCTGCCGGTGACTGGGGACGCTCTACTGCTTCGCCGCCTTCACCGCCTCCGTCAGCGCGGGAACCACTTCGAACAGATCCCCGACGATTCCGTAGTCGGCGACTTCGAAAATCGGCGCGTCTGGATCTTTGTTGATGGCGACGATGCACTGCGAGCCCTTCATGCCGACCAGGTGCTGGATCGCACCCGAGATTCCTACTGCGAGGTAGAGTCGCGGCGCAACCGTCTGGCCCGAGCTGCCCACCTGCCGCTCCATAGGCAGCCAGCCGTTATCGCAGATGGGCCGTGAGGCGGCCAGCTCCGCGCCCAGCGCCGTGGCCAGCTCCTGCGCCATTGGCAAGTTCTGCGCCTCCTTGATGCCGCGTCCCACGCTCACGATTCGTTGCGCCGAGCCGAGATCGACCGTCTGCTCCGAGCCGCGGAACGGCTCACCGGGCTTGCAGCGAATCTGCGCAGCATCAATCGTTGGCGTGAACGTCGTAATCGGCGCCGGTCCCGCAGTCGCCGATGCATCGATACCGTCGGTCCTAAACGCTCCCGCCTGCACCGAGACGAAGCACGGTCCATTGCCGCTGTGCCGGTAGCTGCCGTTCAGGCGTCCCTGCATGAGTTGTCTTGTAAACAACGGTCCGTCGTCGATTCCCACCACATCGCCGATCAAAACCTGGCCCATGCGGCAGGCAAGAGCCGGTGCGTAATCGCGCACCTGGTAGGTATGCGGAAACACCACTTGCGTGGGGCTCTCGTTTTGGATGAGCTGTTGCAAAGCGGCGCAGAACCCATCCGCCGTGTACTGCGCGAGCAGCGGATGCTCCACGCGAACGACCTTACCCACGGGCTTTGCAGCCGCCTCCGCAGCCAGCGCCGCGGTCTGCGCGCCGATCACAGCCGCCGTGATGCTCTCCGCGGGCCCAAGGCGCAGGGCCGCAGCAAGCGCTTCCCAACTGGCCCGTTTGATCTTCCCGTCGCTCTGCTCCAAAACCAGAAGAACACTCATAACACGCGCGCCTCCGTCTTCAGCTTTTCCACCAGAGCCACTGCTGCTTCTTTTGCCGAGCCGGGCAGAATCTGCGTGGACTTCTGCTTCTTTGGCGCGGCGATCTGCTCGAGCACGACTGTCGGCGCGCCATCCGCGTCGAGTTCCGCTGCGCTCACGGTCCGCAGCTCTTTGGTTTTGGCGCGCTTGATGCCCATCAGCGTGGCGTAGCGCAGCTTGTTTCCACCCGATTGCATGGTCAACACCGCCAGCGTGGGCAACTCGATCGACTGGAACCAACCCTCCTCGAGCTCGCGTTTCACATTGAGCCCGGCGTCAGTCTTTTCAACGTGAAGAATCAGGGTGGCGTGCGGCAGCCCAAGCAATTCGGCGAGGATCACGCCGGTCTGGCCCAATCCAACGTCTTCCGATTGCAGCCCTGTGAGCACAAGGTCGGGATTCTCCGGTTGGATGGCCGCAGCCAGCAGCCGCGCCACGCCGAGCGCATCGCGCCCGTTCAAGTCGTCGCAGACGATGTGAATCGCGCGGTCCGCGCCCTTGGCCAGCGCCTCGCGAATCGTCGAACCCACTCGCTCCAGCCCCGCGCTGACCACGATCACCTCGCCGCCGGCTTGCTCCTTCAAAAGCAGCGCCTCTTCCAGCGCATAAGCGTCCGGCTCGTTCATCGCCCACTGCAGATCGGCCTCGTCAATCCACTTTCCGCTCGCCGCAATCCGCACTGGCGCATCGCGCTCCGGTACCTGCTTGATGGCAACCACGATTTTCATCTTCGAGCTCTCCCGTTCACATTTGCCGTTAATCCGGCAATCCCCTCGCCGCCAACTGCGCAATGTCCATCAACCCTGGCGCGCCTTCGCCTTTTGTCGCGAATTCATCCCGGAACATCGTATTGCAGAAGGGGCAGGCCGTGCCGACCACGCTCGCGCCCGTTGCCGCCAGCTCCGCCGCGCGCACATGGCTCAGGCGCTCGCCCTTTTCTTCGCCGAGAAATACTAATGCTCCGCCAGCGCCACAACAAAAGCTGCGTTCATGCGAGCGCGGAGCTTCCACCAACGTTCCTGCCAGCGCGGCCACGCGCCGCGGTTCCTCGTAAACTCCGCGATACCGCCCCAGATAGCACGGATCGTGGAACACAATCTTTTCCTGGTCTTGGATGGGCGGAAGTTGGTGAGCGAAGCGAGCCAGGAATTCGCTGTGATGCTCAACCTCGGGCGGCGTTCCGTACGCCTTCCAATCCTCCTGGATGGTTCGCACGCAGTGCGGGCAGATCGACACGATCTTCCTCACGCGATTCTGCTTGAGGGCCTCAAGATTCGCCTCGGCCAGTTGCTGAAAGAGCAAATCGTTGCCCAGCCGCCGCACCGGGTCACCTGTGCACTTCTCTTTGCGCAGCACGCCGAAGCTCGCGCCGAGGTAGCGCATCACACGCACCAGCGCTACCACAATCTCACGCCCGCGCGGGTCGTACGCGCCCATGCATCCGAGCCACAGGCAGTATTCCTGCGTCCCATCGAAGAGGGGCAGGGAATTCTTCTCGACAAACTTATCGCGCTCCGCCACGCTCATGCCCAGCGCGTTGTTGCCTCGTTCCAAAGCCAGGAAAAGCTTCGCTCCGTGATCGTCTTCCCATGCGCCCGTGTTCACCGCCCCGCGCCGCAGGCCCACGATGATCGGCACATGCTCAATGCCCACCGGGCATTGAAACTCGCATGCCCCGCAGGTTGTGCACTCGAACGCTGCCTCCTGCGCGTTGTATTTGCCCAGCAGCGGCTCCTCCGAATGTGGCCCGTATTCGTTGAGATAGCCGCGCAGTCCGAGCACGATTTCTTTCGGGTTGAGCAGCTTGCCGGTGCTGTTGGCCGGGCAATGCTCCATGCAGCGCCCGCACTCCACGCATGAGTAGGCCTGCAGGCTGACCAGCCGCGTCAAATCCTTTCCCGCCACCAGCCCGAAGTCTTCGTCGTCTGCGAGCGGAGGAATCTCGGCGAATCCGCCCCGCGAAAGAAAAACTGTAAACGGGCTCAAAACAAGATGCAGATGCTTGGTGTGCGGAATGAGCGGCAGAAACACGAGCAACGTGAGTGTGTGCGCCCACCACAGCGCCCGCGCGGCATCGCTCGTTCCGGGCACAAAGAACGCCGCCAGATACGTGATCATCAGCGCGAAGATCAGCAGCGCGATGAGCCCGGATTCCCAGGAAACTGCGCCGAGCCATTTGGGCCGCACGAGGAATCGCCGTACAAACAGCGCGAGGATGCCCACGGCGCAGGCAGCTGCGAAGAATGCCGCGAAGTCGAAATAGAATCGTCCCAAGCGCCCCGCCGGATCGAGAAAGCCAAGCCCGAAGATCGTCGCGCAGTGGTTCAACGTGACCAGCGCAAAGGCGCAGAACGCCCAGAAGACCAATGCGTGGGCCACTCCAGCCAGCGGCCGCTCGCGAATCACCTTGGCCTGGAACATCACCTCCCAGACGAAATCGCGCACGCGACGGCCAATGGGGAAGAGGTGAAAGTCGGGGTCCTTCTTTGACTGCAGGATTCTGCCCAGGATCGGCCCGAATCGCCGCCAGAAGCCGAAGAGGGAAGCGGCCGCGAGCGCCCCGAAGACAGCTCTCTCCCAGCCAGAAAAGTGCTGGGGCTCGGAAAGAATTGGCAGAAGAACATTCATCATCGAAATACGCTACGATTCCCGATAGTATCCTAGCCTGTGCGGGCCGTTGGTCATGGCGCGCAACATTTATTGCCTGGAGCACGAACTTGGCTAAGTATCTCGTCACCGGGGCCGCAGGCTTTATCGGCCGTTCCATCGCCGCGGCCCTGCTCAAGCGCGGCGACACCGTGCGCGGCGTCGATAGTTTCATCACCGGCAAGCGCGCGAACCTCACCGGCCTCGATGCCATGGATTTCATCGAGGGCGACGTGGCCGATCCCGCGGTCTGCTCCAGGGCCTGCGCCGGCGTGGAGGTGGTCTTTCACGAGGCTGCGCTGGCCAGCGTTCCCCGCTCCGTGGCCGATCCCGCTGCCACCAATCGCAACTGCGTCGATGCCACCGTCAATCTGCTTGTCGCTGCCCGCGCCGCGGGCGTCCGCCGCGTCCTGTATGCCGGATCTTCT
>JBEKAJ010000210.1:0-6604 GCA_050018295.1 Occallatibacter sp. | reverse complement strand
GCGTTGCCATACTGCCGCTTCAGCTCTTCGGCCTGCGCCATCGGCAATTGCAATCCAATGGCGAGATCGTTGGTGAAGTGCGCTCCGCCGATGGGGACCGACGCAGTGTAGGCGACTGCGCCCTCGAAAAAGACTGCGAGATCGCTGGAATGAGCGCCGATGTCAATCACGCACACACCCAGTTCGCGCTCGTCGGCCGAGAGCGTGCACTCGGCGGCCGCGATCGACTCCAGCACCGCCTCCGACACCTCAAGCCCGGCACGGTTGGCGCAGGTGACAGCACTTTGCAATGCGCTGCCGCCACAGGTGGCAATGTGCAGCTCGACTTCAAGCCGCGCGCCCACCATGCCTACGGGATCGAAGATACCCGGCTGCTCGTCGAGGATGAACTGCCGCGGCAGCAGATGAAGAATTTCGCGGTCGGCGGGGAGTTCGATGGCGCGCGCGCGACCGATGGCGGCGCGCACGTCCTCGCCGGTAATCTCGCGCATACCGCGGCTCAACTGGAATCCACCGTTGGTATTCACGCCGCGAACGTGCGGACCGCCGATGCCCACCACGCACTCATCAATATTGGCGCGGGCGACGCGCTCGGCCTGCTCGTTGGCGGCGCGCACCGCTTTGGCCGCGGGCGCAAGCTCGGCAATCAGCCCCTTGCGCATTCCCACAGATGGCGCAACGCCATGCCCGCGATAGCGCAACACACTCTCATTCACATCGGCCGCCAGAACGCGCGTCCACGCGCTGCCGATATCGAGCACCACAATTAGGTTGTCCTGCTTCTGGCCCATAGTCGTTTACCCGCCCTGCGTCACGGTCGCAGCAGAACCACGCGGGGAGCGATCTTTGCTGCCCTGGGTCGTTGCCGGACGGATCGTGGAAGCGGAGTTCCGCTTCGTTGTGCTCTGCGCGGCCGCCCGCTTCGATGGAGCCGCGTGCTCCTTGTCTTGCGCCGGTTTGTTCTTCTTCGGCGCAGGGCCCTTCACCGCCGCTCCGCCGGCTGGCGGCGCGCCTACGGAAGGAGTGGCCTGCGCATTCTTTGGCCCGTCTGCGGCGGCTGAATCGCCGCCGTCGGCCTCCGCGGCCTCCTTGCCCGAAACCATCTGCAGCACTACCTGGTTGTCGTAGCGAAGATCCACCGCCGCGAGGTGCGGATACTGCTGGCGCCATTCCGCAATGTGCGCCTGGTAGCGCTCGTAGCGCTCAAGGAAACGATCCTCGCCAAAGTGCGCCAGTATGTCGGCGCCCTGTTCCGGCATCAGCACACGCGCGTCTTCAGGGTCGGTGAGGTCAATCTCTGAGATCTGCTCGGAGTTGTGCTTGCCGCCGGCGTCGAGCTCCGCCATCATGCGCAGGTACACGTCCATGCGCGCCTTGCGCGAGTCGGCAGAGTCGCCGGCATCGATTCCCGTCAATACAGGAAACGAGTAGTGGTGCTTGGCCATCGTTGCCGGCGCCATGGCCAGCAGAACTCCGTTTGCGTCCACAAGTCCGATTTGCTCGCCGTGGCGCGTAAATGCGACCGGCTGCCGCTCCACCACAGCGACGCGAATCTGGTTCGGCAACACACGCATCACCGTGGCCCGCTCAATCCAGGGAATCTGTTCAAGCGCGCGGCGTCGCTGGTCGATGGGAACAAAGAAAATGTTGCGGCCGATGTCTTCGCCGAAGACGGGCATCATCTCCGATCGGCTGACTTCTGTAAGTCCGGTGGCCTGAATGTCCCCGGTGCCTGCAATGCGGAAGCGCGCGTCGCGTTCGAGAGAGTGGCGCACGAGCAGGCAAGCAGTGGTGAAGGCGCCCAGCACGAGCAGCGCGCCCGCGGAGAGAAACACGCGTCCTACCGTGCTTGCCGGCCGCCACCAGGGCCGTTTTGATGTGCCGAAACGATCCGCAGTGGGGCGCAATACGCCGTCGCCATCCGGATCGTCAAACTCCAGCGGCATTCCCGGACCGCGCCTACCCGCAGCGCCGGGACGGAACTGCCCCGATAAAGGAGAATCGTCCCGCGTGCGCCGCGTGCGAATCTCCGCGGGCGGTTCGTCCTCCCACAAAGTGGGCCGGTTTGTCGTATTCCCCTGATTCGCCAAGTGATTCGCCACGCCTGAGCCGGGTCGTGAGAGTCGCCAGATTTCACTATAGCCCGCGCTGAGATGGCTGTTTTCAGTGAGATGGCCGGGGGTATCCGTGGGGTTACGGGGTGGAGATTGCGGAGGGTGGTCAGCGGTCAGGAATCAGGGCTTTGATTCCAGCGCGGCCAGAATTTGAGCGGCGAGCAGGCTCACGCTGCCTGCGCCGAGGGTAAGGATCAGGTCGCCCTCGCGGACTTCTTCCGAGACCAACTGGACCGCAGCGCCAAACTCCGCGGCAAAATGAACGGTTGGTCCCTGAATGCGCTCGGCAAGCCGCTCAGCGGTCACGCCGGGAATGGGTTCCTCGCTGGCCGCGTAAATGGGCAGCACAATCACAGTGTCGGCGTCGCCAAACGCGTCAGAGAACTGGTCTAAAAGGTCCGCGGTACGCGAGTACCGGTGCGGCTGGAAGACAACGTGGATGCGGCCGCGCGCGCACTCCCGCGCCGCGGCGAGAGTGGCGCGAATCTCGGTGGGATGGTGGCCGTAGTCGTCGACCACCGCAACACCGCGCGACTGGCCCCGCTGCTGGAAGCGCCGGTCCACTCCGCGAAAGTTGGCTAGTCCCTCGGCGATTTTGCCCGGCTGGACTTCAAGCTGGTGGGCGATGGCGACAGCCGCAGTTGCGTTGAGCACATTGTGCCGCCCAGGCACGTGCAGCTCGAAAGGACCGAGCGGACCCGCAGCCGTGTGCACCTGAAAGCGCGAGAAGCTGCTTCCCTGCCCCGGAGCCGAACTCGGCGATTGTCCGGAATCGAGCAGCTCGAGCCGGTAGTCAGCCTCCGCGGCCATGCCGTAGGTGAACACGCGCCGCCGCACGCGCGGCAGAATCCCTTTCAGCAGGGCGTTATCCGCGCAGGCTGTGACCGCGCCGTAGAACGGAACGCGATCCATGAAGTCGACAAAGGCTCGCTCCACGTCGGCCATGTCGTGGTAGCAGTCCATGTGCTCGCGATCGAGATTCGTGACCACCGCGAGGATGGGAGACAGTTTGAGGAACGAGCGGTCACTCTCATCGGCCTCGGCCACAAGATATTGCGTAGTGCCGAGGCGCGCGTTGGAGCCCAGCGCATCCACGCGCCCGCCGACGACGACCGTGGGATCGAGGCCGCCTGCCGAGAGCACCGCGGCCACCATTGACGTGGTCGTCGTCTTGCCATGCATGCCAGCGATGGCGATGCCGTACTTCAGCCGCATCAGCTCGGCCAGCATCTCCGCGCGTTGGATGACGGGAATCTTCCGCGCTTGCGCCTCGCGCACCTCGGGATTGCTTGCGGTGACGGCGGAGCTCGTCACGACCACCGTCGCTCCGGCCACGTTGGCCGCGTTATGGCCCTCGTAGATCGTAGCTCCCAGTTGCACCAGCCGGTCGGTCACCGCACTGCGCTTCAGATCGGAGCCCGACACCTTGATGCCCAGGTTGAGCATGATCTCGGCGATGCCGCTCATGCCGATGCCGCCAATTCCGATGAAGTGCGCGTGCTGCGAGGTGGCAAACATTGGGTTGAAGGATCAGGGTAGCAGACATCGGACATCAGAGAGCAGAGAGCAGAGATCAGCGACCGGATGCCTGGAGCTTTGAGGCGGTTCAGAAGAGACAGGCGCGTGGTGTCACCTGCGGTTGGCTGCAGCACGGGAAAACTGATCTCCGATCTCTGAGCGCTGATCTCTGTTTTACTCCGGCAACGCGTACTCGAATTCGTAGAAGTGGTGCCCATTCTCGACGCGAATCGTGAACGTGCCCTCGATGCCCTTGAGCTCGCCCGTTCCCGATCCCGGCACCGCGATCACCTGCATGTTGGGGCCGTTGCCATCCATGGTGGCAGAGTGCTGCAGCGCAAAGCTGCCTTGCTTGCCGCTGAGCATGCCTGTGACGAGCTCGATCGCCACGTATCCCGCAGCGCCGACCTTGGGATCGCCACTGGTAAACATCTCACCGATGGTTGTCGCTTCCAACTCGCCATGGATCTTCTTGTTGATGGAGAAGCGCCCGATTCCTTCAGCGGGAGAAGGGACAAGTGGATGAATGTCGACAGTGAACGTACCTTGGGCGTGGTTCATCAAGATCTCCTTTAGCCGGGCGGTGGCGTGTGGCGAGATTTGCGCCGGCCGTGCAGCAGTGGTCACCGGTATCAATCGTTTCTCAGGATATCGCGGCGGCCCGGAAAGGGCGTTTTTCAGCGAAAAAGCACGCGCCATAAACCCAACCGCGACGGAAAGTTGCGCCGTTTTAATTTCGCGCTGCGCCGCAACCTTCCGCCGCTCTGGTGTTTGCATTGGACAGAACCGGCGAGCCTAGGGGGCGGCAAGGACCAAGCCCCAAGGTGGTGGCGAGCCGAGGGCGGACAAGAAAACGGTCCGCACGGAATGGAGGGATTATGGGCAGCATGAAGAAGTGCCTGAAGAAGTGTTTGTTAGGAGCGGCACTTGCAGCCGGTGCTCTGGCGTTGAGCGCGGCGCCTGCTCAGGCAGCTCGAATCGGCGTTTATGTTGGCGCGGGTGCAGTTGCAGCTCCGCCATGCCCCGGACCGGGATACGTGTGGGTTGACGGCTACTGGGACAACGGCTACTGAGTGCCCGGCTACTGGAACTTCGTCGGGGTTCGCTTTGGCGGCCCAGTCTTCCGCGGCGGCATCGTTGTGGACCGCGGGCCGGTCTTCTACCACCGCGACTTCGACCGGCATTTCGCCCCTGAACGTTTTCGCAGGTAGCTCCGCCTTCTGCTGCCTGCACCATGCGGCCTCTCCAAACTGGAGGGGCCGTTTTTTTAGGCCGTTTCGCGGTTTCAAGCGTCTCTTAGGGTGTGGCGTAACTCCCTTTGGGGTGAAGACCAAGGCGAGGCAAATGGGAAAGTTGTTGCTCTTTCGGGCGGGATGACGGATTCTCTCATCGGACCGCAACAAAAGGGCGAAAACGGCGTTTAATGAATTGAAGGCCGGCCAGAAGACGAAATGAGAGAGGCCGGGTGGTGCTGAGACCGGAGGCGACTCCGGGTTCCAGTCCGGGCAAGGCGAGGACGGGCCAGCACAAGGAGGATGTCATGCGGAAACTTTCGTTGGTTGTGTTGGCAATGCTTGTGGTTCTGCCGTTCGCCGCTGTCTCTGCGAACGCCCAGGTCGCGGTAGGGGTGGGCATCGGGCCCGCGCTAGTTGATCCCGGATATTACGGTTATTACGGTCCCCCGGATTGCTCGTGGGGCTATTACCCGTATTACCCCTATGCCTGCGCGCCTTATGGCTATTACGGTCCTAACTGGTTTGTCGGCGGCCTCTTTATCGGCGCCGGGCCGTGGTACGGACGGGGCTGGGGCGGCAGATACGGCTACCGCGGCGGATATGGCTACCGTGGCGGATACGCTTACGGCGGACGCGGCGCCTATGCTGGTCGCGGCTATGCAGGCGGTGGCGTAGCACGCGGATATGCCGGCGGCGGAGCACGCGGGTACACCGGTGGCGGAGTGGCACGCGGTTATAGCGGCGGCGGATACAGTGGCGGCTCACGCGGCGGATTCAGCGGCGGCGGTGGGGGCGGCTTCCACGGCGGAGGCGGCGGCCACGGCGGCGGTGGACACCGGTAATTCCGGCTTACGGCGGAGAATTAAAGATCCGCTGATTGATGACGAAGCCCGCTTGCCTCGGCAGGCGGGCTTTTTCTTTGTGCTGCCAGACGAACCGTGCCAGCAGCTCCGCGACGATCAAATCCAGCCTCTACAACTCAGCTCCGCTATGATGATCACGCGGGGGCTGCTATGCACTTGATAATCTGGGTTCTCGTCCTTGTTCCGCCTTGTGTGGCATTCGTTTTATGGCAAGGGATCAAGAACCGTTCCAGGACTGGATTCCCGTGGCAACCCGTACGGTTGGGTAGGTATGGCTTTTGGATAACCTTGACAATTGTTTACATCGCGATGATCTCGGCCGCCCTGATCGAGCACAAGATTTAGAACCGTAGGCGTCACTTCTAGCTCCGCTAATTCCGACAACTCCGCTAGCTCCGCTGCTTCCCCGCCAGTTCCGCCAGTTTGTCGGCGATGCGCTCAGCCGCGCCCGGATGCGCTTGCGTGCGCGCGGCAGCGGCCATCGCAGCCAGGCGGCCGGAATCGGTGACCAAGCCGGCGAGGATCCAGAGCAGTTTGTCGGGAATCCCCAGATCGTTTTCATCGAGCATGACAGCGGCCTTGGCTGCCACCATGGCTTCGGCGTTGCGGCGTTGGTGCTGGTCGGTTGCGGCGGCAAATGGAACCAGCAGCGCGGGCTTGCCGGCCGCCGCTTCCTCTGCCACAGTCGACGCGCCGCTGCGCGACATGATCAGATGCGCCCGGGCAAACTCCGCCGCCATTTCGTCGAGGAACGGCCGCACCAGCCAGCGCGCAGGGTCGGCCCCGCTGGCTGCGTAGGCGAGGTGGGTGGCTTCAAAGTTGCGCGTTCCGCTCTGATGCAGGACCGTGAGGCCAGGAACTGCATCGAGCAGAG
>JBEKAJ010000209.1:0-6646 GCA_050018295.1 Occallatibacter sp. | reverse complement strand
GAGCAGGCGATCGACGAGCTCGCGGCGGGGATCTTCGGTCGACTCTTCCGGCCCGACAGGCGCGCGTGGAAGAAGCATCTTGCTCTTGATGTGAATGAGCAGCGCGGCGGTATAGATGAACTCGCCGGCCACATCCATGTCGCTCGCGCGCAAGTGGTCGACATAAGCCAGGAACTGCGCCGTGATTTTGGCGATGGGAATGTCGTAAATATCGATGTCCTGCTTGCGAATGAGGTCGAGCAGCAGGTCGAGCGGGCCGTCGTAGACCTCGCCGACAAAGACCGAGAAGGGCGACTGCTCGGCATCGACGCCGCGTGCTTTGAGTGCGGCGGCCACTTTCTCGGCGGTCGTTGGCTCGGCGGGCGTCGGTTCGAGGGCGACGGGCGGGTCGAAGGGCAAAACAGGCGCCGTTTCCGGCGCGGGAGCTGCCTGAGCTTTCGGGGCCGGTTCGGGTACAGGCGCGGGCGCAACTTCGTGTGTGGGTCTGGTAGCGCTCTCTTCGGGTTGTGGGGAAGTTCTCGTCAACGCAATCTCTTCTTCCTGTACTTCCAACTCTTCAGGCTCTTCGAGGCCGATCAGCGCAATATCAGGCTCGGGGTGTTCTTCGGCGACGCTGGTTTCCGCGATCGATTCAATTTCTTCGATTTCGGCCTCTGCGGGATCCTCCGTGATCGATCCGAGCTCACTCTGTCTATTCTCGGGCTCAAGGCTACTCTCGGGCTCGGCGTTTTCTTCTGCGCTGAGTTCTACTCTTTCGTTCTCAGGCTCGGCGACGAACGCTTCCGCGCGTGTGTCGGAGCCGACTTCAACTCTTCCGTTGCGGCGGAAGAGCCCAAATCCGGAGCGAATTCCGCCCAATGCAAACTCAAGCGCCCAACGCCACCACGGGAGTTTCACTTCCATCGCTTGCACGTTCCTGGCCCGTTAGCCCCTTGCTTCCCGTGGTTCGTTCCTGTCGTTCATCCGGCGCGTTTCCGCGTTTGTCTCACGCGGGCGTGACGGTCGTCAACGACATTTGCATGGCGTTGCGCACTTCAATCATGGTCTGCTCGGCGCGTGCCGCGGCGCGGAGCGAACCGGCGCTCAGAATTTCGATGGCCTGCTTCTCAGTTGTGGCGGCGCGGCGCTGCTGGATCGGCTCGAGTATTTTCACCAGCGCATCGGCGGCCCAGCCTTTACATTCGATGCAGCCAATCCCCGCCGAACGGCAGCCCTCATAGACTTTGGCCATCGTTTCCGGCGTTGAGAAAACCTTATGCAGGTCGCCGACGGCGCATTTGTCGGGATCGCCCTTGTCGGTGCGACGGACGCGAGCAGGGTCGGTGACCATGGTCTTCAGCTTCTGGCGGACGACAGGCTCGGGGTCGCTCAGGAGAATCGTGTTGCCGTAGCTCTTCGACATCTTGCGGCCGTCGGTGCCGGGGAGCTTGGGCGAGGGCGTGAGCAGGACCTTGGGCTCGGGAAGGACTTCGCGATCGCCGAGCTTATAGAACTGGTTGAAGCGGCGCGCGAGCTCGCGCGTCAACTCTACGTGCGCCTGTTGATCCTGGCCTACCGGTACGAAATCGGGCTGGTAGAGCAGAATATCGGCGGCCATCAGCACGGGGTAGCCGAGGAATCCGTAGGTGGTGAGGTCCTTGCTGGCGAGGTTTTCCTGCATCTCCTTGTAGCTGGGGACGCGCTCAAGCCAGCCGAGCGGAGTACTCATGCCCAGGAGCAGCGAAAGCTCGGCATGTTGCAGCACGCGGCTCTGCAGGAAGAGCACGCTGCGCTCCGGGTCGAGGCCGGCGGCGAGGTAGTCGAGCATCACCTCGACGGTGTTGGGCGCGATCTGGCTGGGGTCTGCGTATTCCGTGGTCAGCGCGTGCCAGTCAGCGATGAAGAAGTAGCAGCCGTATTGATCCTGCAGCTTGACCCAGTTCGCCAGCGCGCCCATGTAGTTGCCCAGATGAAGCTTTCCCGTGGGGCGCATGCCGCTGAGGACGCGCGGGCGGGACGATGGAATGGCGGGATCGGGCATGGGGCCTTTGGATTCCTTGGCGGCCCAATAAAAGCCGGCCGCGCTCTCTTAAAAAAGCGTTAAAAACCTCATTCCATTGTAGCGGGAGGACCGTCAGCGAACGCTAGGCGCTAGAGGCGCAAAAGGAAGGAAAAGACGAGGACCAGAGCAGGCGTGAGCAGCAGGCGGAGAACGAAGCCACCCACAAAGATCATGAGCAGGTAGCTGATCCAGCCGCCGATGCGGTCGTATTGCTGCACCGCGTTATAGGGCAGCATATTGCGCACCACCCGGCTGCCGTCGAGGGGCGGAATGGGCAGCAGGTTGAAGAAGAAGAGCGAGAGATTGATGAGGATGGCGAGCGAGAAAAGCAGGGCAACCGGTTGCGCCCCGGTGGCCTCGGCAATGCCCAATGCGACAGCGAATGACAACCGGACCATGGCCCCGCCGCTCGGCATGGTGAGGGCCATGATGGTAAGACCCGCCAGAGCCAACAGCACCAGAATCAGGTTCGAAACGGGGCCGGCGAGGGTGGTGAGGTTGTCGTCACGCACGATTTTCTTGAAGTTGCGGGTGATGACGGGCGTGGGCTTGGCCCAGCCGACCAGCATGAAAGGAACGCTGAAACCGATGAGCGGCCCAAAGATCACCATGGCGGGAAAAAGCAGCGTCCCGACCGGGTCGATGTGGGCCAACGGATTGAGTGTAATGCGCCCTTGGAGCCGAGCCGTCTGATCGCCGAGGCGCGAAGCCATCCAGGCGTGCGCGCACTCATGAAAACTGAGCGAGAAAAGCAGCAAAACAAACTCGAAAACGGCAATGACGAAGCGTTCGGACTGCAAACGAATTCTCCCGGGGGCAAGACCCAGCGTAGCACGGGGAGCTGCGGCTTTTTCCGTGGCAGGGCCGTCCCTACGGGACTCCGTTCCCAAATGTTGAATTCGGTTCCCCACGCTGGAGCACGGGGCTAATTTCTACTGCGCCTACGGCGCGAGTTGGGACCCGGTCGTGATCTTTGAATGCAACGTGAAATGGAAGCAGTGCCAGCCGGCGCGGTGGGCTCAGCTTTCGATGTAATCCCAGAAGGAGTCGGCGAGGTCGGCGCCGAGTTCGGTGGTCATGCGGCGGGCGGCGCGCTCGACTTCTTCCATGAGGCCGTGGAGGTAGTCGCGGGACCGCGAGACGGCCGCGACACCGAGCGTCGCCGACTGCCACGTGACGGCTTCGTCCAACTCCGCGACCGAGACGTTGAAGCCCTGCCGCAACTGGTCTTTAAGCGAGCGGACGACCTGACGCCTGTCCTTGAGCGACTGGGCGTGCTCGATGCGAATCTCGAGGGTGAGTTGCGCCACCGGCATACGGATAAGGGTTTGACACGGACAGTGTAAGGCGGTCGTAGGCGGGCGGAGCAAGTTTTTTCTCGGCTGGCGTCGATCAGGTTAGTTGGGATGAGACGGTGACCAATGGTCAGGCGAGATTCCGGGGGGATTCGTTAATGGACCCTGCGGTGTTTTTCAGGCCCCATCTTCCTTATATTGTGGCAAATTGGTAGTGACCATCGTTCCGAGGGAAGTTCAGTGCCAAAAACGAGGACTTTATTTCTTTTTTTGGTTGCATCGCTCGTGGTTTCTCTGGATGCGTCTGCGCAGACGGATTCGTCAACGCACAAGGTTCAGTTCGTCACCGTCGAGGAAGGCGTCCGGCTTGAAGTGCTTGATTGGGGAGGAGTCGGCAGACCGCTCATCTTCTTGGCGGGCAACGGAGACACTGCTCACGCATTCGATAATTTTGCTCCGAAGTTTACCGGCCAGAATCATGTCTACGGCATCACGCGCAAGGGCTTTGGCGGGTCCAGCAAGCCGGCACCGAGGAACGGGAACTATTCAGCGGATCGTCTGGGAGACGATGTCTTAGCTGTCATGCACGCGCTTCGGATCGAACGCCCTGTACTGGTGGGGCACTCGCTTGCGGGTGAGGAGCTAAGCTCAATCGGCAGTCGCTTTCCGAATAAGGTATCCGGCCTCATTTATCTTGATGCCGTCGCGAGCTGGTCTTTCTATGATCCCGCGCACCCCCAGGTAGAGATCGAGATGAACGGCATCAAGAAACGCATTGAAGAGATTGAAGCCGGTGGGGTTGATGAGCAGGAGAAGCTACACGAACTCGAGACTGCAATCACAAGCTTCGAGACCGTTCTTCACCAGAGCAATGAAGATGTAAAGACGATGCCTCCGCTACCGCCGCGCTCACCGATCGGGGCCGCGCTCAATTTCGGCGCGGAGAAATACACGTCCATCCCTGTTCCGGTTCTCGCAATCTTTGCCTGCCCTCACGATTGGAGTCACTTCTTTCCGAACGACCCGGAACGCAGAGCAGCGCGACTTGCTGCGGATACGGCGGCCTGCTCGGCACGAGCCGAAAGTTTCGCCCGCGGTGTTCCAACCGCCCGCGTCGTTCGCATTCCGAACGCAGACCATTACGTCCACCGCTCGAATGAGGTGCAAGTGATCGACGAGATGGAGAAGTTTCTTAGCACCCTTCCGTAGCGGATAAGTATTGCAAAATCAGCTTCCCGGGAAGCGTCGCCAATACGTTGGCAGGGTTTCTGGCGGTTGACCCTCAGCCAAGAAACTACGCGCTTGGCCTACTCTGCGAACGTCGCTAACTGCTCGGCTGTGGGCTTTGGCGTGACGACGCTGACGACGACCAATGCGGCGACGGCGACGAAGAGCGCTGGAAAGATAGCGTCGCGCTCGGCGAGGAGCGCGGGAAGGTGAAGAAACTGCTTGAAACCGGGAGCATCCCAGACGAGAGTCACGACGGTTCCGGAGGCGATGGCTGCGACCGCGCCCCAGGCCGTTGCGCGCTTTGAATAAAACGCGGCGAGGACCACCGGCGTGACCGCGGCGGAGTAAATGGTGTAGGCGTAGAGCATCTTCTCAAGAATGCTGGGCGCGTAGATGGCCTGATAGAGCGCCCAGCAGCCGAGCAGCACCACGGCGAGACGCGAGACGATGAGGACGCGCTTGTTGGACGCGCCGGGCGCGATGTAGCGCACGAAAACGTCTTCGACGAGGTTCGAGGCCGGGGAAAAGAGGTAGTTCGAAGCTGTCGATATGACCTTGGCGAAGACCGCACCGAGGAGCAGCGCGCCCATGAATGCGGGCAGCCCGTGGCGCGCCGTGTAGGGAATGATCTCGTAGGGCTGGCGGGCGACTTCGCCAGTGGGGTAGAGCGCCGAGCCGAAGACGGCAATGGCTACGATCAGCGTTTCGAGCAGCAGGGTGCCGAGAATCCAGCCGACAACGGAGATGCTGGCGTCGCGCTCGCTTTTAGCCGAGAAGAATTTCTGGTACATCACCTGGTTGCCAAGCATGAGCAGCATGGTGGGCACGAGGAACTCGAGGGCGCGCAGCAGAGTGAGGTTGCCCAGAACCTCGAAGTGCGTTGGCGGGAGCGCAGCGTGCAGGCCGGTCCATCCGCCGGCCTTGAAGAAGAGCATGGGCGTGGCGACGACGCAGATGACCGTGACCAGCGAGCCGATGGCCACATCCATATACGCGACAGACGACATGCCGGCCAAGGCCGTGGTGACGATGACGAACATGGCAATGATGTAAGTGCCAAGCTCCGGCGAGACGGCGCCGGGAAAGATGAGATGCAGGACATTGCCGCCGCCCTTGAACTGGTAGCTGGTGATGGCCACGTAAGCAAAGAGGATGGCGATGGTGCCAAGGACCCGCGCCGCCTGGTTGTAGCGCGCCTCTAGGAGATCGGGCAGCGTGAACTGGGCGAACTTGCGCGCCCGAGGCGCAATAAAGTAGATGAGCAACAAACCCAGCCAGCCGCCGGCCGGCTGCCAAAGCGCAGCAAAGCCGTTTTTATAAGCGTTCTCAGCGCCGGCAAAGAGCGAGCCCGCGCCAATCCACGAGGTGAGCAGCGTGAGCACGAGAACAATGGCGGGGAGGGAGCGGCCGGCGACGAGGTAGTCGGCCTTGGTTTTGACGCGGAGGGTGCGGAAGACGGCCACGGCCAGCAATGCGGCGGCGATGGAAACGAGAACAACGATATAGAGTGCGGACTGCAACATGCTTCCTCGGGTGGGTTTCTCGGGGCAGCCGGAGATTGAGAGAAGTGTATCGGATGACGCCGCGGTGACCTTAGAGGTATCTTTCAAGGGAACCAATGCATCAAAAGTAATGGTGCGATGGTTGACGTGCTGCGCGACTGGCGCTACTCTCGCAATACCGGATTTGGTACGCGACCCCAACACGCGGATCAGCAAGGCGGCCAGGAAGCTGGACCTGGGTTTGCCTCGCGTCGTCTGGCTCCCTTCACAAACTACCGTTTGCCTTGCAGTGCCCTGCCGGGGCGCGCGCAGGCGCAGCTGGCCGTCAAAGCGGCCGGTTCTCGCGCAGGCCGTGCCAGTGGCCGATAACCTAATTACAAACACTCCGGCAGCAGCCTTACGGGACCGCTGCCGGACAACCTTAACCCGTCCCGGAGGACGTAGAACCCTTTGAAGATCGCCCTGGAGATCACGCCCAATCTTGAGCCCCTTTTTGGGACCCGCGATGAAAACCTAAAGCTAATGGAAGACTCGCTCGGCGTGCGCATCGACCTGCGCTCCGACGCCGTGCATGTGGA
>JBEKAJ010000208.1:0-6646 GCA_050018295.1 Occallatibacter sp. | reverse complement strand
TCGCTCAGGATGAAAACGGCGAGCGTTGGGCGGGTTCGCGCAGCGGTGAATGCGGCTGAATGAGATGCCCTTTGCAGAGCTTGTACAGTTGCAGACCCAGACGAGAAGGAGTGATATCAAAGCTTTCAGTAGGAATATACGACGAGAAATCGAAGACTTTATCAATTAATCCCGCGTTGAATAGATAAGCGATTTCCATCGCAATCCTGGAGGGATCGAATATACCAGTCAGTTGACTCATCTCTTGCGGCGTAAAGACGATTCGAGCCGGGGGAAGATCGCCGGTTTTTGACATTCGCTCCAGCGCCTTTTTACATCCAGTAATGAAGATCAGGCTCTGGATCGGTGTAAGGTTGACGAGCAGATCCATGAATTCGAGGTTGGATTCGCCGGTTCCGTCCACAGTGCAAGATGAGGCCAGAAGACCCGTCCATAACTGCTTTGTCAAATCATCGGACGACCATGACCCATATTTCAAAATGCCTGCGGCAAGCTTTGGATGAGTGCGCATGCTGCCGGCGCCGGGCTCCGAGGCCAGGAGCTCTTCCGCTCCATGAGCAATCTCGAAAGCGGCCTCAGTTCTGGTCTGATCCAGTTCTCCGCCAAGCAACAGAATGGCTTCGTCGGCTTCGGCGTGACATAGCCGGCACAGGAACAGGATGGTTCGGAGCATCCTGAGCGTGAACAAGATGTCTTTCGGTTCGGTGAGGACGACTGAGTTTGCAACCAGAGCTCCCCAGAGGTTTGGATCGAGGCCTGTGGGCAGGACAAACGATAATCCGATGCCATCATCGCCATGCCGAACAACCCGCGCCTCGACTGCAAACTGGGGTCCGGGACTCATCTCAGGCAACCCTTCCACTTGCACTGTCAATGGGATCAACTCACCAAGGGGCCAGCGTTCCGGTGTGAGCAAATAAAGGCCGGTGGAGCTGATATCTCTGATGGTGGCCGGCTGCGAATCCGGGTGGCTGGCGCGCCGGGCTGCAAACCCGGACGGGATTCGCCTTTCAGCCCGCGGCATCTCCGGGTACCCCACCCTCCCGAGCCAGCTTTTCCATTTCTTCACCGTGCTCATGTGTTCAAGTACCTCACTGAATTGCCGATACCACGCGCGGCGGTTCCCCTTAGATTGCAGCAGCACGAGTGGTTGTAAAGCCCATCCCCGATTGCTTCGATGAATGGAGATGATACTACACGGAACCACAGAGTAGAGCCTGACATGCGCCTTTGTGGCCCGAAGAGGCCGGAGCCCGTAAGTGGCAGACGACACGGAGCTTACGCAGATTCCGAGGTGGTTCTGTGAAGGCAGGTCGTGGGAAGCGGTACTTGCGCGATGCCGGGCGGGGACTGGCTGGATTGTCGATGGGGTCTTGAGGCGAGGATTTGAGCGCGGCTTCGCCGCGGAATTTGCATCTCGAAAAATGGGTTGGATGGATGTACGGGCTGAAGCCCGTATCCTTCAAAGGCTCGACGAAGATGACGCAGCAGGGTTGGGGTGCCCGGCTAATTGAGGTGGCTGCAGGCGATTTGCGTAGGGTGAATTTTCTCGCTTGAATTCAATGTAGATTTGGCACGATGAACAATCTTTTGGCGGGGTCGATTGTGATGCCGCCGACAGACTGCGCGCGGAAGTGCACTGGTTCGAGTGCTCCACAGGCGCTGGGCGTTGTGATGCCGGCTGCGGGCAGCGGTGGATGCACCGGGAATGGCACCGGATGACGGGAAGATCCGATTGCAGGTTGCCTGAGACGGCGCTAACATTCTGGCCACATTTCGAAGGCAAAGCCAATGTGAGTGTGCCCTGCTCCGCTGCGTGAAAGGTTGTATTTCCCTGGGGTCGCGGCGACTTGGGTCACGTGGCCGCGGGACACATCGACGGTGGCTTCGCCAGAGGAGGTGGCAAATGAACAATCTGCTGCGACTGCTTGTGATCGCGGGATTGGCCGCGGGCGTCATCGCGATTGTGGCGCTGGGATTGGAGCGGCACAACGCTGATCTGCTGGCGCCGCTGAATCTGGTGCTGTTTGTGGCCCTGGCGCTGGTGTATCTGCTGCCAACGGGGCTGGCCCTGTACCGGGACTGCAAATCGACTGCCTGGATCGCGGTGGTGGATATTCTGCTGGGATGGACGGTCTTCGGCTGGTTTGTGGCGATGGGATGGGCAGCCAGCGGCAAGGTCCGGGAGCCGGGTCATCCGATTGGCACGCCGCCGAATCATCCTGTTCCGGGGCATTGAGAGAGACGGGGAACAGAAAAAGAGCTTACAGCTTTCAGCTTTGAGCTTCCAGCTTTTCGTGCGTGATTCCGACCGAGCGGAGCCGCGATGGAGCGACTGGCGGTATGCTGGTGGGAATCTGATGAATAGTCCGCATGGAATCCTTGACGATGCGTTGTTTGTGCTGCTCGTGGCGGTGCCGCTGATCGAGTGGAAGTGGACGTGGCCGCGGTATCTTGCACGGCTGAAGACGGGAGCGCCCAGAGTGCGCGCGGCATTCTACGGCACGGTGATGATCGGGGAGTGGGTTCCGGCGGCGTGCCTGCTGGGCTACTGGGCGGCAAAGGCGAGGCCGTGGAGCGGGCTGATGCTGGCGGGCACGGTGACGCCGTTTACGATGGGCATTCCGCCGGGGATGCGGCTGTGGGCGGGGTTTGGGTTCGTGGCGCTGCTGGCCGGGGTTCTGGTGGCGCAGCGGGCGGCGCTAGTGAAGCGGCCGGAGACGTTTGAGCGCCTGCGGCCGAAGCTGGCCTATGCCGAGCCGCTGCTGCCGCACACGGAGGTGGAGCGGAAGCTGTTCTGGATGGTGTCACTGACCGCGGGAGTGACAGAGGAGCTGTTCTTCCGCGGATTCCTGATCTGGTATTTGATGGCGTGGATGGGGCCGGTGGCGGCGGTGCTGGTGAGCTCGGCGATGTTCGGAGTGGGGCATATTTATCTGGGATGGGCGCAGGCACCGAAGACGGCGGTCGTGGGACTGGTGATGGCATTCGTGGCGTTCAGTTCGGCGTCGCTGTTTCCGGCGATGCTGCTGCATGCAGTGGTCGACTGGAACTCGGGGGAACTGGGGTTCAGGTTGCTGAGGGACGAGTGAGCAGGGATCGAATGTCGCCGGTTTCGAGCACGGGCATGGGTGCGTCGTGGCGGGCGACGAGGAGCATGGCCTGGCCGATTTCATCCGTGGTGAGCACGTGATTGGGAAAGGCGCGGCGCAAGAGCGGAAGGAGCGGACGGGCAAGCGCGTAGGGGATGCGATAGAGCGCAGTGCGCGAGCGTGCTCCGAAGCGGGGCACGATGACTCCGGGGCGAAACATGAAAGCAGCTTTGAAGGGCAGGCGCAGAAGGGCATTTTCTGTGCGGCCCTTGACGCGCGCCCACATGATGCGGCCGTGCTCGGAGCTGTCGGTTCCCTGGCCTGAGACATAGACAAAGGTCAGGTTGGGACTGAGGCGGGCGAGCGTATCAGCGGCGCGGAGGGTGATGTCGTAGGTGACGCGCGCGTACTGATCCTCGGTTAGGCCCGCGGAGGAGATGCCGAGACAGAAGAAGCAGGCGTCGAAACCGGAGAGCTGCGATTCGATGGGCGCATAGTTGGTGAGATCGGCGTGAACGATCTCGCGCAGCTTTGGATGAGAGACGCCTGTTGCCGAGCGGCCGATGGAGACGACAGACGCGACGCCGGAATCGAGCAGACATTCGCGAAGAACTCCCTGGCCGATCATGCCGGTAGCGCCGAATAGAAGGACGTTCATGCGGGCCGACTCTCGCGGATGTGCAGTTGATGGATCAGGTTGCGTGGTTCCCGATTTTGATTGGCGGGTCGCAAGGGTCTAGCCTTTGCGGCGGTAGTGGATCTGGAATTCGTAGCCGGAGTTGGCAGGGAAGAGGGCGGCGACGTGGCGGAGGCGCTCGGCGAGGGCGGGAGCAGCGAGGAGCGGATACTCGCGCTCGCGGAGGTCGTGGTAGTCGAAGTCGACGGCGAGGGAGAGCATGTAGATGGCAAGAGCATCGGAGAAGGACGCCTCGAAGAAGGCGTTGCGGGCTCGCTCGTCGATACTGTTGGCGCCGGGGGATTTGACGCCGGGGTGGGGCTCGAGGGCGCGGCGGCGGGCCTCCCAGGCGTCCTGGCTGGATTCGCCTCGGACCTGCGCCTCGGCCTGCGACCAGACGAGGGTGGAGAAGCTGTCGGGAACGCCGGCCGCCTCAACGAAGTTGTGGGCTACGTTGATGAAGAATTCGAAGGCGAGGCCGAAGCGGTCTTCGACAAGGCGCGTGGAAAGGAAGACGGCCTCAGTGTCGCCGAAGGTGGCGTTGCGATGGCAGACGGCGCGGTCGCCAAGCTCAACGGTGTAGGCGGGGGCGACGAGGTTCTCGCCGGTATCGGCGATGGCAAGGGGAACGAAGTAGTAGGCGCGCTGGCGAAGCGCAGGAGCGAGCGGGGCGGGGACGGCGGCGACAAGACGCTCAAGGTCGGAGTCGGGGACGCGGGTTTCGCCCCAACTGGCGTAGTGAATCCCATTGGGGGCGTCGAGCATAGCGACCTGGGTGGCGACTTTATCAGCTTGCCACAGCTCGATTTGTGCAGCACTGGCCATGAATTTGTATTCTAGACGAGAGGGGTTGAAGAATGATGGAGCAACCGGCGCAGGGCGGACGAGGAAAAACGGTGTTTGGGTTTCCGCTGGAAGGGTTCAGCCTGTTCCAGAGCCTGCTGCTGGCAGTGGCGTCAGCGTTTCTGACGTTTTTCGCGACGACGTGCGTGGCAATTTTCGCTCTGTTAGGGTGGAACGTGCTGGGTGGCCACGCGGTGAGCTACGTGGACACGTACCGCTATGTCGGGTTTCCCGCGGGCGTGCTGGTGCTGCTGGTTGCGCTGCCGTTCTTCGGCGTGCTGTGGGTGCGGGCGAAGATGCGGAAGTAGGCGGCGAACCGTTCGAGGCCAGCCTTTCGGGCATGCGTCTATCTAAGCCACACGCGAGGCGTCTATTCTCGTAGATATTCCCGGTTGAGCATTTTCGGAGCGTAGGGGCACGATTCCTCTGGGTTCGAAACTCCACACAAACAAGGCGGAGGCCGATTGACGATCGCGAGGCATCGGACGTTTTTGCTGGTCGCGGCGGGGATCTTGCTCGTTGCGGCGGCGGGGTTCGTGCTGGAGGGATGCGGCGGGGGCGGCACGACGACGGGAACGACGACGCCTCCGCCGAATAACCTGATTCCCAGCCTGCAGCCGTATCCAACGCCGAGCGGGACGGAATCGACGTTCAGCGCGACAGGGAGCATCGATCCGAGCGGGATCTTTTTTCAGGCGCTTGGAACGAATACTCGGAGCTGCTCAACTTGCCACGAGTTGAGCCAGGGGATGGGATTGAGCGCCACGAGTGCGCAGGCGCTGTTTGCAAGCAGCAACGGGAGCGATCCACTGTTTGCGGCCGTGGATGGCGCGAATTGTCCCACGGTGGCTACGAGCGACAGCACGGGGCACAGCCTGGTGGTGAACAACGGATTGATCCGCATTGCCGAGGCGCTGCCCGCGAGCGCGCAGTTCACGATGGCCGTGGCGCAGGATCCGTATGGGTGCGCGGCGGTGACCAATCCGTCGACGGGGCAGAAGACGTATTCGGTGTACCGGCGGCCGCTGCCGCCCACGAGCCTGCAGATGCTGAGCCAGGTGATGTGGGACGCGCGGTTCACCGGCGCTCCGCTGAACACGGCGGCGACACTGAGCGCGAATCTAGAAACGGATCTGAGCACGCAGGCGGCGAATGCGATTGCGACCCACGAGCAGGGGAGCGCAGCTCCAACGGCAGCGCAGTTGAGCGAGCTGGTGGCGTTTGAGGAGGGGCTCTTTACGGCGGAGGCGACGGATACGCAGGCGGGGCCGCTCACTGGCAGCGGGGCAACAGGAGGAGCAGCGGCGCTGGCGGCGCAGGGTTACTATCCGGGGATCAACGACGCATTCGGCCAGGATCCGAAAGGCGCGAAGTTCAATCCGGTGGTGTTTACTCTGTTTGCGGCGTGGGAGGCAAGCGCAAATCCAGCGCAGGCAAGCATTGCGCGCGGCGAGGACATTTTCAACAGCGCGCCGATGCAGATTACGGATGTGCACGGGCTGAATGACAACCCCGCGCTGGGCAGCCCGGCGGTGATTGTGGGAACGTGCGGAACATGCCACGACGCGCCGAACATCGGAACGCATTCGCTGCCGCTGACGATGGACATCGGCACAAGCCATGTGATCGCGAGCGAGACGGATGCAAACATCGTTGGCGGGTTGCAGGCGCTGACCGAGCCAAATTTGCCGGTATACCAGATCAGCGGTTGCACGAACGCGGGCGGGAATGCGGTAGTATACGTGACGACCGATCCGGGAGTGGCGCTCGAGACGGGACAATGCGCGGACGTGAATCGGTTGAAGGCGCCGGGACTACGCGGGCTGGCAGCACGGGGACCATACTTCCACAACGGCTCGGCGGCGAACCTGGGCCAGGTGGTGCAGTTCTACAGCACGCGCTTCCAAATGAACCTGAATCCGCAGCAACTGGTGGACTTGCAGAACTTTCTGGCCGCGCTGTGAGCGGGGCGAACAGAATGGCCGCTTGCGCGGCGAATCGGGCCACAAGCATAATTCCTGATACGCCTTCTTCC
>JBEKAJ010000207.1:0-6661 GCA_050018295.1 Occallatibacter sp. | reverse complement strand
AAGACTTCGTCGCCCGCTTCGAGAAACGTTTCGAAGAGCACGTGAATCGCTTCGTCTACGCCGTTGGTCAGCGCCACCTGTTCCGCGCGCAGCCCCAAATGCGCGGCAACGATTGCCTCCACAGGCGCGCGCTCGGGATATCGTGTCAGCGCTCCGGCCGAAATCTGCGCCAGCGTCTCGCGCACCCGCGGCGAGCATTCAAGCGTGTTTTCGTTGAAGTCCAGCCGCATCGCATCGCGGCTACCCAGCGGAGGGTGATACTCCTTCATCGACCGCACACGCACTCTTGGCACGGGAGCCACTGTTGTTGTTGCGTCAGCCACGGGCCCTCCTCCTGATGCGAGTACGAATAGCTTCTGCGTGGCCGAGCAGTCCTTCTGCTTCAGCCAGGAGCGCAGCCTTCGGTCCCAGCGTCTGTACGCCCTGCGCCGTGTACTGCTGCACGGTGATGAGCTTCAAGAAGTCATTCACGCTCAATCCGCCGCGCACCCGAGCCATACCGCCCGTAGGCAGCGTGTGATTCGGCCCGGAGATGTAGTCGCCCATGGGCTGCGCCGACCATCGGCCGACGAAGACCGATCCTGCATTCTGAACCCAGGCAAGATCGCTTGCAGCATCCACGGTCAAGTGTTCTGGCGCAAGGCGATTCGTGATCTCGCGCGCCCCCTGAACCGAACCTGCCACAACCACCACTCCGTTATGCTTGAGCGCCTCGCGCGCCACGGTGTTGTTGCGGCTGCGCTCCTTCGCTTCGGCCATTACCGCCCGTGCCAACTCTTCGCGCGTTGTCACAAAGACAGCCAGCGCCTCCGGATCGTGCTCCGCCTGCGCGACAAGATCGCTCGCAATGTCGGCCGCGTTCCCGCGCTCGCTTGTCACCACAATCTCCGTTGGTCCCGCGAGCATATCGATCGCGCAGTCAAACGCGACGAGGCGCTTGGCCGCGGTCACGTAAAGATTTCCCGGTCCAACAATCTTGTCCACGCGCGGCAGGCTCTCGGTACCGTAGGCCAGCGCTGCCACGGCGTGCGCGCCACCGAGCCGATAGAACTCGTCGATTCCGAGCAAGTGCGCCGCGGCCAGCGTTTCAAGCGCGGGCCTGGGCGAGACCACAACAATCCGCTTGACGCCTGCGACCAATGCTGGAATCGCCGTCATCAACAGCGTAGAAGGCAGCGGATGCCGTCCGCTGGGCACATAGCAGCCAACAGACCCCAGCGGTCGCACAAGCTGGCCAGTCGTCAGGCCTTCCACGGTTGAATCATTCCACGATCCCGGCATCTGGCGTCTCGCAAAATCGCGAATCTGATTGGCAGCCGTAGTGAGCGCATCGCGCAGAGCTGGATAGAGCGCCTTCCAAGCGGCCGCCATCTCTTCTTTTGTTACATGCATCGCATTCGGCCCGGCGAGGCCATCGAACTTCGTCGCGTAGCGCAGCAGCGCGCGATCACCGCCCTTGCGCACATCGGCCACGATGCGCTTCACCGCGGGCAGCACCGCGTCCAGCGCCGCGCCGCCGCGGCGTTCCATCGCAGCCAGCGTCTCCGCTGCCTTCGGTGCGTTTCGTCCTGTGGTCCGAATCAGCTTCATCGTTCGTTTCTCGTCACAGCACCACTTTGTTCAGCGGGTATTCGACGATTCCCGCCGCGCGCGCCGCCTTCAGCCGCGGGATCACGTCGCGGGCCACGCGCTCTTCGAGAATCGTATTCACCGCAACCCACTCCGAGTCGCTCAACTGCGAAATCGTCGGCGAATTCAGAGCCGGCAACACGGCCAGCACGCCCTCGAGGTCGCCGCGCTTGACGTTCAGCATCAACCCTACCTGTGCCTGCGCGTCAATCGCGCCGCGCAGCATAAGCGCAATCTGGTCGATCTTCTGCTGCTTCCACGCGTCCGCCAACGCGGCCTTGCTGGCGATCAGGTGCGTTTCGCTCTCCATCACCGTGTCGATGATTTTCAGGTGGTTTGCCTTCAGCGAGCTGCCCGTCTCCGTTACTTCAACAATCGCGTCGGCCAGCATCGGCGGCTTCACCTCCGTTGCTCCCCAACTGAACTCGACCTTCACATTCACGCCCTTCGAAGCAAAGTAGCGCTTGCTCACTTCCACAAGCTCCGTGGCGATGATCTTGCCTTCTAGGTCCTCGGCCTTCTCGAATCCGCTCGCCTCGGGCACGGCCAGCACCCAGCGCACCTTGCGCCGGCTCTGTTTTGCATAGGTCAGCGTGGTCACGCTAGCGACGTCGAGGCCGCTCTCGACAACCCAATCGATGCCGGTTAAGCCCGCATCGAGCACGCCGTGATCCACGTAGCGCGCCATCTCCTGCGCGCGAATCAGCATGCATTCAATGTCGCCATCGTCGATCGAAGGAAAATACGAGCGGCCGTCGGCGTAGATATTCCATCCTGCGCGCTTGAAGAGCGCAATGGTCGCATCCTGCAAACTGCCTTTGGGAATTCCCAGTCGAAGCTTGCTAGCCACGGCTCACCTCCGCGCCCAGGCCGGGGTCCCCAACGGCGGGTCTTTGTCGTTGGGGTGAGAGCGTGATCGGCCTGGTAAAGCAGCTCACTGTGCCCTCGTGGCAAACCAGGCCGTCGCCCTCCACTTCCACGTGAAACAGCAGCGTGTCGTTGTCGCAGTCGGTCGAGGCCGAAACCACGCGGAGCCGGTTGCCGCTGGTCTCGCCCTTCATCCATAGCTTCTGGCGGGTGCGGCTCCAAAAGGT
Organism: Occallatibacter sp.; assembly: GCA_050018295.1. Taxonomy (GTDB): domain Bacteria; phylum Acidobacteriota; class Terriglobia; order Terriglobales; family Acidobacteriaceae; genus Telmatobacter. The sequence continues at coordinate 3,938 of JBEKAJ010000207.1, read as the reverse complement.
AACAAAGCCGGTCTCCTGCGTCTTGGTATAGCTGGCCGGATTCAGAAAGCCCAGCATCAGTACCTCGCCCGTACGCGCATCCTGCACGATCCCCGGCACAAGGCCATCCATCTTGTCAAAATCAATTGCCGCTGTCTTCTCGTTCATCTCTCATCCTGTCTTTATCCCCGGTTAGGAGTTGAAGTTTCTCTGCAAACACGAAAAAACCCACCAGCGTCATTCGCCGGCGGGCTTGGGTGTTTCTTTTCGATCTCTCTGGCCGATTAGCTCAGGCCATGGCAGTCCGCCGGCATGGTTGTCCCGTGGTGGTGATAGCCGTGATGGCGGAGGCTCTGCATCTCTTTTCAAGGTACGGGCAAAGCCCTTTTGGTGTCAAATGGTTTTGTTGACCCTCATGCGGGAATCCTGGAAAGGAGAATCCTCGCCCATGCGTACGCCCGATCTTACCGCAAGACCGTTTTCCTTTACCTGTGAGCGCGTGATGAAGGCATCTCCGGATGTGCTCTTCCGCGCCTGGACGGAGCAATTTGATCGCTGGTTTGCCGAGCCCGGATCGGTTCTGATCAAGGGTAGGGTCGACACGGCGTTCTTCTTCGAAACCGAGTTCAAAGGCCAGCGGCATCCGCATTACGGCCGCTTCCTCCGCATGGAGCGCCCTCGGCTTGTTGAACTCACATGGCTGACCGCCGGAACCAAGGGCGCGGAGACTCAGGTGACGGTGGAGCTGATTGCGAAAGACGATGGCACGCGGCTCCGCCTCACGCACGCCGGCTTTCCCGACGAGGAGTCGAAGAAACGGCACGAGGATGCATGGCCCCACGTGCTCGCCCACCTGGACAACTGCATGACAAGCGCAGCCTGATCGGAGACTGAATCTGTGCGAGCAGGAAAGCAATTCACGGCAATCGCTGCGCTCGCGGTCTGCATCGCCACAGCGGCAAATGGAGCATTTAGTCGCGCGCAGTCGGCCGCCCCGCATGCGTCACCGAAGACAAAGGCCATCCCGCCGCCCAAAGCGCGTGTCGACATCAACCACGCCAGCGCCGATGACCTTCTCAAAGTTCCCGGGATGACGCCGAGCTGGGCCGGACGCATCGTTCGCTTTCGCCCCTATCGGACCAAGCAGGATCTGCTCGATCATGGCGTGCTCCCGAGCGATGTCTACGACCGCATCAAGGACTACATCATTGCTCACCGAAACGAGCAATAACCTTTGGCCAGCCGGTCAAAACCAGCCTTCAATTCACAGCCCCGGCCAGCCAGCTTCGTTTCCACAAACATTCGCTGCTGACGCGCCTTGCTGCCATTACACTGGTCACTAACAGGAGGGACTCCTTATGCAAACCCGGATTCTGGGCACCACCATGCCGGTGCTCGAAGTGCTGCTCGATCCCAACGAGAGCGTGTTTTCAGAGAGCGGAGAGCTCTCGTGGATGACCGCGTCAGTCCAGATGACGACACACACGCAGGCAGGCGGGGGTGGCGGCTTCTTTGGCGTAATCAAGCGCGTGGCCGGCGGCGGCAGCATCTTCATGACCGAGTACCGCGCCATTCAGTACCAGGGCTCCGTCTCCTTTGCCACCAGGGTGCCTGGCCACATCGTGCCTGTGGAGCTTGGTCAGGGGCCGGAGTACATGGTGCACCGGCACGGATTCCTGTGCGCCACGCCTCAGGTCACCATCAGTGTGGGTTTTCAGCAGTCGCTCGGCGCGGGCATCTTTGGCGGCGATGGATTCCTGCTGCAAAAGGTGGGCGGCGTGGGCACGGCGTGGATCGAGCTGTCGGGCGAGCTCATCCAGAAGAACCTTGCCCCCGGCGAGATATTGTTTGTGCATCCGGGCCATGTGGGCGCGTTCCAATCCACGGTCGGTTTCCAGATCACCACGGTTCCGGGGATCAAGAACATGATCTTCGGCGGCGACGGAATCTTTCTGGCGCGGATGGTCGGTCCGGGCACAATCTGGCTGCAAACGCTGCCCATCTCGCGGCTGGCGCACCAGATCTATGAGTATCTGCCGCACCCGGAGGTAACCCAAGCCGGGCCGGCGGCCGTTGGCGGCGGAGTCGTTGGCGGCATTTTGGGGTCGATCATCAGCGGAGGCCAGTAACGGCGGGCGGTGAACGGCAGACGATCATCGCCGCCCATGAGCCTGGCATGTAAGGATTGCCTCGTATGAATCAGCCCGCCCGACAAGCGAGCAGCGTTCGCGGTACCATCCTCTTTGCGTTTGCCGTGGCGCTGGCCCTTTACGTGGCGTGGCTGATTCGCGGCGTGCTGGTGCTGCTTTATGTCTCCGCGCTGTTTGCCGTGGTGCTCTCGCCAATCGTGCGGGCCACGACGCAGATTCGCATCGGCCGCTGGAAGCCATTCCATGGATCAACGGCCATCCTCATCCTTCTGCTGGCCGTGGCCGGCGCGTTCGCGGTGTTTGGATTTTTCGCATTGCCACCGATCATCAATGATCTGCAGGCCCTGACGGGCGAGTTACCCACCCGCATTCCCGCAATCCTGGCCAAGGTCAGAGAGGTTCCCTACGCCGATCGCATCGACGCCGCCGACATGATCTCGTGGATCCAGCGCTGGCTGAGCGGCGGGGCTGCGTACCTGCTGCTCTCGTTCAAGGCGTGGGCAGGCGTGCTGGTCGAAGTGATCGCCGGGTTTGTGCTCACGCTCTACTTCATTCTCGAGGGCGACGGCGCGTACCGATGGTTCCTCTCGTTCGTCCCCGCGCAGCCGCGGCAGCGGCTCGACGCGACGCTGAGGCGCGCTGCCGTCCGCATGGAGAAGTGGCTGGTTGGCCAACTGAGCCTGATGCTGATTCTAGGTACCGTGAGCACCATCGTTTATCTCTCATTGGGTGTTCGCTACGCCTACGTGCTTGGCGTCGTCACCGGCCTGCTCAACCTGATCCCGGTTCTTGGCGCCGCAGTTTCGCTAGTGCTGGCCATGCTGGTGGCCGCGATCGATAGCTGGGGCCGCGTGCTCGGCGTGGCCATCTTCTTCGTGCTTTATTTGCAGATCGAAAACTCCTGGCTGACTCCGCGCATCATGAGGAGCCGCGTCCAGCTTCCCGCGCTCGCGATCTTCGTCGCGCTGCTGCTGGGCTCGGCGCTCGGCGGCATTGCCGGAGCGATGGTCGCAATCCCGACGGCCGTTCTGGTGAGCGTGCTAGTCGAGGAGTATCTGGTGAAGAAGAACGACGCGTGAGACAGCGGAGTTAGCGGTGTTAGCGGAGCTAGCGCTGTTAGCCCGCCGCGGCGGACAAGTCTCGATACAAAACCCTCAAAAACGAAACTGTGAAACTGTGAAACTGTGGAGCGAATGGCTGTAAGGCATTGATTCCAAAGACTTCACAGTTTCACAGTTTCACAGTTTCACAAAACAGGTAGGGGGGTGGGGTAAAGGCAGGGATCAGGGATCGGGGACCAGGGAACAGAAAGACAGGGACGATGCACTGCCGGTAGCCGGTAGCCAACTGAAGGGAGAATAAGCATCTGTTCAGCAAGTTGGTAGGCCGCCGGGCCTGAAGTGTTGACGATTCGGTACATCCCCATACCCTCCTCCCCCTCCCCCGTATGCCATACCTTCATATCTCATGGCAAAGGACTTACGGGTGGGCCCTCGCCGTAACTTCCTGATTCCAAAGGGCCGCATCTCGCAACTTCGCCGATTCACAAGAGTTACGGTCGTTTTACGCGCCGTCTCGAGTGCGATGTGGCCGAAAAACGGTGGGCGGCCCAGCGCGCCAGTCAAGCCAACCGACACACGGAGCCGCCCACCAGCTCTCAGAAAGGAGACACGCTCTGCTTTTTGCTCTCTAGGGCGTGTTAACACTAATTGAGTTTTTATGATATTGTGAGTAGGTGGAGATCACCGAGGCGCAATTTCAACGCATAGAGTCGGAGTTGCCGCGTCAGCGCGGTAACGTAAGGGTGAC
>JBEKAJ010000206.1:0-6672 GCA_050018295.1 Occallatibacter sp. | reverse complement strand
CGCCCCACGACTAAGGGACGATCTGTCCGGAGGAAGATGAGACGATGAGCCGCGCATGCGTGATTGGATCGGGTCCGAACGGGCTTGCCGCGGCCATTGTGCTGGCGCAAGCGGGGATGCGCGTGGATGTGTTTGAAGCCGAAGCCGAGCCGGGAGGCGCTGTGCGGACGCTTCCGCTCACGTTACCGGGGTTTCTGCACGACTTCGGCTCGGCAGTGTATCCGTTCGCGGCTGGGTCTCCGTTTTTTTCCGCGCTGCCTCTTGGGGATCACGGACTGGAATGGATCCACGGAGAAGCGCCGCTGGTGCACCCGCTCGACGATGGCTCGGCCGTGGTGCTGGAGCACGACCTTGAGCACGCAGAACGCGCGCTGGGAGCGGACGGGAAGCTGTGGCGGAGCTTGATGCAACCTGCGGCCGACGACTGGATGGAGTTTGCGGAAGACACGCTTGGGCCGGCATTGCGGATCCCGCATCATCCGCTGCGCATGGCGCGCTTCGGCCTGACGGCGATTCAATCCGCACAAGGCTTCGCCAAGAGCCACTTCGTCAGCCCACGCACACGGGCCATCTTCGCGGGATTGGCGGGTCACTCGTTTCTGAGCCTCGACCAGCCGCTGAGCGCGACCATTGGATGGATGTTCGGTATCACCATTCACGCGGTGGGCTGGCCGATTCCGCGGGGCGGCGCGCGAGCCATTACGCAAGCGCTCAGCGGTTATCTGAAGACGCTGGGCGGCACGGTGCACACTTCGTCCCGGATCGACGCGGCTCAATTCCGCGAGTTGGAATCGAGCAGTGAGCTCGTGCTTTTCGACACCGCGCCCCGGCAACTGGTTGCGATCGCCGGCGAGCGGCTTTCGCCCAAATACAAAAGCGAGCTGGAAAGGTTCCAGCGCGCGCCGGGCGTATTCAAGGTCGACTACGCGCTTTCACAGCCAGTACCGTGGCGCGCCGCGGATTGCCAGCGAGCGATCACGGTGCACCTGGGTGGATCGTTTGAGGAAATTGCGGCCGCCGAATCCGCCGTGGCAAATGGGCGCGAAGCCGAACAGCCCTTTGTGCTGGTGGCGCAGCCAACGCTTTTTGATCAATCACGCGCACCTGATGGAAAACATGTGCTGTGGGCCTATTGCCATGTGCCCAACGGGTCGACGGTCGACATGACAGAGCGCATTGAGTCGCAGATCGAGCGTTTTGCGCCGGAATTCCGCGATTGTGTGCTGACGAGACACGTCTCCGCGCCCGCGGGGTTGGAGGCGATGGACGCGAACCTTGTTGGCGGCGACATCAGCGGCGGTGCAATGACGATGCGCCAGATGTTCTTCCGGCCGACTGCGAGCGGCTACGCGACGTGCGCGCCCAAGCTGTATCTGTGTTCGGCGTCGACGCCTCCGGGCGGAGGCGTGCATGGAATGTGCGGCTACCACGCGGCGCGGCTTGCGTTGCGGAAGTTCAAGAAGTGAATTGCGGAGCACGGGAGAGATCCGGGCCGCGACTTGGCAACGCCATGGTGCGATGACTCATTGAGCTCTGAGCTCACATGCAGTACTCAGGAGGGCTGCGCCTGCTCCAAAAGGTAGGCGAGCCACTCGTCCATTCCCGCGCCGGTTTTGGCCGAAGTCTCGAAGACGCGGATGCCGGGGCGAATCTCGTTGATGTTTTTGAGCGCCAGCTCGCGGTCGAAGCCGCAGGGAACCGCGAGATCGATCTTCGTAATCACCGCCGCATCGGACGAGTTGAAAAGCCCCGGGTACTTGAGCGGCTTGTCCTCGCCCTCGGTCACGCTCAGCAGCGCAACGCGGATGCGTTCGCCCAGGTCGTAGCTCGACGGACACACCAGGTTGCCGACATTTTCGATGAAGAGATAGTCGAGGCCTACGAGCGAGACTCCCTCCCAGCCGTCGAGATGCTTGCTCACCATTTCCGCGTCAAGGTGGCAGATGCCGTGCGTGTTGATCTGGCGCACGGGCGCGCCGCTCGCCGCCAGACGCCGCGCATCGTTGTCGGTTTCAAGATCGCCCACTAAGGCTGCTGCGTGCGCACCGCGTTCGCGCAACGCACGCAGAGTCAACTCAAGAAACGCAGTCTTGCCCGTGCCGGGGCTTGAAACGAGATTCAGCACCAGCACTCCGGCCGACGTGAAGCGCTGGCGCAGCCCCGCTGCCAGCTCGTCGTTCTTCTTCAGGATTCCCCGCCGCAGTTCAACAATCCGGGTTGTCATGTCTGCTCCTCCACCACGTCCGGCACGTCAGTTTTCGATTCCATGGGCTTTGATTCCTGTGGCTCCGGTTCCTCCAGCTCAATTGATTCAATCTCAAGCTCGCGCCCTTGGCGAAGATCAGCCGCCAGCTCGCCACAACGCGGGCAACGGAAACTCTGCACGCCCTCGATCTCGGAATCCACGCTGCAAGAGTCGCAGTGTACGATCACGGGTAGCTTGTTGATCACCAACTTCGCGCCGGCAACAGGTGAACCTTCAGAGGCCAGTTCCCAACAGAACTGAAGCGAATCTTCAATGACCGACGCCAGCGCGCCCACACGCAACCGCACTGCTTTGACGCGCGCGCCAGGATACGCGGAGGCCGACTCGGTAACCGCCTCAACAATGCTGGCCGCGATGGAAAGCTCGTGCATCGATTCTTTCTGCAAGATACTACGCCCGCATAGTCTTTGGCTGCGACCGCGCGCACACAGGGAATGGGCTCCAAAATGTGAACCCGAAAATGTAAAATGGCTGCAAAGGATCTTCCCCTTGCCAGGCACTTCCACACGCACCACCGGGATTGAGTCGCGCCTTGCGCTCAGCGCGCTTGCGCCTGAGACGCTGCAGTCGGAAATCCGCGCCATGACCACCGAATGCGACCGCATGGGCGGCATCAACCTGGCGCAGGGTGTTTGCGATACGCCGGTACCAGAATTGGTGGAGGCCGCAGCGATCCAGGCCATTCGCGATGGGCAGAACATTTACACGCGGTGCGACGGCATAGCGCGGTTGCGCGAGGCCATCGCGGCCAAGCAGCTGCGCGACTACGGCCTGGCCTACGACGCCGAGCGCGAAGTGATGGTCGCTTCCGGCGCGACGGCCGGCCTGCATGCCGCCGCCATGGCGCTGCTCAATCCAGGTGACGAAGTGCTCGTCTTCGAGCCGTTCTACGGCTACCATGTACACACGCTCGATTCACTGCGTGTGAAGCCGGTGCTGGTCGCGCTGGCCGAGCCGGATTGGCAGCTTGACGTGGAAGCTCTGCGCGCCGCAGTCACTCCGCGCACCCGCGCCATCCTGCTGAACACGCCCGGGAACCCGACGGGAAAAATTTTCACGCTGCCTGAGCTCGAAGCGGTGGCCCAACTTGCCACCGAACACGATCTGTTCCTCTTCACCGACGAGATTTACGAGTACTTCATCTATGACGGCGCGCGGCACATCTGTCCGGCCACGCTACCCGGCATGCGCGAGCGCACGATTGTGCTTTCAGGTTTAAGCAAGACGTTTTCGATCACCGGCTGGCGCATCGGCTACGTTACGGCGGGCGCGCGATGGATGCCCACGATGGGGCACTTCCACGACTTGACCTACGTGTGCGCACCAGCGCCGTTGCAGGTTGGCGCCGCCGCTGGCCTGGAGCAGTTGCCGCCGAGCTTCTACGCGCAATTGGCCGCCGATCATCAATCGAAGCGCGGCCGTCTGCTCGCGGCCCTCAGGGACGCTGGCATGGAAGCCTCGGTGCCTCCCGGCGCCTACTACATCATGGCCAGCACTGAACACCTGCCCGGCAAAACAGCCGCAGAGAAAGCACGGCACCTGCTGCGGGCTACCGGCGTGGCCGCAGTAGCCGGATCCGCGTTCTTCCGCGAGGGGCGCGGCGAGAATCTGCTGCGTTTCTGCTTCGCTAAACAGGATTCCGAGCTGGACGAGGCCTGCGAACGGCTGCGGAAGCAGTAAACGCGCTCCGGCAAGATAATCCTAAGATCCGGCCTGCGCAGCCAGCCAGGTCTTCAGATTCGGTTCCTGAAGGCGGCGCAGCTCAACGCAGCTGTCAATGTTCTCAAGGGCGTGCTTCAGTGCCACGTCGGAGGCGGGAACCGGGTGGGCGGCGAAGAAGTTCTTCACGTCATCATGTGCTTCGGCAGTACAAAAGCTGCCGGCATAGCTCACCAGCAGCGAGCCCAGGTCTGTGGTTACTTCAGCCTGCACCCGGTCCCAATGCGTTTTGATAAAGGTCCACGTCGCATCGCGGTTCTCGGGGATCTGGAGACCGATGGCCAACTGAATCGCGGCGTCCTGGTTGCGCACCTTGCTTGAAACCGAGTATTCGAGAGCACGCTCAAGCAGCGCGGGATTTTCAAACTGGACCAGCAATCGCAATGCGCTCTCCTGCAGATCGGGATCGGTCGAAGTTTCATACACCTTCTGCAACCGGTCAAAGAGCGAGGCGTCGCCGTTCTCCGCGGAGACTTCAAGAGCTGCCTGCCCCAGCGTCGGATCGACGGAAGCAGGATCATCAAGGAACTGATCGGCGATTTTGCGCGCCTCGGCAGAGACGGCGGGGTCCTTGCCATGATCGACGAGCAGGGCGAGAAGTTGCGCGCGCAACTCAAGCGTGTTGGGCGAGTCGCCGGGCGCGGGAGGGCTGAGTTTCGCGTACTCGGGGGCGAAATTGCGGCTCACCCACACAGCCAGTTCGTCGCGCTCTTCCTTCGCAGAGGCCACTTTGTCGGCGATGGTTCCCAATATTCCCGCCGTGTTTGAGAAAACCTCGGCATTTGGATCGGACTTGAGGGCAGCCACGAGATTCAGATAATCGCCCACGGCGGCTTTGTTGGCGCGCACCTGCGCCCACTCGTCGCCGGCGAGGCTGATGCGCTCCGAGGGCGTCAAAGCCGATTCAGCATGAGTCACCAGGTCTTGATACTGCGCGGAGGCGTAGGCGCTTCGGTAGTAGCCCTTGCCCGCGGCATTGGCGAAGAACAGGCCGGCAGCCGGTACATTCACGCCGGAGGTCTCGGGCGTCACAAGTTCGCAGTCCTGGGCATCGGCGGCCGTGAAGCACATGGGCAGCGTCCACTTTTGTGCAGGATCGGGCGTGATGCTGGGGCTGAGGAAGAGTCGCTTCTGCTCAAAGGAGACTCTTCCGTCTGCGGGCGCGGCGAAGGTGAGGATGGGCTCACCTGGCTGCGCCACCAGCGACTCCATGATCTTGTCCACCGATTTGTGGCTCGTTGCCGTCTGCGCGTTCCAAAAGTCTTCAGCCGTGGCGTTGCCGTATTCATGCGCGGCCAGATATGCGTGCACGCCTTTGCGGAAAGTTTCTTCACCCAGGTAGTTCTCCACCATCAACAGCACGTCGCTGGCCTTGCCGTAGGCGATGCCGTCAAACATCTGGTCGATCTCGTCCGGCGTGTCGGCCTTGGCGCGGATTGCGCGCGTGGTAGGCTCCGCGTCGATGTTGAGGGTGTCCTGTTCGTCGCCCGCGACCAGCTCGGGAATGTTCCACTCGGGATGCATCGCAGCCACGGGCTTCGACTCCATCCAGGTGGCAAAGCCCTCGTTGAGCCAGATGTTGTCCCACCATTGCATGGTGACGAGGTCTCCGAACCATTGGTGGGCCATTTCATGCGCGGCAACGAGGCCGACTTCTCGTTTTTCGGCGACCGTAGCAGTCCTGGGATCGAGCAAGAGGTCGGTTTCCCGGTACGTGATAGCGCCGAAGTTCTCCATGGCGCCGGCTTCGAAGTCAGGAATGGCGATGAGGTCGAGCTTCTTGAGCGGGTAATGAATGCCGAAGTAGTCGTCGTAGTAATGCAGGACGAACTTGGCAACATTTAGCGCGTAGGGCGTGAACGCGACCTTGTCGGGCGTTGCGCAGACGCGAATGTCCACGTTGTCCTGGCGTCCGCCGGTGCACTGGAAGTCGCCCACGAGGAAGGCGACGAGATAGGTGGACATTTTGGGGGTGGTTCCGAAGACCAGCGTATGTCTGTCCGTGCCGGGGCCCGGCGTGTCGGCCACGATGGGGGTGTTCGAGATCGCGGTGTCGGCAGCGTCAATGACCAGCGAGATGTCGTAGCTGGCCTTGAAGGCCGGCTCGTCGAAGCAGGGAAAGGCGCGGCGCGCGTCGGTGGCTTCGAATTGGGTAACGGCGTAGTTGCGGCGCGCGGTTTTTGACAGATAGAAGCCACGCAGCTCGTTATTCAGGATACCGGTGTAGCGGATTTTGATGGTGGCATTGCCGGCGGGAATGATGTTGGAAAACGTGAACGTAGCCTGCTGCTTGTTTGCGTCGAGGCTCTCCGCGCCAATCTGTTGCGAGCCATTGGAATCAATGGTCACCGACTGGAAGGCAATCTCGATGGCATTCAGAGTAATTGAGTTCGTGGGCTGGCTGATGTTCACATCGATCGATTCCTCGCCGGAGAAAGTTGCGGCTTTGAGGTCGGGCGTGAGCTTGAGAGTGTAGTGCGTGGGAATGACCGTGGTGGGCAGGTGCTGGCCAAGAGAGGGGCGGGGACAGAATAGAAGAAGAACAGCAAGAGCCGCTGCGGCGCCGAAAGTTGCGCGCGCGGAAGAACAGGAACGGCAAATTCTCATTGATACCTCTCTGGTTGTGGTGTGATGCGGAAGGGCAGTCTCTTCCGACCACGGGGCATTTATGCGCGGCCGCCCGCCGT
>JBEKAJ010000205.1:0-6699 GCA_050018295.1 Occallatibacter sp. | reverse complement strand
AGCAGCGCGGCCAGACGGTCCCAGTAAGGCCGGCGCTTCGCGAGCCACTGATTGGAGAGAATGATGGCCATGGAGCCGATTGGAGATCAGCTTAACATCGACACCCCGGAGCTCGTGGCCATCGAGATGCCACTGGCCGGCATCGGCAGCCGCTTCATTGCTATCCTCGTTGACTATTTGATCTGGGGATTTGTCTTCCTCATCCTCGGCATCGTGGCCGCGATCATCATTCCCGCGCTGCATTTTTTCGGCGGCATTTCCGCCAACTGGGCCATCGGCATCTTCGTGCTCATCGTCTTCCTGCTGCAATGGGGCTACTTCGCGCTGTTTGAGGCCTTCGGCAACGGGCGCACACCAGGCAAGCGCGTGGCCCGGATTCGCGTCATTCATCAGTCAGGCCGCGGCATTAACTTTGTCGAGTCGCTGGCCCGCAACCTGGTTCGCTTTGTCGATTATTTCCCGGGCTTCTATGCAGTGGGCATTGTCGCCATCTTCCTCAGCCGGCGAAATCAGCGTCTCGGGGATATGGTTGCCGGAACCCTCGTCGTTCGCGACCGCGAGGTCGATTCGCCGCACTGGGGCGAGAGCGCCTCGCGCACCTTTACCGCGCCGACGCTGATCGCGGGGTCGCCTATCCCTCCGCCGGGGTTCCCACAGGCAGGTGCTGGTCCGTGGGGTGGTCCGCCGCACCTGCGGGTTCTGTTGCCCGCACCGGCGCTGGCCAAACTCTCCGCCTCCGATCTCGAGGTGCTGGAAGGCTTCTTCGCTCGCCGCCTCGACATGGACGTGACTACGCGGGCTGCTCTGGCCGGCCGCATCGCGTCGGCTCTTTGCGCCAAGTCGGGTCTCACGATTCCCCAGGACACGAGCGTGGAGACATTTCTCGAAGCCGTCGCGCATCAATTCCGCGGGCTGGGGCGGATGAGCTGAGCCTAGGGTGTATCGACATATAAAGGCGCCTGGCAGACTGACTGCGCCTGACGGTATGATTCGCTGCCGGGCACAATGCCGAATTCAGGGGGTATATTAAGATTTTGCCCAGAAACCGGCAGCGGCACCGTGGGCCGAAACGATTCTTTCAAGAACAGCCCGGTTTTGCGGCAGACTGGCCGCACCGGCATCGGGACACGAGGAGAGCAAGAACATGGCCAAGAGCGTCAACAAAGTGATTCTTCTAGGCAACGTAGGCAAGGACCCTGAGATTCGCTCCACCCCCAGCGGCACCATGGTAGCCAACTTTTCCCTCGCCACCAGCGATCGCTTTCAGAACCCGCAGGGCAACTGGCAGGATCGCACCGAGTGGCACAATCTGGTCGCCTTCAAGCGCACCGCCGAGATCGTCCGCGATTATGTCAAGAAAGGCTCCAAGCTCTACATCGAAGGCAAAATCCAGACGCGCACTTGGGAAGACAAGGACACCAAAGCCAAGCGTTACCGCACCGAAATCATCGTCAACGATCTCTCGCTGCTCTCAGGGCGCGATGATTCCTCGGGCGGGTACAGCCGTTCGTCCAGCTCTTCGAACGCAGCCGTAAATGAGGACCAGCGCGTGCCCGCCGCCGTGGACGACTTCGCCCAGTCCGCAGAAATCTCCGACGACGATATTCCGTTTTAAAGGCAGGGAGTAGGGATTAGGGAATAGGGACCAGGGAGTCGCAGCGAGGACCGAGGGTCTCTTGCCGTGCTCGAGTCTTTGGTTCTGGAGCCAGAGGCCGTCACTCGCTGTCCGGGAGAATCCAAATGAAAAAACTCTTGGTTGTTGTAATGCTGGCCTCGTGCATGGCGCTACCCGCGCAGGAGACGCGCTGCGAAGTCACCAATTCCTCGGGCAATCCGGCCGTCGACACAAAACCCAACAGCCCCGATGTGCCCGATGTCTTCGCAGTCAGCGGCCACCTCGAGCGGATCGTGGTGCTGCGCTTCAAATTCGGCGCCGATCTGCTTGCCGGCCTGCAAAAAATGATCGCGCAGGAAAAGATCAAGAATGCCGTGATCCTCTCGGCCTTCGGGTCGGTGCGCGGCTACCAATTGCACATGGTGTCAAACCGCGACATGCCGCCGAAGATCCTGTTCGTCAAGAACCCTACAGCGCCCGCCGACATCATCGGCATGAGCGGCATGGTCATGGACGGCCGCATTCATCCGCACATCACGCTGGCCAACAGCGACAAGGCCTTCGGCGGCCATCTCGAGCCGGAGACCACCGTCTTCACCTTCGCCGTCGTTACTCTGGGCGTCCTCGACGACTCGATCGATATGAGCCGCTTCGACGATTCCTCTTACCGCTAGCCGCCTACGCGGACGATTGCTTTGCCGGTTCTCCCAGCGGATCATTGTCCCGGTCCGTGACCTCGGCCAGCGCGGCTAATCGCCCGGCCAGCTCATCCGTCCAGCACTTCTCTGGCGCGCGCCAGCTCCAATTCCCCGTTGATACCGCAGGTGTATTCATGCGCGCCTCCGATCCCAGCTCCAGCAGATCCTGTGCGGGAACGATCGCCATCTCAGCCACGCTTGCCTCGGCTGCGCGAATCAGCGGCCACACAGGCCGGTCGCCCACTGGACCAACGAGCGTCTCCACGGCTTTGCGTTCCTTCTTGCTCGCGGAGTTCCACCATCCCTGTGTCGTGTCGTTGTCGTGCGTGCCGGTGTAGGCCGCCGTGCTCGTTGTGAATTGCTGCGGCAAATGCATGTGCGCGCCTTTGTCACTGAATCCGAACTGCAACACCTTCATCCCCGGCATCCCCAACTCCTGCCGTAGCGCATCCACTGCCGGAGTGATTACGCCCAGGTCTTCGGCCACCAGCGGCAGCGGTCCCAGCGCCGCTTCCAGCGCGCGAAACAACGCAAGTCCCGGCGCCTTGATCCACTCGCCGTTGATCGCGGTCTCCTCGTCGGCGGGAATTGCCCAGTAAGCCGCGAAGCCGCGAAAGTGATCGAGCCGCACGACGTCGTAGAGCTCCACGGCACGGCGAATGCGGTCGATCCACCAATCGAATCCACGTGCAGCCAGGACATCCCAGCGATACAGCGGGTTACCCCAGCGCTGCCCGGTCGGCGAAAAGTAGTCGGGCGGCACTCCGGCGATGCGGATGGGCTTCAGGTCGTCGTCAAGCTCGAAGATGCCGGGATGAACCCACACGTCGGCCGAATCCATGTTGACGAAGATGGCCACGTCGCCAAGAATTCGGATTGCGCTGCGCGCCGCAGCCTTTTGGAGAAGGTCCCATTGTTCGGCGAAGGCAAACTGCAGCACTCGCTCGATGGCCACCGCGCGGCCATGCTTCGCTTCAGCCTGCGCCAGTGCCTGCGGATCGCGGCGGCGCAGCGGCTCCGGCCACTCGGTCCATGCGCCCGTCTTGAACTCATGCCGCAGAACGGCGTAAATCGCATAATTGTTGAGCCAGGCTGCCTCCTCGCGACAAAATTCCACAAAATCGGCCCATTGATCTGCGAGTGCGTCTTCGTCCAGCCCGCGATCGAGAAAATTCCCCGCAGCTTCCTGGAGCAGCGGCAGCTTTCGCCGTTCGACATCATCGAAGTCGACAGCCCCGGAGCGCCCGGCTAGCCCAGCGATGCGCGCGCCGTCAATCCAGCCCCAGTCGGCGAGAAATTCCAGGCTGATCAGCGATGGATTCCCGGCAAACGCCGACGACCCTGCGTACGGCGAATTGCCATATCCGGTGGGGCACAGCGGCAGAACCTGCCACACGTGTTGCTTGGCCCGCGCCAGAAAGCCAACAAACTCGTGCGCCGCGGGGCCAAGATCGCCAATGCCGCCATACGACGGCAGCGAGCTTACGTGCAGCAAAACTCCGGAGGATCGTTGGAACTCCATGAAGCCGATATTACCGGATGGATCGGTGCTCCCCTGGGATGGGCCACATTTGAGACACTATTGTGCGTGCACCCGAGCAGAGCCGTGCCGGAACTCAAACGTTAAGGGAGCCCTCCTTTGAAGACCGGTCTCTCGCCTGTTTGCCTTTGCGTTTCCGCTTTCGTTTCCATCCTCGCCATTTCGGCGATCCCCACCGCAGCCGCTGCGCCTCCGGCGCCTTTGACCCTGGCTACTGGCTGGCAGTTGCAGGATGTCGCCAAGGTTCCGCAACCCGGCGCGCAGGTCTCGTCTAAAGGCCTCGACATCAGCGGCTGGTACGCGGCAACGGTCCCGGGCACCGTGCTCACAGCAATGGTCAACGATCACGTCTATCCCGAGCCGCTCTACGGCGAGAACGAACGCCCCGAGATCATTCCCGAGAGCCTGGCCCACACCTCGTATTGGTACAGGAACGTTGTTCGCATCCCCAGCGCGTACACGAATCGCCACGTCTGGCTGAACTTTGACGGCATCAACTACTCTGCCGAAGTCTGGGTGAACGGCGCGCAGGTAGGCACTATGCGCGGCGCCTTTATCCGCGGCATCTTCGACGTCACCGCGCAAGTAAAACCCGGCCAGCCTGCCGTCGTGGCTGTGCTGGTTACCCCAGAGCCGAATCCCGGAATTCCCCACGAACACACCTGGCTCGACGGCGTCGGCCAGAACGGCGGCATCACCGCTCTCGACGGCCCTACGTTTCTCTCGACCCTCGGTTGGGACTGGCTCGATGCCGTGCGCGATCGCGACACCGGCATCTGGCAAAAAGTTTTTCTCTCTGCCACAGGTCCGGCGGTCGTGAAAGACCCGCTCGTCACCACAGATCTGCCGCTGCCCAAAACTGATTCGTCCGACGTCACCGTCGAGACAACCGTTGAGAACGTAAGCGACGATCCAGTCGCGGGCGTGGTGCATGGCGCGATCGAGAACATCGTCTTCGAGCGCCAGGTCACGCTCGCGCCGCACAGTTCACAACAAATCACCTTCGACGCGAAGAACACGCCGGCCCTGCACATCGACCATCCACGCCTGTGGTGGCCGAACGGCTACGGCGCGCAGGAGATGTACAAACTGCATCTCGAATTCAGGACCGGCAGCGCCGTCTCTGACACACAGGATGTGGACTTTGGCGTGCGAAAGATCAGCTATTCCGTTCCCGGCACCGACAGGCTGACCATCTCCGTCAACGGCGTGCCCATCTTCATCCGCGGCGGCGACTGGGGCCTCGACGAAGCGTTGAAGCGCATTCCGCGCGCACGGCTCGACGCCGAGATCCGCCTGCACAAGCTGGCCAACCTGAATCTGATTCGCAACTGGGTGGGCCAGAGCACCGGCGAGGACTTCTACGAACTTTGCGACAAGTACGGCCTCCTGGTGTGGGACGAGTTTTTCCAGCCCAATCCCAACGACGGCCCCGATCCCACCGACATACCCACCTACATCGCCAATGTGCGCGACAAGATTCTGCGCTACCGCAACCATCCGTCGATCATCCTGTGGTGCGCACGCAACGAGGGCGACCCGCCGCCGGAGATTGACGCCGCGCTTCGCACGCTGCTCGCCGACGTCGATCCCATACGACTCTATTGGCCGAATTCGACCGATGGCCCGGGCGTGCGCTCGCACGGACCCTACTACTGGCGTGCGCCGCGTGAGTTCTACACGGTCACCGACGATTTCTTCAAGACCGAGACCGGCAGCGCCTCCGTGCCCACCCTCGAATCCATTCGCGGCATGATGCCCAAAAAAGATTGGGAGACGATCGACGACGACTGGGCTGCGCACGACCTAGCCAAAGGCAACCAGCACGGCAACCTGTACCCGCTCATCGTCGCCGGACGCTACGGCGCCTTCCGCAACCTCGCCGACTTTGTACGTAAAGCGCAGATGGCGAACTTCGAGGCGTTCCGCGCCATGTACGAAGGCCGCAACGCGCTGCTCTTCCATCCCACCACGGCCGTCATCACGTGGATGAGCAACCCGGCGCAGCCCAGCTTCGTGTGGCAGATCTACCACTACGATCTCGAGCCGATGTCCTCCTACTTTGCTGTCATGCACGCCTCCGAGTTGGTTCACATTCAGTTCAACGAGGCCACCGGTGATGTGCTGGTGATCAACAACAGGCCCGAGCCGGTGAACGATCTACTCGCGCACATCGCCGTCTACAACCTCGACGGATCGCTCGCGTACGAACATGAAACCAAGCTCACCGCCGCTCCCGATGTTGCCACCAATCTCGGGCCGATCGATTTTCCGACACCTTTGTCGACCGTCCACTTCATCAAGCTGGACCTGCGCGATTCCGCCGGCCAATTGATCTCGACCAATTTCTATTGGCGCGCTCTGCCCGGCGACCCCGACGACCTCACCGCGCTGAATCAACTGCCCATGGTCAAGCTGACGGCGAACGTGGAGATGCCGAAAGAAAATGCACCCGGCCAACGCAGATTGCGCGTCTTGCTGCACAACCCGACGCAGAGCATCGCCCTGATGGCGCATGTGCAATTGCGCAGAAAATCCGGCGAACGCGTCCTACCGGTCTTCTACAGCGACAATTACGTCTCGCTCGTTCCCGGCGAAACAAGATCTATTGAGGTGGAAGCCGCAGCAAAAGATTTCAGGGGCGAAGCGTCGCTGATCGTTGTCGACGGATGGAATGTGACCGTCGCACCGGCCTCGTTTCCAGGAGGATCGATTACTCCGAACCTCGACGCGCAGCCCGATCGATGGCCTGCAACGGGATTGCCCGTCGCAACGACTGGCCTGCGCTGACTGCCACTGCGCGCACAAATGAAAAGGCCCGCAACCGATGGCTGCGGGCCTTTTGT
>JBEKAJ010000204.1:0-6732 GCA_050018295.1 Occallatibacter sp. | reverse complement strand
TCCTTCAGGTTCACCCCGATCACCGCTTCCGAAGGCGACACCGCCTGACGATCCTCGATAAAGTCGCCCAGGTGCGAGTCTTCCTCTTCGCCGATAGGCGTCTCCAGCGAGATAGGCTCCTGCGCGATCTTCAACACCTTGCGAACCTTGGCCACTGGAATATCCATGCGCCTGGCAATTTCCTCGCTGGAAGGTTCGCGGCCCAGCTCCTGCACCAACTGGCGGCTGGTGCGGATGAGCTTGTTGATGGTCTCGATCATGTGCACCGGAATGCGGATCGTCCGTGCTTGGTCCGCGATGGCGCGCGTAATCGCCTGCCGGATCCACCACGTTGCATAGGTCGAAAACTTGTAGCCGCGCCGATACTCGAACTTGTCCACCGCCTTCATCAGGCCGATGTTGCCCTCCTGAATCAGGTCGAGAAACTGCAGTCCGCGGTTGGTGTATTTCTTGGCGATCGACACCACCAGCCGCAGGTTAGCCTCGATCAGCTCGCGCTTCGCCTGCTCGGCGTCCATGTCTCCCTGGATCATCTCCCGCTGTGTCCGCTTCAGTTCAGCGATCGACACGCCCGCGTCGCCCTCGATTTTCTCGAGGTCAGTCCGGCAATTCTTCTGCTGGCGCCGGTACTCTTTCTTCATCTCCTCGCTCTTTGAAGCTTCGTACTTCTGCTCCAGCGAGCGGACTTGGCGCTCGAGTGTGCGCATGGTGTCCACGGTCTTGTTGACCTTGTCCAGCAGGCGCTTGCGCTCCAGCGCTGTGTATTTCAGCTCGCGCACGATGCGCGAGATGAATACTTTCTCGCGGCCCACGGCCCAGCGCAGACGACGCGCCTCTTTCACCTTCGCTTTGTTGGTTGACGAGATCGCCGCCTGTTTCTCTTCAATCTGCGCCACCTTCTTCTGGTGTTTCACCAGCGCGTCCGTACGCGCCACGGTGGCCTTCACGCGGGTCTGCACAACCTCTTCGGTGAGCTCTTCCTCGTCGAAGATCACCACTTCTTTCACGTTGCGCACGCCGCGCTTCAGGTCTTCGCCCAGCGCCGCTATCTCGCGGATCACGATAGGCGAACGCGAAATCGCCTTGAGCACCCGGTTCTGCCCGCGCTCGATGCGCTTGGCAATCTCTACCTCGCCCTCGCGCGTCAGCAGCGGCACGGTTCCCATCTCGCGGAGGTACATGCGCACCGGGTCGTTGGTCTTCTCCAGCGTTCCCGGCGTCAAATCCAGCTCGACATCCTCTCCCTCCTCCAGATCAAAGTCCTTGTCGCCGGGGAATTTTGGAGTGTCGAGCAAGTCGATGCCCTGCGTGCCGATGGTCGTGATCAGATCGTCCAGATCGTCAGGCGAGCCAATCTCATCCGGCAGCGCGTCATTCACTTCACCGTACGTCAGATAGCCCTTCTCTTTGCCTGTCTCGATCAGACCGTGCACATCCTCTTCGAATTTGTCTTCAATCGCCAATGGTTCCCTGCTCTCTTCGGCAAGACTCGCTCTCTTGAAGCGTCTCGCCCGATTTCATTCTTGGCCCCGCGTCATCGCAGTTGGCCGCGCCAGTTCGCTCGCGCAATTTGATTCGCGCCCATCGCAAACCTGCACCGCGCCCAGTTTCAGACGCACAAAATGAAGACTTCCCAAAGGAAATCCTCGCCTGCGTACAGACCCGCAAGCCCGCAAAAGCGGTTTTAGCTTTTCTCGGAACAGGATGACAGCGCTTCAGGTTTCGCCTGGGTCGCCCGCGAGCCGCAGCTCATGTATGGGGCAAAGGGGCGCGCATCCTCACTGAGATCAATAGATTACCACAACTGCACATGCTGGCGCCAGCACAAAGTCGGCGGAAAATCAGCCCCAGTCCAAAGTCTGCAAACCCGCTCAGGCCCGTTGCCCAGCCACCCGCTCCTGGTCTCTCACTCATTATTTAGACGCTCGGCAGGGCCATTTCGACGCAAGATTTGGCCGATCCGGCAGCCCGGCAGAGGCCTCATAAATGCTACCGTTCCGGCGCCTTCTGCCTGTGCAACTTCCGCAGCGCCCGGTCCAGGTCCAGCTTCTTCTGGGTTAACAGCGCCAGCCCGGCAAAGTCGCCAGCCCGCTCAGCCTCGGCAATCTGCGCCCGTAAATCCCGCAGCCTGCCTTCGATGCCACGCTCCTCAACCTCTTGCACCGCGCTCTCGACCTCATTCGCCTCCGGCGGCCGGCTCTCGCCTAGCAACGCCTCCGCCAGCAACGCCCGCTGCGCCGGATCTTCCACCGCATCCATCGGGTCCCTCGCCGCCCGATTCGCCAACGCCTGCATCGCCCCGAATGCGCCCAGATGCTCAAACCACGCCGCGTTGTTCGTCAAAGCCTCCGCCGCCAGCAACCGCGCCTCCGCGCCGTCAGGATCAGTCACGGCCAGCGCCCGCAGCAGCACGCGCTCCACTTCGGTCAACTTCGCCGCCCGCTCCTCTACCCGCTCCCGCCGCTTGAGCGCCGCCTGCCGCAGCTCTTCGCGCAGCACTGCCGACGCGATCCCCAGCTTCTGCGCCGCATCCACAGCAAACTGCTCCCGCGCCAGCATCTCTGGTATCCGCCGGATATGCGGCAGCAGAAAATTCATCGCTTTGATCCTCTGTTCTGGGGTTGATCCAGGAAACAAAAGCCTCGCGCGCTCGATTAGGTAGTCCGCGTGCCACTGAGCGCCACGAATTGCCGCCGAATAGTCATCCCACTCGCGCGTGGTGTTCGGCGACGCATCCGTTCGCTCCTTTCCTTTTTGCGTCGCCTCTGCGTAAGACTCAACACCCACCTCACGAACAAATCGGTCGGGGTCCAATTTGCTTTCCCGAAAGGCCTTATTCACAATCCTGATCCTGAAGCCCTCTTCCGCGAGCAAGTTGATTGTTTTCTCCGTTGCGTTAGCGCCGGCTCCATCTGGATCGAAACTCACGACCACATTCGAAGTGTGCCGCTTCAGGATCGCCACCTGCTGCTCGGTAAAAGCCGTCCCGCTCGTCGCAATCACATTCTTGATTCCGCGCATGAACACGCTGATGCAGTCCATCTGCCCCTCCACCAGCAGGGCAAACTCCAGGGCTCGAATGGCTGGCTTCGCCTTGTCCAGGTTGAACAGCACCTGCCCCTTCGAGTAGAGCGGCGTCTCCGGCGAGTTGATGTACTTCGCTCCCGCCTTATCGCCCGTCTCCAGCGTCCGCGCAGTAAATGCAATCACCCGGCCGCCTTCGTTGCAGATGGGAAACATCACCCGCTTGCGGAACCGGTCGTAGATCGGTCCCTGGCCGCCATCGCCTTGCTCCTTCGAACTGAACAACCCGCTCGCGCGCAGCGCCTCCTGGTCCGCCATCCCGCTCAACCGGTCCCGCAGAGCGTTGAAGCTGTCCGGCGCATATCCGATCCGGAACTTCCTGATCCCCTCTTCCGTCATTCCTCGCCCGGCCAGGTATTCCCGTGCCAGCGCTCCGCCGGGCCCACGCAATTGCTCCTCAAACCACCCCGCAGCCGTCTCGTGCAGCTCCAGCAGCTTAGTCCGCAACCGCGCTCCAGCAGCCTCCTCCGGCGATGAGAACTCCCGCTTCGGCAGTGGAATCCCGCACTTCTGCGCCACGATCCGCACCGCCTCGGGAAAGCTCACGTTCTCAATCTTGCCCACGAAGCTGAACACGTCACCCGAAGCCTGGCAACCGAAGCAGTAGAAGAACTGCTGTCCCGCGTGCACGCTGAACGAAGGCGTCTTCTCCTTGTGGAACGGGCAAAGCCCCGTAAACCGCTGCGCCCCAGCCTTGCGCAGCCGTATGTAGCTCTCGATCACCTTCACGATGTCGGCCTGCTGCTTCACGGTTTGGGCAAAGTCGCTCACGGAGAGTCTGTTACCAAGCATAAGGCTTCTGTCCACTCCGGTCGGCGCCGGCGCCCGCCAAATACTTGTTGCAACGAATATCCCTCTCCTGCATCCAACGAAATGAAAGGAGCAACCCGCCATGCCCCCATCCACCGCCACCTCCACCTGGAACGTCGATCCCGCCCACTCCGCGGCCGAGTTCAAGGTCAAGCACATGATGATCTCCAACGTCCGAGGCAAGTTCAGCGGAATCAGCGGTGTCCTGCACCGCTTCGAAGCCGACCACACTAAGTCCACCCTCGAGGTTTCAATCGACGCCAGCACCGTCAACACACAGGACGCGCAGCGCGACGGCCATCTCAAGAGCCCGGATTTCTTCCATGTGGAGAAATTCTCCGCAATGACATTCAAATCAACCCACATCGAGAAAAAGGGCGACGGCTTTGCCGTTACCGGCGACCTGACCATCCACGGCGTCACCAGGCCGGTGGTTCTAAATGTCGAGGAGGTGAGCGAGCCCGCAAAGGATCCCTGGGGCAATACGCGCATCGGTATTACCGCAACCACAAAAATCAACCGCAAGGATTTCGGGCTCACCTGGAATACGACTCTCGAAGCCGGCGGCGTACTGGTGGGCGAGGACGTCGCCATCACCCTCGACGTTCAGTTCATCAAGGCCGCCCAGTAAGCGGCGGCTGCGGGCAGGGAATTCGCGGCCCTGAACTCTGATCCCTGATTTGCCTGTTGCAACGAACATCTCCCCCACGCATCCAATGGTTGTACGTTATAAGTGGAGTCAGAGCCCACCTTCCCAGGCGGGCTGCCCGGTTTGGCGGCCCTCGCCCTGGCTTTGATTTCGCTCCGGGAGGTCCACCATGTCGCTCAGAGCCGTAAAAGAGATCTGCCAAACCAAACCCACCATTGAGGGAGCCGGCGTCAAGCTCCAGCGCGCCTTCGGTTTTGGCAAAACCGCTGAATTCGATCCGTTCCTTTTGCTCGACGACTTTCGCAACGAGAATCCCGCTGACTACCTGGCCGGTTTTCCCTGGCACCCGCACCGCGGTATTGAAACCATCACCTACGTCCTTGCCGGCGAGGTGGCGCACGGTGACTCGCTCGGCAACAAGGGCCGCATGGCCGCCGGCGACGTGCAGTGGATGACCGCCGGCAGTGGCATTCTCCACCAGGAGATGCCCAAAGGCGACGAGCGCGGCCGCATGCACGGCTTCCAGCTCTGGGCCAACCTGCCCGCGTCGCTCAAGATGACCGATCCGCGCTACCAGGACATCCCGTCGAGTGCCATCCCCGAGGTTACCGAGGATGACGGAACCAAAGCGCGCATCATCTGCGGCGAATTCTGGGGCAAAAACGGCCCCGTCGAAGGCGTCGCAGCCGATCCCCGCTACGTCGACATCTCCGTTCCACCCTTCAAGCGCAAGCGCATCCAGGTCGAGACAACTCGCAATGCATTTGCCTACGTCTTCGCCGGCGCGGGAACGTTTCGCGATGCATCCGAGCCGCGGGCAGTCTTGACCGAGTCGGCCGTCGACCCCAACGCCGAGGCGGTCTACGACGCGAAAAACCATTCGCTCGTCCTTTTCGACCGTGGCGATGAGATTGTGGTCCAGGCCGGTCCCGAGGGCATTCGCTTCCTGCTCGTCTCGGGCAAACCGCTTGAGGAGCCGGTAGCGTGGTACGGCCCTATCGTCATGAACACGCAGGAAGAGCTGCGTCAGGCGATGGCCGAGTTGCACAACGGATCGTTCATCCACCACGGCTGAGCCGCCCCGGCGGCCCGCATGCCCCCATTCTTGCCGCACAACTAAGTCGCAAAGTGCAGGGAGGCGGCGCGATTTGTGCCTTTTCGCGTTGCTTCGATCCTGTTAAACTAGCCGCTGGCACGTCTTAGGCGCGTAGCTCAGTTGGTTAGAGCGCTTCCTTGACACGGAAGAGGTCGTTGGTTCGAATCCAATCGTGCCTACCATTCTTTTACACTCTTCGTTTCGCCAGACCCCGGCTTTTCCAGCCCATAAACAGAAGCCAGTGTTGCGTTTGACTCCGTGATATGCTCAACCCAGATTCAGGAGCATCGTCCATCACCGCGACATGGCATCTCAAGAGTCAAGCTCGCCGCCGCGGCCCCGCCTGGTGGTTCAAATCGGCGTAACGGGCCATCGGCCCAACCGGCTAACCCCCGAAGTCGCCGTAGGCCTGCCTGGTCAATGCGAACAAGTTCTCAAAGCCGTCGCCGATTTGGCCTCGCACGCACGCGATCCTCTCCTTCATTCGCCCGAACGGCCGCTTCTACGCATCCTCTCTCCGCTCGCCGAGGGTGCTGACCGCATCGTCGCCCACGCAGGTCTTGCCTTGGACGCGGATCTGCAATGCCCTCTCCCATTCCTCGCAGCCGAGTACTGCCACGACTTCGAAGACGCTGCCTCCCGCGACGAGTTCCACGATCTCCTCGCGAAGGCCACCGCGGTTTTTCAGATTGAAGGCTCGCGAGCCAGGGAGGAGGAGTCTTACGAACGCGTCGGGCGCATGGTCGTGGAGCAGTCCGATCTGCTGATCGCCATCTGGGATGGAGAACCGGCAGCGGGCAGGGGTGGCACAACGCAGGTCGTTGAGGAAGCGCTGGCGAAGCATGTGCCAGTTCTTTGGCTGCACGCATCCGAACCGAAGGCCCCGTGCATTCTCGTTGCCGATGAGTCGGGCAAGCGCCAACAGCGATCCTTTGATGAGCTCAAGTCGATCTTTGGCGGGCGTTTCTCCCAAAGCGGCGACAGCGACAAGGGCTTCAACTTCAGCCATGCCTACTTCGCCGAGAAACAGCCAAAATTGGATCCCGGCCGGATCTTCCGTATCTTTCGCGATCTTGTCGCCCGCGGCCGCCTT
>JBEKAJ010000203.1:0-6766 GCA_050018295.1 Occallatibacter sp. | reverse complement strand
CCACAGCACAAGCGCGACGACGAGCGCCGCAACGGCCCAGCGCACCCAGGTGGCGCCAAACCAATCGTCTTCCTGGCCCTTGTCGAGCACGATCTGCAGGCAGCCGGTCCAAACGGCGAGCAGGCCGAAGCCGATGTTGTCGAATGCGCCCACCTTGGCGTTCTTGATGTAGGGCGGGTCGTGGACGAAGCGGCCGATCAGAATGACGGCGAGAATGCCGACGGGAATGTTGATGTAGAAGGCGTAGCGCCAGCTCCAGGTGTCTGTGAGCCATCCGCCCAGCGTGGGACCGAGCACAGGAGCGAGCACGATTCCCAGCCCATAGGCCGCCATAGACTTGGAGCGGTCCTTGAGGGAGAAGCTTTCAAGCAGGATGGTTTGCGACAGAGGTTGCAAGGCGCCGCCACCTGCGCCCTGCAGGACGCGAGCCAGGAGGATGACCGCGAGCGACGGGGCCGCGCCGCAAAAGAACGAGGCGACGGTGAAAAGGATGACGCAGGTGAGCAGGAAGCGCTTGCGGCCGAATCGCCGGGCAAACCAGTTGGAGGCGGGAAGAATGACCGCGTTGGCGACCAGGTAGCTGGTGAGCACCCAGGTGGCTTCAGAGTTTGAGGCCGAGAGCGAGCCAGCGATGTAAGGCAGGGCCACCGAGGCGATGGCCGTGTCGAGCACCTCCATGAAGGTGGGCAGCATGACCGAAACGGTGACCAGCCACGGGTTAACGCCCTGGGTGAGCGGGTAACGAGCTTGAGCGGCGGCCGTGGTCATGCCAGGAGACTCTTTTGAGGGTAAACGATGGGCGATGAGGCAGATTGTGATCCGGACCACGGGAAAACGAGGGAACAGGGATTAGGGAATAGGGAATAGGGAGTAGAAGACCGCGATAGAGCGGGTCGATTGTTTTGCCATGTACTCAAAACTTGCGTGCGCACTCGCGCCGCTGCGCGTTGCGTTCACGCGCCCTAGTCGGGAGTTGCGATTTGCTCTTCTTTTGCTCTGCTTTTTTCTGTTCGCTAATCCTTAATCCGTTCTCTCCGCTTGACACAATCGGCCCAGCCCTTGATGCTGTACAGTTCCGGTCTTTAAGGATGTGGCGGCAGGAGGGTCCCCCGTGTTACGGGTTCGCGTCTTCTATCACGACAAGTGTTTTGACGGAGCTTGCTCAGCCTCGCTGTTCACGCGCTTCCATCGCGAGTGCATCACCCGGGACGCGAGATACGAATATCGCGGGCTAGTGCATCGCGCCGGAGCGCTGTTCGACGAGAGCGAGTTCACCGGCGACGAAAATGCGATTGTCGACTTCAAATACTCGGCCTCGCCGCGCATCACCTGGTGGTTCGATCACCACCAATCGGCGTTCCTGACTCCGCAGGACCACGAGAACTTTCTGGCATGCCAACGCGATCCGGCGTGCGCGAAGCGGAAGTTCTTCGATCCCAACTACACATCGTGCACGAGCTTTCTGGCTCACATCGCCAAAACGCGATATGGATTCAATACGGCTCCCGTGGCGGAGCTGATTCACTGGGCCGACATCGTGGATGGCGCAAAGTATGAGAGCGCAGAAGCGGCGGTAGAGATGGCCGAGCCGGCCATGAAGCTCACGCTCATCATCGAGGCTACGCAGGATCCGGAGTTCATTCCGCGGCTCATCCCGCTGCTGACGGAGATGCCGCTGGACAATGTACTGTGCCAGCCGTTTGTGTCAGAACTGCTGCCGCCGCTGCTGAAGCGCCACGAGGAAGCGCTGGAACTGATTCGCAGGCGCGCGGAAGAACGCGACGGGACGATCTTGTTCGACATCACCGATCATCCGCTGGAGGGATTCAACAAGTTCATCCCGTACTATCTCTATCCGCAGGCGACGTACTCGATCGGGTTGTCGAAGTCGAGCTTCCGGACGAAGGTGGCTGTCGGATCGAATCCATGGACGAAGGCCGACCCCACGAAGATGGTGAACCTGGCGCAGATTTGCGAGCGCTACGGCGGCGGCGGGCATGCGCGCGTGGGAGCCATCAGCTTTCCGCCGGATAAAGAAGCGGAGGCGCGGGCGGCTGCCAAGGAGATTGTGGCGGAGCTGCGGGCGACAGTCCGCGGCGCGTAGCAACTCAGGGGCATAGGAACACGGGGGCGCGCGCCTTTCACCTACGGCGCCAGTATCGGGCATTGGTGAGCGCTGGCAGCCATGGTTGCGTCTCGTGGATTTACGAGGCTCGCAATTCGCACAAGCGACGCACGTGTCGGAATACCAAGCGAGGAACCGCGTGACGCCTGAGCACGAAATGAGCGGCTGCAGAAGAACCCGAACCTGCGACTGCGGCATGGGCCTCATCTGGCGATGCCTCGCGATGTGTTTTGTGGGCCTTGCCGGAGTCTCGAACGCCGGCTTCGCACAATGCCGTTTCCCGGCGACGGCACACGAACAGAGCATTACCTATCGATTCCATCCGGAGGCGACGCCTGCCGGTCTCGTCTTGCACGTGAGATTCTCGTTTCGGTCGAGCGCGAACGGAGCCCAGACGTTGATCTTGCCAACGCAGTGGGCCGGAGAGACCCTGCATACCACGACCAACCTGCGCGCAGTTTCGAAGGGTGCTTCGCTTGAGAAAGGCGCGGATGCAGACTCGATGGTTATCCGTGCTCCCCCGCACCGTTCCGTTGTCATTGCGTACGATCTCGAAAAGGATTGGAATGGGCCGCTGGTGCACCCGTTTCAGTTCCATCCAGTCTTGATGCGCGAATACGTTGAATTCACGGGAAGCAACGCCTTGGTGCGGCTGAAGCTCGACGATCGGGCAATCGAAACAGCGAATTTCGATTGGCAAGCGCTTCCAGCCGCGTGGGTGTTGGCCACCAGTTTCGGCACGACTTCTTCGGCGGCTGATCGCTGCCAAACGTATACCGGGTCGTGGAGAGATGTGAACGAAGGTCTATACGCGGCCGGCGATTACCGCATTCACCCGTTCCGGATCAACGGCAGCCCTGCGTTTCTCGCCGTGCGGGGCGTCTGGACTTTCTCTGATAACGATGCGGTCAAAGACGTTCAAAAAGTCGTCGGGATGGTTCGAAGTTTCTGGCACGACGACAATTTTCCATATTTTCTCGTCACACTCAGCCCCTACGACCAAGATCACGGGAGCAGCGATGGCAGCGCATTTACGAATGCGTTCTGGATGTTCGTGTCTCGTCTTGATTCATTCAGCGGGCTGCTTCCAGTACTTGCGCATGAGTCCTTTCATGCGTGGGACCCGGAGCGAATGGGATCGGTGCCGACGGGATACAACGGAGACCTCATTAAGTGGTTCCGGGAAGGGCCAACCGAATACTACGCCCAATTGCTCACGTACCAGGCTGGCGAGTTGACGGCTCAGGAATACATCCAGTCAATGAACATCGCATTGCGCAGGTTTCCGGCCTCGAATGATGAATACGTTCGTGGCCGGATCATTTCGCTCTGGCTGGATGGCACAATCCGGAGAGAGTCGGGAGGGCGACACTCGCTCGACGATGTGATGTTCGATATGGTGCGAACGGGCGATCAGCCATATACCCTCGATCGCGTTCTCGCAACGGCCGGGCGCTACCTCTCGCCAGAGTCACGCGTCCTATTGCAACAAGCAGTGACTCATCATGGAGATCTTCCCGCGCCCGAGCGCCTGCCTGTGCTGGGCTATTGTATCCACGCGTCTCTGGAAGATGTACCGACCTTCGATCTCGGGCTCGACTTCGATCGCTCTCGATCCTCACGAACCGTCACGGGAGTCGTCGAAAACGGGCCGGCTTTCAATGCGGGGCTTCGCGACGGGCAGTCCCTTCTCGGCTCCTCGTTCTCTAAGGGTGACCCGGAACGCATCGCGAGATTCAAGGTTCACACCGACGCGGGAGACAGGCAGATCGAGTTTTATGCACGAGGCGAGACGATCCAGGCGTGGCAATACCACATGGGTAAGGACGAACGATGTCAACTGCCCTAGAACGGCGAACGGTAGTGTGCCGGGAGAAGGGCTTTGCGCCCGCCTCCATGGGTGGGGACTGTCCAAGGATTGGGAACAGAGCCTAACATCATATTGCGAAGGATGAGCGAATACCTGTTTGCCTATGGGACGCTGCAGCCCGGTCTCGCGCCGACGCAGATTGCGCGTGTGGCGGCGAAGCTGCGGCCCGTGGGCGAGGGATTCGTGCGCGGCTGGCTCTACGATCTGGGCGGCTACCCCGGCGCCGTAGCCGATCCCGGTGCGAAGAGCAGGATTATTGGGACGGTGATGGAGCTGCCGGAGGACGAAGGCGTGCTCGCGAGGCTGGACGCTTACGAGGGCTTCGATCCGCGGGCGCCGGAGACGAGCGAGTATATTCGCGAGCGGCAGGCCGTGGAGTTGAATACGGGCGGCACGGTGGAATGCTGGTTTTATCGATACAACCGGGAGCCGCGGGACGCGCCTCAAGTCGAGAAGGGGGAGTGGGGGAGATAGGCAAAAAAGCAGCTTCTAGCCTCTAGCTCCTAGCATTTAGCTTCATTTGAGTCAGGTTTCGGCTCGTGCTGTCCCACCCTTGGCGCGATGAGACGACGCCAAGGATGGGGCAAATCCGTCGACGCGAAAGCTCCGCACTTACAGCCCCAACTCTCCGGCGCGCATCTTCATCGCCTCAATGCAGAAGGCGATGTGGGCGTCGAGGTCGACGCCAAGCTCGGCTGCGCCCTGCACGATGTCCTCACGGTGGACGCCGCGGGCGAAGGCTTTGTCTTTCATCTTCTTCTTCACGCTCGAAACCTCGACGTCGGCGATGGCCTTACTGGGCTTGACCAGGGCGCAGGCGGTGAGGAAGCCGGCTAGCTCGTCACAGGCGAAGAGGACTTTGGCGAGGAGCGAGGAGCGCGGCACGCCGGAGTATTGGGCGTGGCCGAGGATGGCGGCGCGGAGTTCCTCGGGCCAGCCGAGGCGCTCCAGTTCGCGGACGCCGACGAAGGGGTGCTCCTGGGCCGTGGGATGGCGCTCGTAGTCGAAGTCGTGGAGCAGGGCGGTGGTTGAGTAGAGCACGACGAGCGCGGCGCGCGCATCGCCCTCCAACGCGAGGCGGGCGGCTTCCTGCTCGCCATAGGCCACGACACAGGCTTCCACGGCCAGCGCGTGCTTGCGCAGACTTTCGCTCTGAGTCCACTCGGTGAGCAGTTGCCAGGCCTGGTCACGATTGAAGCTGGGGCCAAAGTTCGTGTTGGCTGCCATTTAGAGCTCCTGTTAATCAACATGGTTCGCGATTTGTCTGGTTTTCAGGGGTCTCATTGGCCTTTCTTCGGTTTGACCCTGAATTTCTACTTGACAATTATGGTTCATTCGTTGAAAGTAGCACCAATCACAGTGCAGCGATGCACTTGGAGTTCCATGCTCTGGCACTCCGCGCATCCCAAATGGCAACTTCTCTCGTTAGCGTGGAGACACGCGAAGTGGTGCGGTGTGAATACTGCCGGCTGATGCAGTATAGGACCAGCAACTCCCTATGCCGAAAATGCCACAGGCCCCTCGATATCGAGGAGCCCGTGTATCTGGCCCCAAGGCTGGTGACCAGCCAGCCCGTGCCGGAGAGCGGCGGCGCCGGCATGCAGGTGGCCGGGCAGGTGCGTGAGATGCGCCGAGCACGCCACCTGAGCCAGCGGCAATTGGCGGGCAGGATGCAGGTGCCCCGCACCTACATCTCAAAGATTGAGAACGGCAAGGCGATTCCCACGTTGGGCTCGCTGGAGAGGCTGGCCACGGCCCTTGGCGTGGAAATGCGTCAACTGGTTCGTGATGAGCGCAGCCGCCGCGACGAAGAGGTGGAATCAATCCTGAGCGACCCCTTCCTGGCTGAAGTGGCCGAACTGTTGCCGCATCTGGACTCGCTACACCGGACGCTGTTCTTCGGCGCCGTGAGGGACGCGGCGACAGGCCGGCGCCGCACCGCGTAAAGCCGGCGGCGGGGGCGCTGATCGCGCAGAAGAGTCTCGCGCGTGCTTCCGCCCCAGGGCGGCAATCGACACGTCTCATCCGCGGATTTCCCGCCAAGGTCTTAGTTCGCCGAGGCACCGGACCATTTCGGTGCTCCGGCTCAGGCGACACCTTGGCGCCGCATTGCAGAATTCCCCAAAATGCTTTACGGTCGATGGTGTGACTCCCCGGATCCGGCCGAAGGCGTCTCGCGTACCGGCCGTAGGTTCGTTCACGGATTGAGCGGCCTCATAACCTACACCGTGCGTGAACTCCGTCGGCGCCACTTCGGGATGCTCTCCGGGCCCCGCGTGGATACCGCAAATGCGATCTACAGTCGATTCCTTGTCTTTATCTCCCACATTGCGCATCGATGAGTTGAGCCCGGAGGAGCGCGCGGTCTATGCGACGCTGAAGCCGGAGCGCCTGCCGCGGCATGTGGCCATCATCATGGATGGCAATGGCCGGTGGGCCAGTCGGCGCTCGCTCAAGCGGTTTGTGGGCCATCAGCAGGGAGCAAAAACGGTTCAGCAGGTGACGGAAACGGCTGCCCGCATCGGTTTGCCGTGGCTTACACTTTACGCATTCTCGCGCGACAACAATCTGCGCCGGCCCCGGGCCGAGGTGAGCTTCCTGATGCGCCTGCTGAAGACCTACCTGGAAAACAACGTGGAGCGCATGAGAGCGAACAATATTCGCTTCCGGTACATCGGGCGGACGCACGAATTGGCGCCCGACATCCAGGACAAGATGCGCTGGGTGGAGGAAGAAACAGCGCGCAACACGGGCACCACGCTGACGCTGGC
>JBEKAJ010000202.1:0-6776 GCA_050018295.1 Occallatibacter sp. | reverse complement strand
TGTTTGGTAGAATTTGAATCACGGGACATGGACAGATGTTCTGGGTTGCGGGTCGCCTGCAGCGGCATTGACGGCAAAGTTTCATGCTGTCCATGCTGTCCATTAATCGCGGAATTCGGTTATATTCCGTGGAAAACGTGGAAGCGGGAGAAAAGATAGACAGCAGCGATGGACAGCAAATTCTTAGACTTAGCGTAAGTCGAAGAAAAGAAAGAGGGGACGTAGCTCAGTTGGTTAGAGCGCTGCCCTGTCACGGCAGAGGTCGCGGGTTCGAGCCCCGTCGTCCCCGCCATTGCCCCGAGATGATCTGGGGTCAATCGGCATCGATAGTTACACCTCGAAAATCCCGAAAACTCAAAGATTTTTCAAGATCCCTGGCGCGGGAATGTCGTTTGCGTTCACCCCACAAACGTGACCGGTCCGGAGAGCCCATCACAGCCCCACACCTTCGAAGCCATCCGGCGCGGTGCGGGGACACGAGCCTGAATATCTCCTGGAACTGAATTGGAAAATCGGTCGTGCTCCAATTCCGACAGTGGTAGACTTGTCGCGAATCTCTGGAGACAGCCAAAATGGTCTGCGGCGAATGCGGCAAAGAATTGGCTGAGCCGTTCAAGTTCTGTCCGAATTGTGGAAAGACGGTTCCTGCCCAGTCGGCCGCCAGCGAGGCCCCTGTTACCGCTCCGGAAATACCAGCAAATGCCGAGACTCCGGCGGATCAGCCCGAACAGGCAAGAGGCGGCATTCGAGGAACACGAATCAGGCCTGGCACCCTTGTATTTGGGGCATTCTCTGCCATTAGCCTTTTGGTGTCTATAAGCAAGGGGCTGGTTCCGATCTATCTTCTAGAGGCTGCTGCATGGGCCGGAGCTGCATGGTACTGGCAAGCAAGAAGGACACATAGCGAAGTTGCCAGAGCCGTTTTGATCGTCTTTGCTGTCCTTGTTACCATTGGTGAAGTCATCCACATCGCAGTACAGAGAGATTCGCAATATCCTCGCACTGCTTCCACTAGCCCTAGCCAACCAGCCGCTCCTGCTGACCAAAAGCCTGTCGATCTTTCGGACATTTGGGCCGCTGGATCGCAGGGTAGCAAGGCTGCCGAAACTTCAGGATGTCCCACAGCGCTCCCCTCGGGGGTTGATTCAAAGCCGCTTGGGGCCGACGAATCGCCAAATTTGGTTGGAACTGATGGGAGCCTCACATCGGAACAGTCATACGATTCGTATTACGCTCCAAATGGAAGGGCCTGGAACGCAAATTTGATGTATACGAATAGGACAAACAAATGCGTTTCACAGGTGGTCGTAGAACTTCGACTCAGCCACGAGGGAATTGTCTCAGATGAGCGACACAGCATAGTATTTCAGCCGCTCCTCGGTCCCGGCCAAAGTCAGAGCGTAGATGTAAAGCTGAAGATTGTAACGAGTGATCGAGGAGAAGACGTTGCCCTCTTGGGATGGCATACGATTAAAGCGTCCGGCTTCGCCTCCGGAGCCGGCGCTCCAACCTACGACGAGAACCGGTTTCAAATCGTAAAGGACCCAGAGGACCCCTTCGCCGCTTACGGTGGTCATCAAACCAAGCCGCCCAATCCAACCAATCTGGGCCAAACCTCCCCAAAAGCGACCATCACCGCAGATGCCGCTCGGGGCAGGTTGCTCCAGAAATCAGTGCCGGTGTATCCGCCTATCGCGCAGGCAGCCCGTGTCTCCGGTACGGTAGTGCTACAGGCCACCATCTCAAAGACTGGAGCTGTCGAAGAGCTCAAAGTCGTAAGCGGCCCGCCCATGCTCCAGCAAGCCGCCCTCGACGCTGTCAAGACCTGGCGCTACAAACCTTACTTAGTCAACAAGAAAGCGGTGCCGGTGCAGGCCCAAGTAATCGTGGTCTTCAGTCTCGGCGGATGACGGGCACAAGCAGATCAGCAAGACAACTCGTAGTGGGTAATCTGACTTGGGAACAACACAAGAGGCTCAAAGGACGGGGCCAAAAGGAGGATGCTTAATGGGATCAAGCCCGGCGGACAATCCGATACTAACGGCCGAAACACTGATAGACCGCATGAAGAAACATTACAAATTCCTCCAGTGGGACCGAGAAATCAATGGCAAGTTGTATTACGCGCTTTGGATCGTGTTTGTGGGTGGATTTGTTTTGTCGATCAATTCCACCGTTCCCCTGGCTTCGCCGTCAGACTGCACGATTCTGTTGCTGCGCTTATTTCGCATCTTGGCGATTCTTGGCTCCGTGCTCAACTTCATCCTTCAAAGTAAGGCCATTGACGCGGTTCGCTTCTCTCATGACATGTTGATGGAGTACGGGGTTCATAGGACGTTAGCGGAAAGCTTTCCAGTTGACGCATTAAAGGCTCATGAGCGGGCGGAGGTATTGAGCAGGAAATTGATCGTAATGGATGCTGTGACTCCGTGGCTTGAGTGTGCATTGATAGTTTGCGCTGCGCTTTTCTTGATTTGTGCCCTCATCATCACATGGAACATCATCCCATTGGCGTCTACGAAATGACCTGATGCCAAGTCGAACCCGGATCGAACAAATGAAGAGGAGAAGAAACTGCCATGTCGAACTCAACGCAAGCGACTCTTCAGCATATCAAGTTGCTCGAAGAGGAAATTCAGGCCTTACAAAAACGACGGAGCGAATTGCTCGAATCTGGTCTCAAGGGCAATCGGGCAAACGATGGCTGGAAGAAGCGTGTGGAGAGCCTAGATGACCAGATTAAGATACTCAAGGCACAGAGAGATCGCGGTCATACCGATCTTGCGAATAAGGCGTAACCAGTCCGCCGTCGTTCGCCTGTGATTGTGTCAGGGATTAGCTTGCGCTCGCTCGAATTGTGCGCCAAGTTGTCTCATGCCTAGTCGGGCGAGTCCTGAGAAAAGACCACCCTGGTTTGGGGCTCACTGAAACGCCTGGCTCAGGCTCATGGGATCGAGGCCCGAGAGAAACTTCTGTGCTTCAGCGGTGAGAGCGCTTTGGGCGACGGTCTTTGGCTCATCGGAATGGAGCCGGTCGATGCGAATCATGATGGGAACCGGATGCGCCGCGCCACCGGCGAGTTCGCTGATCTGCGGCTTGAGAACGAAGAAGCTGAAGCGGCCCTTTGAGGAGACCTGCTGCGACTGCGAGCAGGACCCCGGAGTGCAGACAACGCTGACGACGATGCTGTCGGTGACTCCGTCGTTGTAGAAGCCGGTGCTGAGGTCAGCAGATTTGCCCTGCGCCGTGACGAAGGGCAGGGAAGTGACCAGGTCGGGCGTGAGGCCGCGCGCAAGCCAGCACGAGTTGGCATCGTGATAGTAGACAAAGGGCGCAACCCAGACGGCGAGGATGATCTCGTCCGCTCCGTTTGCGGAGTAGGCGCCGCTTTCGACCAGCGTTTGCCCGCCGGATTGTTCGTACCAGGTGCGCGTGAGCGCGAAGCTGCCGATCTGCCTGGGGAAGCGGGCGAGGGCCGCAGTGGACGATGGAGTCGAGTCCAGCGCGCTTGGCCGTGACCGCAGCGCCGAAGAAGGCAGCGCAAGAACCGCGAGCAGCAGGACGGCAAATGCCGCGCAGCGAATGAAAAGATTCCGCGTCGACAGAGCCTTACTTCCGCTGGGGGGCGCCGGTTTTCCGCTGCGGGCCCCCGGCCCTTGGCCGGCAGGGGCGAAATCTGCTGGAGCTGGTTTACCTTCCTTCAAGCTCGAGAGTCGGAAAAAGATCAGGATCGCCACAAGAAACAAGCAGCTTCCGATGGCGTAGTCGGCTTGTTTTGCTATGCCTTCGAGCGCGGGATGGCCAAGCGCGATGCGGTAATAGATGACGAGAACGCAGAGGCGGATGAAGTTGAAGAGGTAACCCAGCAGGACGCCGCCAACGACGTAGGCCGCCCAGCGGCGCAAGGAAACGCGCTTAAGATAACCGAGGACGAGAGCCAGGTATCCGAGAGTGACCGCGCCGCGAATGCCGTCGCAGCCGGGTGCGATGAACATGCCAAAGTCCGGCGCGAACATGAGGCGCAGTTGCGGGGTGGTCGGCGCGAAATGAATGAGCGTGGCGAAGTCGCGCGCGACGCGGGCGGAGATGTTTTGCAGGGGAATGTCGATCATGCTGCTGGTGAGCACAGGTACGGGTTGCGAGAGCAGCAAGAGCCCAAGCGGAAACCACGCCTTGCGCCAGACGCGCGTCCCGGCAAACATGAGGACGATCCCGCAGCCGTAGAGATAGACGGGCAAGGTAAGCGGGACAAGGGAAACGAGCGCACCGCCGGCAGTGAGGAAGAGTTCAACGCTCGTGTGGAGAATGCTGACGAAGAAGGCCGCGCCGATTAGGGCCAGACCCCACCAGCTTCCGCGCAACTGCCAGCCGTTTTGCTTCCACACGCGAAGGATGAGGATGATGCTGACCGGCGGAATGAGCATGCCGATCGAACGCAGTGGATCGGTGGTCCAGCATCGCCACAGCAGAGCGATCTCGCGCTCGATGCCGAGGCAGCCTGCGGCCGCAAGAATGGCAATAGAGCACCACAGCGCAACTGATGGCGAAGTTGGCCGGCGGGAATCCGCGTCCGGTTCGAGCGCGGCTTGATCCGCTTGCGGGGCCGCGAGTGCCAACTCTTCCGCCATGGGAGCTGCCAGTCCTTTGTTGGATATCATCGCATCTTGCGGCGCTAGGGCGATTGCGGCGGACCGGCCAGCGGAGTTTTCACTGGCGCGGCGACTCCGATGAACTGCGTGAGCGTGTTCTTTCCGGCGTTCGATACCCACAGATTTCCGCTGGCATCGATAGCGAGACCGTATGGATCGAGAAGGGAGGCGTCGGTCCCGAAGCCGCTAGTCGGCGACAAAAACGTTCCCGGTGCCGCGCTCGACGAACCGCCCAACTCGGAGAGCGAGTTGCCCTGGAAGTTTGCAACCCAGACAGTTCCGGCGCCATCGACGGCGATTCCCTGGGGACGCAGCACGCCGCCGCCCGTTGCAGCATCGATCTCCAGCGTTCCGCAGGTATTCACTTCGCTGATGCTGTTGCCGTAATAATTGGCGATCCAGACGTTGCCGCTCTGGTCTGTGGCGACGCCCGATGCGCCGTTGCAATCGCAGTTGTAATTGGTCACCTGCGAGCCGTCCGCGGAGATTTTGGTGATCGGGAGCAGGCCGCCTTGGTTGGCGACCCACGCGTTGTGGCTGGAGTCGACAGCCAGCGCGACAGGAAATGCGAGCGAAGTGCCGCCCCAGCCGGCGGAGCTCGAAATCGCTGAGCCTGAGCTCGACAGCAGCGTCACCTTCGAGTCGCCATAATCGGCGAACCACATGTTGCCGTTTGTGTCCGCGGCTACGCCGAGGGGAAAGTTGATGCCGCCGCCGGTGATTCCGGTGGCGAGGGTCTGGCCGGAAGAATTCAACTCTGTGACGTCGCCCGAGCCACTGTTCAGGTTGGTTTGTTCGTTGGCGATCCAGACGTTGCCCTGCACATCAAGCGCCATGCCATAGGATTCGTTGATTCCCGATCCAGTGATCCCGGCAGGGAAGACGGCTGCGCCGCTGGGTGAAAACTCCGAGACCGCGTTGAAGTAGCTTGAGACCCAGACGTTGCCGGATGCGGCCACGCCGACCGATGCGGGTGTATCGATGCCTCCGCCCGAGACGGTGTTATGCAGCATCCAGTCGGGAGGCGCCGCGGTGAGTGACGGCGAGAACACTGCGCTGCCTGCGGCGAGAGTATAGATCGTCGCTGCATTGTTGGCGGGGGCGCGCGCAATGTCGAGCGCAGCATCGAGCGTGTTGCCGGGAATGGATTTGCCCGCGGCGGCGTTGAACAGCAGAGAGCAGGCGCTGTCGCCGGCAGACGCCGCACACGAGGCCAGCGCATTGGCGAGCGTGTTCAGCTTGCTGGTGGGCACGGCGAGCGTGGAGGGAATGCCCGTTCCCGGCGACGCGCCGGTGGCCGGGTTGGCGAGATTGTTGGCCGTCAGGAACGCATTGTCCAGGCCCGTTGCATTCGTGCAACTGGCGCCCACATTGCCGCCGCTCGACATGAACGAAGCCAGCGCCCAGACCGACGCGGCGGTTGTGACTTCGTTGACGACGAACGAGCTGCCGGCGGCAATGCTGCCGCAAGGACCAACAGCGGTTATGAGCCAAAGAGAAGAGTTTGCCGAGGCCGCAGAGGCCGGCTGGCCGCCCTTGGCGATCAGATAAACGGGAGTCTGCGCCGAGGGGCAAGTGTATCCGGAGGGAACGCTGAAAGTGCCGTCGGTGACAGTGGTCAACGCGGTGGCCAGCAGGGCCGCGGGCGTGGAGCCGTTCCCGGAGTTGCCAGCGGCATAAAGCTCCAGGGAGGCGCCGCTCACAGGCTTTGTGGCGGCTAGGACTATGCCGGTGAATGCCGCGCCAGCGACAGGAGTTCTGGATGGGCAGGAAGTGGGCGTGCTGGAGCTGGTGCTCGGGGTGCAACCGCCGCCACCACCAGTGGAGACACTGCCGCCGCACCCGCAGATTGCGGCCAAAGAAGCAGAGATCAAAAGCGAGAGAAGAATGCGGGGAAGCTTCACCGTCGTGTTCCCCAATCCATGCAAGAGCGGGATCGCTGGTTGAGGGCTAGGGCTTGCGGCTGCGCGATGCACGCATACTCGCCACTAGAGCGCCCGCGCCACCCACCAGTGCCAGCACGATGGTCGGATCTTCCGGCGAGTCAGTGCATCCGGTTTGCGCGCGGAGCGGAAGCACAACGGCGGCCAGCATCAAGGCCAGGAGAAAAGCGTATCGGCGAATCAT
>JBEKAJ010000201.1:0-6816 GCA_050018295.1 Occallatibacter sp. | reverse complement strand
GGGTGGCCCAAGGGACTGCCCCGCCTGTGGCACTCCATCGGCCATCTTCTCCTTGACGCTGCGCGCCAGCTTTTCAATCTCGGCAATTTTATGAAGCTGGTCTTCCGTCAATGAGGCCGCGTTTTTTGCCGCGATTTCGTCGTTCAACTCTTTGGCCAGCTTGAGCAGCTTGTCGGCGTCGGAGATCATTTCTTTCTGGCGCGCGAGGTTGAGCGCATTCATGCGCTTCTCCATCATGATAGGGTCGTAGTCGCTCGACGCATCTCCACCCCCCCGCCCAGGGTAATAGGGATGCTGCCCCCCTTGTGGCCCAATCTGCCCCTGAGTTTGCGAACGGCCCGCGGGAGCAGGGGCAAGCACAAAGACCAAGGTCAAGCCAAGACCTGCCCACAAAGATCGCGTCGGAGGGTTGCCCCATGGGCTCATGTATGCTCGCCGCGCCTCACGCATTTTGGACATCCTCAAAAACAGATCGCATGGCGTGCCTCAGTTTCTCCCGTTCGCGGCCCTTACCCTGTGGGCTAGTTGCTCAATCTGGCCGGCCTTGCGGACCACAGCCACCGAAAGAGTGTCCATTGAGGACTTATCCACTTCAGACTTGAGTTCGGTCGCCATCTTCAGCAGGTCGGCGCACTGTTTTGCGACCTGGGGCGTGCTCGCATCTTCGGCAGTTGCCCCGGCTTGCGGCTGAGCAGGTTGTTGGGCCGCTGGCGCTCGCGCAGCCTTGGCCCCTGGAGGATTGATCGCCGGAAGAGGGAACGACTCTTGCGCCTGGGTTCTCATCAGTCCCACGCCCGCCGCAACAGCCAGCATGGCAATGCATCCAAGAGAACAGAGCCAGCGCGCCCGGCTTTGCAGCCGGTGTTTCGGGCTTTTTGTTTCGCTGTTGATTGGTTTCATTCGCTCACTGTCCGCAAGGGAGGAATTCGGATGAGCAAGGCCTAAGTTCGGGCCATTCCTGCGCACAGTTTAGTCTAGATAGTGGAGTTCTGGCATGTCACTCTTTTCGCTTATAGCGCAATTCCTTCTGATAATGCGCTGGGGCTGGTTCCAGGAGGGCCGGTTCCTGGGCCGGGTCCTCGACGAGTGGATTTATGACAGCCAGGAGTTCATCCACACCAAGCTCCCGCGCCTGATTGTCATTGCGATCATCGCCTTTGTGCTCAGCCGCTTGCTGAAGCTCGTGACCTCTCGTATGACTCGCGTTGCCGAGCAGAGCGGGGCCGGACCGGGCCGCCTCGGTGAAGTAAAGACCATGGCGGGGGTCATCCATGCCACGGGGTTGGCCATCATCGGTGTCATCGCCACGCTGCAGGCGCTTGACTCCCTGGGCTTCAATCTAGCCCCGCTCCTGGCATCGGCCGGAGTCGCAGGCATCGCCATCGGGCTGGCGGCACAAAACATCGTGAAGGACATGTTCAACGGCATGCTGTTTCTGGTCGAAGGCCAGTTCAACGTGGGCGACACGGTCAGGCTCGCCGGGCTCAGCGGCACCGTGGAGGCGATGACCCTGCGCAAAACGTCGGTGCGCGATGCCGACGGAACGCTCTACATCATCCCCAACTCGCAGATCACCACCGTCGCCAACCTGAGCGCTGGATTCTCCGTGGCCACGATCAACGTCAGCGTCGACTTCTCCGCCCATCCCGACGAGGTGACGCAGATGCTCAAGGAGATTGCCATGGACGTCCGGAACAGCGATGAGTTCAAGAACGTCATTCTCCAGGATCCGCAGGTTCTGGGCGTGGACGCGGTGAAAGGCTCGCAGGTCATCTTCCCCGTTGTTTTCAGAACCAAGGCGACTCAGCAGTACGGCCCCATGCGCGAATTTCAGCGGCGCGTCAGGCTCGCTCTCGAGGAACACCATCTGCTTCCCGGCGATCCCTACCGTGTGTTCAGGCCGTCAGGAGAATCGCCTGCGGTTGGCCCGGAGCCGGATGCGAAGGAACCCGCGCCTGCGCACGATCCAACCACGCTCAAGCAGCCGGAATCGAATCCGTTCAGCGGCGAATAGCTGGAATTTGTTGCTGCCTGCAAGTTATGAGGCCGGCGTCATTGCCTGCAGCAGAGCGTCTGTGCTGGTGACCGGAGGCAAGCATGTGCGCTCACGACAAACCAACGCCCACGCTTTTCCCCCGGCTGGCGCCGACGCTTGCAAAAGCGTCTCGGCCAGCGCGTCGGGAAGCTCGCTGGGAACCAGCCGTGAAGGCTCAATGCGCATTACCGTCTTGTTCACAGCGAAGCCCGCAACCGCCATCGCTTCCATCCGATCCGCTTCCGGCCCTGAACCCACAATCACCACCTGCACCGGATCGAGCAGCAGGCGTTCGGCGGCCAGGCCGTAGCTGCCCGCGTAAAGACCAAAGTGCTCGACGATCCCGGCAAAGTTGGCCAAAGCTCCCTCCGCGATCGCGCGGTAATCCTCGCGTCCGCTGAGCGCCTCAAGACGCAACAATGCAGTGGCCGCTGTCGGATTGCCTGCGGGCGTTGGCGCATCCTGCAGTGGTTTCCGTCGTGCCGTCAATGCACCTAGCGGAATCTCTGCCGGCTCGTCGTTCAGCGGCGCGGAAGTGTCGAAGAACCCGCCCGCAGAGGCGTCGTGAAACTGTTCGATCATGGCGTCGGCCAGCTTGATCGCCGCGCGGTAGAACTTCATTTCGCCGCTCGCCAGCCACCCGTCGATGCAGGCGTTCACAGTGAATGCGTAATCGTCGAGCGTGCCGGGAGCTTTCTCCCGCGGCGAAAGTCCGTCAGGGTAAGCGATCACATGCCTCAGCCTTGCCGCTCCGCCCCAGGCCTCTTCCAGCAGCCGGTTGAGCGTAAGCAGCGCGAAATCTCGCGCCTTGTCGTCGCGGAGCACGCGCGCCGCTTCCAGATAGGCCGTCACCGCCATTGCGTTCCAGCTTGTGTAGAGCGTGCGGTCGATGTAGGGCGCGGTTCGCTGCTCCCGCGCCGCCAGCAGCTTTTCGCGAGCCGAGTCGCGCACTTTCCGCAACGCCTCTTCGCTCGCGCCCGACTGCGCGGCCATTTCGCCGAGCGTCTGATTCAAATGCAAGACGTTCTTGGCCGGGTTGTGGTGCATGTCGCCCAGCTCGCCGATGTCCCAATACTTGGCGGCAAACTCGAGCTCTTCCCCGCTGAGAACCGCGCGTGCCTCCTCGAGAGTCCACGTAAAGTAATCCCCGTCGTCCTCCAGTCCTACATCGGCATCCTGCGAACCATAAAACCCGCCGCGCTCTCGGTCGGTCATCGTCGCGTCCAGCCAGGCCACAATCTCTCGCGCAATCAAAAGAAAGTCGTCGCGAACAAAACTCTGATAGCCATGCACGTAGTTGCGCAACAGCTCGGTGTCGTCGTAAATCATCTTCTCGAAGTGCGGAACCACCCAGCGTTCGTCCACACTGTAGCGATGGAAGCCCCCGGCAAGCTGATCGTAGACGCCTCCGCGAGCCATCTTTTCAAGCGTCGTGGTGAAGGCCTCGCGGGCCCGGTCGTTGCCGCGGTTCATTGCCACCTGAAGCAGCAAGTCAAGCGCCGCCGGATGAGGGAATTTGGGCTGCGAGCCAAAGCCGCCGTTGCGTGGATCAAATTGGGTAAGAATTGACCCGGCAATCTTGTCCACAAGCGCCAGGCTCAGCGTGCCATTTCGGCCCGAGAAGCTCTCGTTGTGCTCGATGGCGGCCATCACGCTGCCTGCCGTCTCCAGCGCCTCATCGCGGCGCTCACGCCACACCTGCGCCATGGCCAGCAACACGCGCCCCATCCCCGGCCTCCCGTAGCGGTCGTCGCGAGGAATATACGTTCCACCGAAGTATGGGCGTCCGTCCGGCGTGAGAAACGCCGTGAGCGGCCAGCCGCCCTGCCCGCTGATTGCCGACACGGCTGCCTGGTAGCGCGCGTCCACATCGGGCCGCTCGTCGCGATCGACTTTCACGGCCACAAAAAGCTCGTTGATCAGCGCCGCGATCTCCGCATCCTCGTACGATTCACGGTCCATTACATGGCACCAGTGGCACCACACGGCGCCAATGTCGAGCAGAATGGGCTTGTCTTCGGCCTGCGCCCGCACAAACGCCGCTTCGCCCCACGCATGCCAACGCACCGGCTGATGCCGCGCCGAGCGCAGATACGACGACGCTGAATGTTCAAGCTGATTGCCGGTTGCTGGGGAAGCGCCCTGGTTCATGGACTGAGAATACAGGTCTCACGCGCCGCACACCTACGCGCCCGAATGCCGCAGCCCATCAAAGAGGGTCAGTATCATAGAAGGAAGGCAAACAATGGCCACCAATGCATCTCAGCCGGCGCGCGAATCCGCGGCAAACACCCATCCCCTCACCATCGGCGTGCTCGCGCTGCAGGGCGACTACGAGGCCCACGCGCGCGCCTTCACGAGCAGCGGAGCGCGGACCGTGCTGGTGCGCAAAGCGGACGAGCTGGCAGGCCTCGATGGCCTCGTCATGCCCGGGGGCGAATCAACCACCATGCTCAAGTTCCTCGAGAAACACGGATTCTTTGAGGCGATCGGCAAGTTTGCGTCTGCCAAGCCGGTCTTTGCCACCTGCGCCGGCTGCATCCTTCTCGCGCGTGAAGTTCTCCACCCCAAGCAGCGCAGCCTGGGTGTGCTCGACGCGACAGTCGAACGCAACGCCTACGGCCGCCAGATCGACTCGATCATCCTCACGCTTCCGACAGAACTGCCTGGAGGTCCGCTGGAGATGGTCTTCATCCGCTCGCCGCGCATCACCCGGGTGGGCGAGGGCGTTGACGTGCTCGCCCGCCGCGACGGCTTCCCGACACTGGTACGCCAGGGGCCTCTGCTCGCTGCTACCTTCCATCCCGAAATGACGGCCGACACGCGCGTGCAACAGTTGTTCCTCGAGATGGTACGCGCGCATAAGGCGCACGAAGAACTGCTGCGCGTAAAATCGTAACGATGGCCCCGTAGCTCAGGTGGATAGAGCAGCAGTTTCCTAAACTGTAGGTCGCCTGTTCGAATCAGGCCGGGGTCACCATCCTAATCCTCTTTGACTTCCCACGCCGAAACCGCTATAAAAGTTGATGTCATGGAAGTCGTTTCCATGACATCACTGCTGCAGCCCTGCGCTTCAGCACCACTCATCATCGCGATCGCCAGGATGTTCGGGAAGGCGGTGAAACTCCGCCACTGCCCCGCAACTGTGAGCGCGCCCGTCGCCCTTGTCTTCATCAATCGAGGCATAGGATCGAGACAGGATTTCAGCCCGTGTGGCTCCGCTACGCGGAATACCCATCAAGCCACTGGAGTCGAATCCATTTGGTTCGGCATTGGGAAGGCGGCTGAAACGAGCGCAAGTCAGGAGACCGGTCCTCTGGCGGTGTCAGGGTATCAATGCTCTCTTGGAGTCCTTGCAAGATCGACGCTCCCTGGTGGTCGCGTCGACTCCAGAACATCGGCTCCGCGATAAAGCAACCCTGAAACCGCTTTCGGCGCACCCAACCGCTTTCACGTTCCGAGGGGGACGAAGGAGCTTTCATGCCGACTTCCAATCTTCTGCGCTCAACTTCCCGCCGCGCCTTGACCAGGGCCAGCCGCGTTCTGCCTCGCGCGTTTGCCGCCGGATTCCTCGCACTCTGCACTGCATTCTGTTCCGCCGCTTCCATCCGCGGCGTTGTC
The DNA here is from genome assembly GCA_050018295.1 of Occallatibacter sp. Taxonomy (GTDB): domain Bacteria; phylum Acidobacteriota; class Terriglobia; order Terriglobales; family Acidobacteriaceae; genus Telmatobacter. Next base: position 1,160 of record JBEKAJ010000201.1, on the reverse strand, counting down.
ACTGATGCCACCGGCGCCAAAGTTACCGGCGCCGCAGTCTCGCTCGTCTCGAACGGCCAGGTCATTGGCTCCGCAGTATCCGCCGCCGACGGCAGCTTCCAGATCCTCACCGGTTCCTCCGGCCGATTCTTTCTCGTCGTCTCTGCCAAATCTTTCCGGCAATTGCAAACGCCCGACTTCTATGCCGGCCAGTTTGATTCAATCGAGCGCAACGTCGTGCTGGAGCCGGCGTGGGTGCGCGAATCGATCGTGGTCACCGCTACCGGCACGCCGACTCCGCAGCCGCAAACCAGCGCCGCCACTACCGTGATCGACCCACTCGACCTCGCATTGCGGGTCAATCTGGTCGGCGCCTTGCGCCTTATGCCAGGCACTTTTGTCGCGCAGGACGGCCAGCTTGGAGCGCAGACCTCGTTATTTGTCCGCGGCGGCGACTCAGACTCCACCGAGATTCTTCTCGACGGCGTCAGCGTAGACGATATGGGCGGTCGATTCGACTTCGGCCCGCTCTCCACCACGGCCGTCGAAAGCGCGGAGGTCTATAGGGGACCAAATTCGAGCCTTTATGGCGCCGATGCGGCCAGCGGGGTGATCAGCCTGACCACCCCGCACGGCACTACCAGCTTCCCTTCTCTGCTCTTCCAGGGCGATGCGGGCAACCTCGATACTTCACGCGAGGAGCTTGAAGTGGCCGGCGCTCACAACAAACTCGATTACTTGGGTGCCTTTAGTTGGCTGCAAACTGCCAACAACATTCCCATGGACGAATACCATGTCGCTACCTCGGGAGCCAACGTTGGATACCAGCCGAATGGATCTACACAAATTCGCGCTTCGCTGCACTACGGCGTCGATGCTACTGGAGTCCCCAACCAGTGGGACTTCTATCGCATTGCTGACGACCGCAAGGAAGGCGATCAGGATCTCTATGGCGCAGGCGCTGTTGAGAACCAGACCACGGCCAGCTTCCACAATCGCTTCCAATTCGGCCTGACACGCAAACGTGAGCAGTCCCAGCAATGGTATCCGGCCGGCGTCTGTATTCCCGCCGGAAGTTGCAATGGCGCCCCCGATACATTCACTGGCGGCAACTTTTACGGATTGCCGGTAACAATCTCGGGCGCCAATGGTTACAGCGCCGCTGGACCGGCTCTTCTGAA
>JBEKAJ010000200.1:0-6825 GCA_050018295.1 Occallatibacter sp. | reverse complement strand
TAATCGCAAACCAACGCCGCGTCAGGAAAGTCCTGCGCCGCATCTTCAATCTCGGCCGCAGCCTCCGGCTCATCGCTCTCGCCCGCTTCCCTCCGCGCCGCGAAGAACCGCTCCACCTCGCTCAATACATCGGCGCCGTTGCGCGCGTGGTAGATGGCCGCGCGCAGCCTTGCGCCGCCCCGCACGCCGTGCGTAAACCACGTGGCAAATTGCTTCATCTTTCCCGCCGGATCGCCGAGCCGCGCGCCGCGCGGCAGATCCTTGGTCGCCTCGGCCTCCGCCATCAGCATCTCGAAGTAGGCGCGAATCATTCTGTACCGATCTTCGTCGGCCGGCCGCGCGTAGCTGCCCGTCGCCGTGTACTCGGCAATCTGCCGGAAGATCCACGGATTCGCCGGCGCCGCGCGCCCGATCATCACGGCGTCACAGCCCGTTTCGGCCACCATCGCCGCCGCGTCCTCCGGCGTGCGCACGTCGCCGTTGCCCATCACCGGCAGCCGCACCGCCTGCTTCACCGCGGCAATCCAGTTCCACTGCGCCTGGCCGCTGTAGCCCTGCTCGCGCGTGCGCGCATGGAGCGCCAGTCCGTCCAGGCCCTCGGCCTCCGCCATGCGCGCCAGCTCCACGCACACAATCTCGCTCTCGTTCCAGCCCATGCGGAACTTCACCGTGAAAGGAATCGTCACCGCCTTGCGAACGGCGCGAAAGATCTCGCCGATCTTCGGCAGGTCGCGCAGCAACCCCGCCCCTCCGTTCGATCCCACCACGCGCTTCGCCGGGCAGCCCAGGTTCAGGTCCACGGTATCGAAGCCCGTCTCCTCCACAATGCGCGCCGCATCGGCAAGGGTCGCGGGATTCGACCCGAATAACTGCGCGCCGATGGGATGCTCGTCGTCGTAGAACGTCAGGTAGCGCCGCCGCTTCGCCTCGCGCATCCGGCTCAACCCATCGGCCGACGTGAACTCCGTCATGATCAGCCCGCACCCGGACTCCACATTGCTGATCGCCGCGGCAACGTTCTCTATCGTTGCCGCTTCCTGTTCCCTGTTCCCTGTTGCCTGCTCCCTCGTAAACAAGCTCGCGTGTCGTATAAACCGCCGGAACACCGTGTCCGTGACCCCGGCCATCGGCGCCAGTACTGTCGCCGGCCGCACCACCACCGCGCCCAGCCGCACCTCCGCCGGTACCCGCGCCTGAGCGGGCATGGCATGCTCCACCGGATTGTCCCAATTCTTCTTCACGGTGAAACCTCGTCGCGGCATAGCTACCTTCTGAGCGGACGACAGACATTTGGCAGCGAAGAGTTCTGCCGCATTAGGTTCAACTTTGCGTTGTCAGGAGTCAAAGCTCCTCGCGATACTCCCAGTTGGGCGTGTGCTCGGCGACGAAGCGGTCAGCCAGTTCGACAATCTCCTTCGAGGAGCGGAAGCGCTCTGCCTTGAGGATGACCCGAACCGAAGGATCGTCTTCGGTCAAATCCACATGCAGAATCCCGATTCTGCCTACGCCATCGTTGGCAAGCAACCTGCGGTTTAGTTCAGCGGCTGGATAGAACCGTTCCATTCCAGCCGAAAAACTGATCAGAGCGATGTACCTGTACTGTGCTGGCAGCGAACAAAACGGCTCAATCTCATCGTTTATGAGACTGGCCGCCCTTGTAACAAGATATTGCCAGTCAGGTTCGCCGATCGGTTCAACCGGCACGAGTCGAACGGCATGAACGTCGCCCACGCCCGCGCGATCAATGGCTAACACATCCACCTTATTGCCACTCCAGTCGGCATCGAGATAGACCTTTGGAAAGAGCAGCTTGTGAACCAGGAATTCCTGCACGGCGTTCATGGCTCTACCGAGTTGTTGTTCCTGAACTTCAGTCATCTCACCACCCCTCAATCTTCAATGCCTTGCCTGTTTCCTCTGCCCAGTCCGCAAAACGCTTGGCACGCTTGACAATATCCTCTGCCTCGTTCTTTCTCACCGGTTCTGCGGCGTAGGAAATCCTGCTTTTGCGGGAGAGAAGCAATTTAAAGTGCTTGACGCCTTGCTGCTGCTCGAATCTGTGAGAGTCAAGAAGCGACTTCAATTCTGAAGCCGCTCGGCTATGATCGTCCGACGAAAGCTTCTTGCTACCTAGACCGATTCGGAGCGCATCCGCGTACGAGATCGCACCATGAATGCCCAGCAGTGCAGACGAGTATGCGAATGCGTCGAGGTCGTCCTGCAAATAATTCATCCCATCGAGGAAGTCTTTTACCCGGTTTCTATATTGCTGAACCTCGACGGCGATCATGCAAGCATTCTCGCACAATATGAGACGGAAAAGCCTCCGCCGTGGCGGAGGCTTACTCGTCCAACTCGCGCCTCGGCTTACTTGGCCGCCTTCGCCGCGATTGCCGCGTCGCTCTTGGCATACTTCCGCCGGAACCGCTCTACGCGTCCCGCCGTATCGACCAACCTTTGTTTGCCCGTAAAGAACGGGTGGCAAACCGAGCAAATTTCCACGTGAATGTCGCCCTTGTGGGTCGACCGCGTTTCAAAACTGCTTCCGCAGGCGCACATCACCCGCACCGCGGCGTAATTGGGATGAATCTTTTCCTTGGGCATCTAAAGAAAGACCTTTCCTGCAATTCTTCTCTCTTTATTGTAGGGGGATTTGCCCGCTTGCGCAATTCCGGGGCAGGGAACTGCAAAAGCAGCTGTAAGCTCTTAGCCGTTAGCTTTTAGCTCTCTCCACGACGACTTACGGCTTCGCCTTAACCACCAAAGCCGGGTGCCCCGGGTCTCGATTCTGAGACCTGGGATAGCACGAACCCCACCCGCTGACTTGCTGACTCGCTGGCTTGCTAACTTGCTGCTTCACCGAAAATCCCTCGACCGCACCTCGACTCGCGTAACCTCCAGCGGCACAATCCGCTGCGCCTTCACGTGGATCACGCCCTCCTGGTTCTGCACCGGCCCCTCAATGCGCAGGAACCGGTTCCGCGTCACCACCAGCCGGTCGCGCTCAAACACATCCGGCGTCAGAATCACGTTGGCGATTCCCGTCTCGTCCTCGAGCGACAAAAACACAAATCCCTTCGCCGTGCCCGGCCGTTGCCGCGCAATCACGCATCCGGCAATCGCAACGCGCCTGCCGCTCCTCAACGCCTCCAGCTCCCGCGCCGAAAAAATCCCCTCCGCACGCAACTCCGCGCGGTGATACGCCATCGGATGCGGCCCCGTCGTCAGCCCCGTCCCCGTATAATCCGCCGCCAGCCGCTCCTCCGTCGTCATCTGCTTGAGCGGCATCGCCGCTCCGCCCGCCGAAACCGCCACGCCGCACCCATCCCTACGCGCTGTCTCGCCCGGCGCCGCCGCATCGCCGCGCTTTTCCTCCCGCCCCGCCTCCGCTCCGCGCAGCAGCGGACCCACCGGCCTTCCCGCCCACTCCACTTGCCACAGCGCATCGCGCCGGTGTTCCACTTCACCCAGCGCATTCAGCGCGCCGATCTGTGCCAGCGCCACCAGCTCTTTGCGGTTCAGCTCAGGTACGCGCCGCGCCAAATCGTCCACGCTCGCAAACGATCCCGCGCCACGCGCCGCAATCAGCGCCTCTGCCGAGTTCTGCCGCAATCCCTTCGCATAATTCATCCCCAGCCGCAGCGAAACGGACCGATCCACCTCTGCTTCCAGCGTGCACAGCCACTCCGATCGCTGCACATCGATCGGCCGCACCCTCAGCCCGTGCCGCTGCGCATCCTTCACCAGCACCGCCGGCGAATAAAACCCCATCGGCTGGTTGTTCAAGAGGCCGCATGTGAACGCCGCCAGATAATGCACCTTCAAATACGCCGAGGCATACGCAATCAGCGCGAAGCTCGCCGCGTGGCTCTCGGGAAATCCGTACATGGCAAACGACGAAATCCCCTGCACAATGTTGTCCTGCGCCGCCGCATCCACGCCGTTGCGCGTCATCCCCGCGCGCAGCCGTCCCTCCAGGTCCTTCATTCGCTGCATCGACCGCCGCATGCCCACCGCTCGCCGAAGCTCCTCAGCCTCCGCGCCCGTAAAACTCGCCACCGTCATCGCCATGCGCAGCAGTTGCTCCTGAAACAGCGGCACGCCCAGCGTCCGCTTCAGCACTGGCTCCAGCAGCGGGTGCGGATAAGTCACTTCCTCCTTGCCTTGCCGCCGCCGCATATATGGATGCATCATCTTGCCCACGATCGGTCCCGGCCGGATGATCGCCACCTGCACCACTAGGTCGTAGAAGCGCACCGGCGCGTTGTGCGGAATCGACGCCATCTGCGCGCGGCTCTCAACCTGGAACATGCCCACCGTGTCCGCCTTGCACAGCGTCTCGTACACCAGCGGATCCTCGGGCAGCATTGCCAGGTCCACCTGCTTCCCGTAGTGCCGCGGGATCAGCTCGATCGACTCCTTCAGCGCCGCCATCATTCCCAGCCCCAGCAGGTCCACCTTGATCAGTCCAAGGTCCGCGCAATCCTCCTTGTCCCACTGCACCACGGTCCGCCCCGGCATCGACGCGCGCTCAATCGGGACGACACGATTCAGCAGCCCTGCGCAGATCACCATCCCGCCCGAGTGCTGCCCCAGATGCCGCGGCAGATTCTTCATGCGTAGGCATAGGTCCAGATAGCGCGCAATCCGTGGATGCCGCACGTCGAAGCCCGCCTGCGCAAAATGTTTCTCCATCGTGTCGTTCGGGCCGCGCCACTCCCAGTGCCCCATCAACCCCGACAGCCTTGCCGACTGCTCCTCCTCGAATCCCAGCGCCTTGCCCACCTCGCGCGCCGACGACCGCCCGCGATACGTGATCACGTTCGCCGTCATCGCCGCGCCCAGCCCGCCGTAGCGCTCGTACACGTACTGGATCACCTGTTCGCGCTCGTCGCCCGATGCCAGATCCAGATCGATGTCCGGCCACTCGCCGCGGTTCTCGCTCAGGAATCGCTCGAACAAAAGCTCCATCCCCACCGGATCCACCGCCGTAATCTCCAGCGCATAGCACACCGCCGAGTTCGCCGCCGACCCGCGCCCCTGCACCAGAAATCCGCGCCACTGGCAGTAGCGAATAATGTCCCATACGATCAGGAAGTACCCAGCAAACCCCAGCTTCGCGATCAGCGCCAGTTCGTGCCGCACCTGCGCCCGCGCCTTCGCGAGCAAATGCCGCTTCGCCGGCGATCCATAACGCTTGCGCACGCCCTCCTCCACACGCTTGGCCAGAAAGCTGTCCATCGTTTCGCCCTCCGGGATCGGATAATGTGGAAATTCGTAGCCCAAATTTGCCAGCGTGAACTCCAGCCGCTCGCTCACAATGCGCGTGTTGGCAATCGCCTCGGGAATGTCCTCGAACAGCGCCGCCATCTCGCGCGCTGGCCGCAGATGTCGCGCCGTATTCCGAGCGAGTAGCCGCCCCGCGCGGTCCAGCGTCGTGTGATGCCGAATCGCCGTGAATACGTCGAGCATCTCGCGGTCCTTCTCTTCCGCATAGCGCACGCCGTTGGTCGCAATCACCGGCAGGCCCAGGCTCTCCGCCACTCCTAGCAGCGATTGGTTGCGGCACTCCTCTTCACGTTCCTGGTGTCGCTGCAGTTCCACGTACAAATTACCGCGCCCGTAAATCGCCGCCAGCCGCTCGGCCGTCTTCCGCGCTTCGCATTCTCCGCCGCGCGCGAGCGCAGCCGCCAGCGGTCCCTCCTCGCCGCCCGTCAGGCAAATCAGCCCGGCCGAAAATTCCTCCAGGTCTTCAACCGTCGCCGCGCCCTCCGCCTTCGTCGCCTCGCGCATCTTGAAGCGCGTAATCAGTTGGCACAGGTTCTGATAGCCAACCTGCGACGCGCACAGCAACACCACCCGCGCCGGCTCTGGCGGAAATTGATTCGGCAGCCACTCCGCCGGCGTCGCGCGGTTGCCCAGCGACTCGACCGCAATCTCCGCGCCAATGTGCGCCTTTACCCTGCACGGTTGCGCCGCCGTATGAAAACGCGCTGCGCCGTACACGCCGTTCCGGTCGGCCAGCGCGATCGCCGGCATCTCCAGCTCCACTGCGCGCTGGATCAACTGTTCCGGCAGCGTCGCCCCAGCCAGAAAGCTGAATGCGCTCGTCGCGTGCAGTTCAATGTATTCGCCATCTCGCGCCAACGCCGCCGCTCGCATCGGCGTACCTGTGCGCGCCTCCGCCGCGGCCGCCGGCCTGTACGCATCGTTCGGATGGCATGCTGGTGTTCCCGGCGAGCGCGTATTCGGCACCAAGTGCGTATTCGGAATATCGACGTTCTGATCAGTCGTAAAACGCCTCCAGCCGCCATACATTCTGCGCCCGGTCGCGCGTCAATAGGCACGCCATCGATCGGCCGCCATTCATCGCCGCCAGCACGTCCCACTCCTCACAGTCCCACGCACCGTCACACGATTTCAGCGCCCACCAGCAACCGCTCGTCCTCCACGGCCCATACGCCGCCGCAATCTCGTAAGAATTTTCCTGGTCGCGAAAAACCGCTGGCTTCGCCGCGCGCACCGTCACCCGCACCAACCGCGCCGGCCGCACCCGCCGCAGCGCCATCCGCGGCGTCGCCGCTATCTCCACTTCGCTCCCGCCGTCCGCAGCAAATCGGGGCCCCCGGGTCCGGGGTCCCCACGGACTGGTCTCCGTCCGTGGGGTGGGGATCTCGCTTTTGAGACCTGGGGTTAAAAATCCCTCCATCCGGAATCCGTCCGCGCGATGCGTATCCTCAAGCACAGGCGACCCCACGCGCTCTTCGCCCACCATCGCGCGCAACCGCGCCAGCGTCACATCCAGCCGCGAGGGCTCCGGCGTCT
>JBEKAJ010000199.1:0-6831 GCA_050018295.1 Occallatibacter sp. | reverse complement strand
ACTGAGATGGCCGGATTGTTCACCGGAGCGAAGCCCGCGAACGAAGCGATGTGCATGGTCTTCGAATAGGTATGCGTGACCGGATCGATCTTCTGCGCGGTGCCTGTTTTGCCGCCAGAGGAGTAGCCGTTGAGTTGCGCCGACCTTCCGGTTCCGAACAGAACAACACCTTCCATCATCTTGCGCATCTGGGCGGCGGCAAGCGTGTTGATGACGCGATGCGCACCTGGCGGGAGAGGATCGGGCAGATCTTCACCCGCACGGAACGGACTGGCCACGAACTCCGACGCCGGCACCTGCGACCCCTGCGGTGGGGCGGACTTTTGGACGGATCCAGTGGTTGTGACGGATTGCTCCTGCATGAGGATGTGCGGCGGGAGATAGGTGCCGCCGTTGGCGATGGTCGAGACCATCGTGACGAGTTGCAGAGGTGTGACCGCGATCTCCTGGCCGATGGCAATGGAGCCGATGGAGGAACTGCCCCATTTAGGGGGGGGACGTAACAGTCCGCGCGTCTCGCCGGGCAACTCAACGTTTGATCGCGTGCCGAAGCCGAAGCTGCGGATGTATTGGTAGAAGTGGTCGGGGCCGACTTTGAGAGCGAGCTTGATTGCGGCGACGTCGCTTGATTCCTCGAGCGCTTTGTGTACCGGAATTACGCCGAAATGTTCGCCTTGATTGTCGTGAATCACGCGACCGGCAATGGTGATTTTGCCGCCCTGGCAGTCAATCGTGTCATCGGGCGTGGCCACTTGCTGATCCATCGCGGCGGAGTACGTGACCAGCTTGAATGTGGACCCTGGCTCGTAGACGTCGCTGACGGCGTGGTCGCGCAATTGGTCGAGCGTGGTGTGGCGAATCTGGTTGGGATTGAAGGTGGGGCGGATGGCGAGGGCGAGAATCTGCCCGGTGTGTGCGTCCTGCACGACGACGGTGCCGTTCAGCGCCTGCGTCTTTTGCATTGCGTGATCGAGCGCGCGCTCGGCCATGAACTGGATATTCTCGTCGATGGTAAGAACGAGGTTTCGTCCGGGCTCGGGGTCGTGCTCGCTTGAGCCAAGAACTTTACGGCGCGCGTCCATGGCCGTGTACATGAGGCCCGGACGCCCGTGCAGATCGCTGTCGAACTTTTCTTCAAGGCCACCCAGGCCGTCGTCGTCGGTTCCGACGTACCCCAGAACTTGCGCGGCGAGCTGATTGTCGGGGTAGAAGCGCGCAAATTCCTGTTGGAAGAAGATGCCCTTCATGTTGAGGGCCTTCACGCTGGCTGCAACCTGAGGCGTGACGCGGCGCGCGATCCAGGCAAAGTTGCGGCCTTCATTGAGCCTTGCGGCGATCTGCGCCTCGGTTGTCAGCCCGTCTTCGGGATCGGTGTGGACCAGCGTGGCGAGCGTGCGCGCGGCCGCCTGTTTGTCGGCAATCTGCGTGGGATCGGCATAGATCGACGGCATCAGGACGGTCATGGCCAATTCGCGCAGGTTGCGGTCATAGAGGACGCCGCGCCGCGGAGCCACTTCAAAGGTACGCTGCTGCTGCTTAGCTGCGTGCTCCACAAAGTCCTGGTGACGCACGATCTGCAGCCAGAAAAGCCGGCCTGCAATGGCGCAGACCCACACGAGGAAGAAGAGGCAGATCACCAGGAATCGCGATCGTTTGAGCGGCACGCCTCTGGGTGTTTGGGTACGGCTGCGAATGGATGGGACGGCTGCCGTCATGTCGAGTGGGTCCGATTGCCTGATCTACTGCGCCGCGGGCGCAGAAGAGGTGACCTGAGCAAGAGCTGGAGCGCCGGAGGCAGGCCGAGCATCGGAGTACACCACCTGGCCAGGCTGCGGCTCGGCAAGTCCAAGCTGGCGCGCCATTTGATCGATGCGGCCGGGCTGGGTGAGCTCTGCCTCGCTCAGGCGCAATTGACGATTCTCCTCGCGCAACTGATCGAGCGTCTGCTTTTCGCTCTCCACGCTGTAGCTGCTTTCAATGGCGTAAAAGTGCTGAAGACCGTAGATCATGATGAGCGAGAAAAGCACGGCGACTGCGGCGGAAAAGACGCGCATTTCGCGAACGCGGACGGGATCGGAGGCCTTCACGAGGCGGGTGTTGTCGAAATGCTTCACAAAATAGAATTCAGGCGTGCGCACGCGGCGGCGGCGCTGAGCCTGCTGCGCCATCATCTCAGCGTTATGCTCGTTGATCCGTGCGCTCCAGGCGCGGCCGGTCTCGAAATAGGTTGTTGCACATGCCGCCATCTTCGTTCTCCTCGTTCTGCCGGCCTATTGCCGTTCCGCTGCTCTCAGCTTTGCGCTGCGCGAGCGCGGGTTGCGGTTGATCTCTTCTTCCTTCGCAGTGACAGGCTTTCTGGTCAAGACATTCCAGATTCCCTTCTGCGCGCCTTCCCGGAAACTGTCTTTTGCAATGCGATCTTCAAGAGAATGAAAGCTGATAACGACGAGCCGTGCGGAGGGCTTAAGCAAACCAGGTGCGGCCTCAAGCAAAGCCCGGATTTCCTGCAATTCCTGATTAACGAAGATACGCAACGCCTGAAACGTTCTGGTAGCGGGGTGAATATGTTTCATTGGCGGGACGGCTGAGGCTACGATTCTGGCTAACTGCGCCGTTGACGTAACCGGCCGCCCCCGCACAATGGCTCTGGCGACTGTCCGCGACCTCCTTTCCTCACCGTATTCGTAAATGAGATTTGCCAGCTCTCGCTCGCTCGTCTCATTCACCACTTGTTCGGCGGTAGGGCCGGAACGCGTATCCATTCGCATATCCAGCGGCCCGTCCGCCTGAAAACTAAACCCTCTGCGCGCCTCATCGAATTGCAGGCTGCTTGCGCCGAAGTCGGCCAGCAATCCATCCACCGAGGCCGCCTTCACGTGCTCGGCGATCGTGCTGAAGGCTTCGCCGATCAAAGTCACTTGCGGCGCCTGGCTGCCCAGCTCATTCGAAACTCGCGCCAGCCTGACCTTTGCCAACCCAAGCGCCTCGGGATCGCGGTCAAATCCGATCAAATGTCCCGCCGATCCCAATTGCCTGACGATGCCCTCGGCATGTCCCGCCAGGCCCAGCGTGCAGTCGACGTAAGTGCCGCCGGGCCGCACGCGGATAAACTCCATCACTTCTTGAAAAAGAACCGGCACATGGCGTACTTTTTGCTCCGTCATGCGCGCCCCCTGAGGGCGTCAACCATTCGTCTGCGGCTTCATGATGTTGGCCAACTTGTCGAAATCCTCGTCGGTCATCGGGCTTGCCGCTAATTGCTGCTCGAAGCTTGTCTGGTTCACGACTTCGAGGTAATTCCCTTTGCCGAGGACAACCACTTCGGCATCCAGAACCGCCTTGCCGCGCAGAATCTGCGGCAGGAGCACCCGCCCCTGGTTATCCATCTCGGCCTGCTGGCCGTAGTAGCTGGTCTGGTTGATGTACTTGTTGACTGCGCCGTTCAAGGTGCCGAACTCCATCAACCGAGCCTCGCGCTTTTCCCATTCCGGCAGCGGCCAGATCTCCGCGCTCTTTCCACTAGCGCTGGTGATGTAGAACTGGGCGACGTTCTGCGCATCCAGGAGCTGCTTGAAGGCAACCGGGAGCTTGAGCCGTCCCTTCTCATCGACCTTTGCCGGATGGTTGCCGCGAAACATCTGCCTGCCTCACTCGCCTTCCGCGGCCCCGTTTCCTGCCGTACCGCGTACCCAACCCCCGTCGATCCGTCCCGGGTTAGCCAGGCTGATGCCCCAGCCTGATTGGCACCTGGAATTCCGTTCCCAGGGGAGGAATGGGAGTAAACTTAAGAGGAAAGAGAAGGGCTGTTGGGTGGTTCCAGATAATTCCACTCAACTCCAAAATCTTCCACTTCGGTCGATAGTACCCCTGAACTTCCTCTCCGCCAAGCAAAAAATCGGTGGAAAGTGAAGGAAAATCAGGCTCTCTGCGGAAACGCCGACTAATAGAACAACAATTCAGAGGCACCACAAGATATGGGGTTTACTGCTGTGATTCCCCGTCTGGACAGCTGTCAGCGGCTGTGATAGGGGAACAAAAAGCGAAAAGGCTAGCGAAAAGGAGCGGAAGCGGTGGTCTGGTGGAGGGAATTGGAGCGAAGCCAGAGCCCGCGCGTGGAGCGATGGGCCCGAAATCGTTGTGCCGCGCCGTGTGTCAGGCTGAGGATCTCCTGCGGGCTTTGGCTCGGTGGCGGGCGCGAGCCAGGACCAGATTCAACAGATAGAGGAAAACGAGCATGTTGATGGCGAACAAGCCGACGCGAATCCAGGTGATGTGGCGAAAGATCTCGAAGAGCTCCCAGGGCAGGAAGGAGGCGGTGATGGCGAGAGTTAAGAATTCGCCCCAGGCCTTCTCAAGAAAGAGGCCAATGCCTTCGGCCAGGGTGATAGCTGCATAGCAATAAGCAACGAAGCCGATGCGGCGCAGGACTGGATCGTTGATGAGGGAGGCTTTTTCCAGGAGGAAGTTGACCAGGCGCGACTCGGGATTGAAGCGGAGATGGCGGGCAAAGAGGTCGATCTCGTCGGCGAGGTCTTTGTGGAGGAGGCGGTGGGCGCCTATACCGATGCCGATGAAGAACAGAGCGTGCAGAAACTTGTAGACCGCGATGAGGAGCAACAGGCGATCGCGGCGCTGGCCGCTGGCGCGGGTTAGGAACGAGAAACGAGGCATGATAGCGGGGATGAGTACTGGAATCAAGGTTAAATGATGAAGGCGGCGTCATGGCGGAGTGAGCACAGCCAGGAGAATTCGTGAGGAAGCGAAAGCCTGCCCTGGAAGAGCCAAGCGCGCACCCGGCACACGACTCTGACCTGCTACCTTCCGAGGTGAAGAAGAGAGTTGCGGTCGAACGGTACGCCGTCAAGGATTACGGCGGAGATGCGACGGGCGTTCCAGATGCTGGCCGTGGGGTCGGAATCGAGGACGAGGATGTCGGCGCGGCGTCCCGGAGCAATGAGGCCCAGCTCATTCCAGCCAAACTGCAAAGAGTAGTTGTTGGTGGCGGCGGCCAGGGCCTCGCGTGGGGAGAGGCCGAGACGGACGAGCAGCTCAAGCTCGGTGTGAAGCGAGATGCCGGGCATAGTGCCCATGGCGTCAGCGCCGGAGCCGGCGAGGTAGTGAGGGAAGGCGGAGAAGATGGTTTGATTGATGTGCCAGAGACGAAGAGCGGACTGCCCGGCCTTCTTTTGTAAATCTGCTTCCATCCAATGCTGCGCGGCGGCGGGAAGGTGCCGCGACCAGGCGGGGAGCGGGAACATCATGTCGCCGGTGGAAGGGTCGGTGGGACGGAACATGCGGCCGGGATCGAGGAGGGCTGCAGCAGGTTCCTTCCAGAGATCGCGATGACCGGGGAGCTCAACGTAGTAGAGGCTGAAGGCAGGCATGAGCGCGGCGTGGTGTGCGGCGAGGAAGTGTGCATAGTCACGCAGACGGGCGTCGGTGGGCGGGATGCGCTCTGAGTAGTCGTAGGCGGTGTCGGCGGAGGGGCCGTCGGGGTCGTCGACAAGAGGGCGCTGGAGCTCGTCGGGAATGACGCCAAGATCGTAGTGGTCCATCTGGACGAGCGCGTCAACGCCGGCCTCATCGCCGACGCGGTAGGGCGTGGAGACGAAGTCGCCGTATGTGACAAGGCCCATCTCGTGAGCACGCGCGATGATCCACTGCGAGTTGGCGGCGGTGAGGTGGGCAGTTAGTACGAGCACGCGCGTGCCGATGCGAGCGGTATCGACCATCTGGCGGGCGGTGTCCTGCGGGCTCAGCTCGGCGGGGTGCGCGCCCTCGCGGAGTTTGTATACCCACTCGGGATGGCGAGCCAGCAGGCTCCAGTTGTCGGTGACTCCAATCGTATCGATGGGATAGATGTGCGGGGTGGGCTGGGCACCGGTATCGATAAAGCCGTGCTCCGAGTCAGCGCGAACAACGACGGTGGTCACGCCCATGTATAGGTTGGCGTTTGCCTGAGCCTGGGAGTTCATACCGGCATAGCCGTCGATGAGTCCGGGGATGAGGAATTTACCGGCGCAGTCGATGATGCGGGCGTCTTTGGGGATGGAAACTTCGGTGGGCAAGCCAACGTCAGTAATGCGCCCGTCGCGGATGACGACAATGGCGCCCGTGATGTCGCGCGCGGAGTCGCCCCAGGCAGTGACGTCGACGACCGTGCCGCTGGCGAGAACCAACGGAACGGAGGGCGGCGCGGGCTCTGGTTGAGATTCGGCCGGAACCGACGCCAGAGCGCAACCGATCACGAGCAGACCCGCGAAAAAGTGAAGCAGTCGCATGAAAGAGACAGTCTGATGAGGATTGTCGCATAAGAAGCAGGGACCGAGGGAACGAGGGAACAAGGGATGGCGAGTTAGCAAGTCATCGGGTCGGCGAAGTTGTGCTGAGAGATGCGCCGGAGATCGCGCGGGAGTGTGTGAACGCGGCAGCGGCGGCGACGATAAAGATGGGGAAGCATTGCACGGTGTATCGCGGTTCAGGATTCTCCATGGCGCCGAGGATGATGAATCGCAGAATGAGATACGAGCCCAGCATCCATGCCCAGGGGACTCGGTGGCGGAGGAAGGCCCAGGCGGCAGCGGCAACGTAGAAGAGATTGATGAGGCCAAGGAGAATCGCCCAGGCGGATTGGGCGGGGTGGTCGCTCCAGCGCCACCAGAAGACATCGAGGTCGTACTCGATGGTTCTGGGACGCAGCAGCATGTCGGCGTCGCGCAGCAGAGGAAGAGTGACGTAATAGCGGAATGGATGGTCGTGGATGCGTTGATCGGCGAGAGCTGCGAAGCGCGCGTTGAGCGAGGGCGGCAGAGTGGTGGTGCGGTTGTACTC
>JBEKAJ010000198.1:0-6860 GCA_050018295.1 Occallatibacter sp. | reverse complement strand
CGATCTGAGGCGAGGCACGACTCGACGCACACGGAGCTGCGTCGCGAGCCGGTACGCCGCCTTCGATCAAGGTGAATGGCTGTTTTTCCGCCCAGACTCTGGTCTCTCAGTGGGCGCTATATTGGGCGAATCCAAGGAACCTACCATTCATTGGGCTAGTGCAACGTCGTCGCTCCTTGATGGTCGCTCCGACTTGAGCACCTAACCTTGGTTACATCATTCCTGGCTTCGCCTCCGCGAGCCGAATCGCCGCAGTCTTTTGCACAACGACGCCGCACTAAAGCTGCAGACGTGTTGCAGGTTCCTGTTTATCACTCGGGAAACCGATTCTCCGCCCAGGCAACCCGGAAGCCGCCTGCCGAGAATCGAATAGCCTGCAGGACGCGCCGGCCAGGATTACGGTGGCCGCCGCGCCTGTTTGAAACGAGTTAGAAAGTGACTTTCAAACCGAACTGAACGATGCGCGGCGAGAATGTCGACGTGATGGTACCTCCGCCCAGGCTGGTGGGCGCAGAGCTGCCGTTTGCGGTTCCCGAAACGGTGCCGCCGCCTGTTCCGCCCGGCAGATACAGGTTGGTGTGGTTGAAGATGTTGTACAGCTCGGAGCGGAATTCAATCTTGATCCGCTCAATCGGAGTGTTGAAGTGTTTGTTGAAGGCCAGGTCGGTCTCATAATACGCTGGCGTACGGCCGAAGTTCTTGGGCAGGCTGCCGAACGGATTCGCGATCGTGCCGCCGGCCGTGAGCGACGAACCGGTGGTATAGGTTTCAGGAATGTTCAGAGCGGAGGCGTTGATGTACTGCACCTGCCCGTTGGCCAGATGCGTCTTCTGGATGTAGGGCGTGCCGGGAACCAGGTTGGGGCGATATGCGTTGAAGCCGCGCCAATTCTGGGTGAGTGTGGGCGAAGTCTGGTTGGCCGCGTTCGGCGTGTACTGGATGTTGAACGGCGTACCGGCCTGCATGAAGTTCACGCCGCTGAGCTGCCATCCGCCCAGTACCGCGTTCACGAGTCCATTGGCGGTGTTCAGGAAATGCTTCCCTTGCCCGACTGGCAACTCGTACACCAGGGTGGTGATGTTGGCGACAGGCAGGTTGTAGTCCGACTGGCCATAATCGGCTTGGATGTTATCGCCGTTCTGCGGGCACGGTGTGTTGGCATCGAGAGTCGAAGATGCGTTATCGAGGGCGTGCTGCCAACTGAAGGAGTTCAGCAGCGTCAACCCGCCCACCATGCGCTGCTCGTACCGCACCTGCAGCGCGTTATAGCTGGAGTGGAATTCGTTGAGCGCCTGCGTAATGTCACCGTTGCTAAATGAGGGATAGAGAGTGGGGTTGTTCAGCAGGTAACCACCCCACGCCATGTAAGGACGTTGCCATTTGCCTGCGGGAACATTCGCGTACTGTCCCGCTGTGGTCACCGGCAATGCCGGATTACCCTGGTTGGCATTGACGAAGCCCTGCAGGTGAACGCCATGGTTGCCTACATAGGCAATGTCGAGCAGGATGTTCTTGGCCAGAGTCTTTTGCACGCTGAGGAACCAGCTCTCGGCGTAGCCGTCCCTGGTGTTCGGCGGGATGGAGTCGATGTTGTCGGTGCCAGCACTGAAGACGGTGGCCAACCCTGTTGGGAAGCCCTGCGACAGCCTGTAGTAGCCGGCTGTGTTGCCCAGGCCTGTCGCGGCCATGTTGGGATTGGTGACGTTGGTGATCATCGCAAAAGGTGCATTGATGGCGATATTGTTGCCCGATCCGGCGCGCCAGTAGTGGACATATGCGGTACCGATACCGCCGCGGACCGCGATCGAGTTGGTCGGTGCAAAGGCGAAGCCGACGCGCGGCGCCCAGTCGCTGAGATCCGGATGCACCAGTGTCTTGCCGTAAACGCCGCTGCCGCTAAAGGGGGCAATACAAGGCGCCGAACCGCACATGGGCGATTGCGCTGTCGTATAGCCGGGGGTCAGGGTTTGCAGCGTTCCCGTGCCCAGGTTGAAGTTCGAAATGAGATTGTTGCGTTCGGACCAGGGCGAACCGTACTCCCAGCGCAGTCCGATATTCAAGGTCAAGTTGTTGGTGACCTTCAAGTCGTCCTGCGCATAGGCGCTATCCATGCCCTGGTAGACGTGCGTGATGTAGTAAGTGGCGAGCGAGTAGGTCCGCGAAGCCCCGAACAGAAAGTCAGCCCAGTACGTGTCGGCCACGGAACTGGTGTTCGGGCAGTTCGATCCAGCCGCTGCCGGGCAAGCGCTGTAGCCATTCGAGAACGCAAAGGAACCGTACAGCGGATTCGAGTCCTGAATTTCCTGAAAGACCTTCTCGTATTCGTAGCCGAACTTGAGCGAGTGGCGGCCCTTGACCCAGGTGAAGTTCACTTTCGGATCGACGAGGGAGGGATTCTGCCACTGCGGGTTTGTGCTCTGGCGGCCGAAAGAGGTAAAACCGCCGCTGATGGCCATCGAGGGGAGACCGCCGGAGACATTGGCGATCGTTGGTAGACCCGGGATCGTGCCCGAAGGGAACGCCGTGTTGCCGATCGCGAACGTCCACTTGCCTGCTTTAGTGCCGGAGAGGGCCAGGCGGGCATCGAGGAACTTGTTAGTGCCTATGGAGTGGTTAAAGCCGAGGGCGACCTGCTCATCGTGGATCAGAATGTGGCCGTTGGTCTGCATGTCGATTGGCTCGGCCAGGAGGTTATAGTTCTTCCCGATCTCCTTGCGATCGCTGACCTTCAGAAACCACGACGTGTTCGCGCTCTGCTGGAAATCGAGGCGCAGGTCGCCCTTGTCGGCATAATCGGTGAACGGCGCATTCAGCGGGCAATCGTTCGTGGCTACGCCCGTCGATGCGGAACCAGCGGTGACCACGCATCTGCCGCCCGCATTGGAAGCCAGCGCTCCCTTATATAAATTGGCAATCGCCAACGAGGTCGAGTCAGCATCGGCCTTGGCCTGCGTGGGCCAGTTGGCGTAAGGCGTGCCAGCCGGAATATAGGTGCCCGGGCTCCACGGGTCCTGGACGGCAACAGCCAATTGGCCATTGAGCTCATTGGTGGTGGGTACAGTATCGACGACCGTCGGCGTGAGTTTCTGTCGGAAACCCTCGTAATCAAGGAACCAGAAGAACTTGTTGGTGATAATCGGGCCGCCGAAGTTGGCACCGAACTGGTTGCGGTTGAAGACGGGCTTGAAGAACGGGTATTGCGCGCCCGTGACCGCGTTAACCGACACCGGCTTGATGTAGCCGAAGGCGTTGAGGTCGGTGTTACGGAGGAATTCGTAGAGCGTGCCATGAAACTGGTTTGTGCCGCTCTTGGTGGCCACGTTGATGGTGGCGCCCGAGGAGCGGCCATACTCCGCGCTTTCGTTGTTGGTCACTACGTCAAACTGGGCGACGGAGTCCGGCGGGGGTTGAATAATTTGGTTGTCGAAACCCTGGTTGCTTTCGCCGTAGGAGTTGTTGTCCATTCCGTCGATCAGGTAGTCGTTGAACATGCTGCGCTGCCCGTTCACGCTGTACGATCCCTGGCGCAGGAGAGACGTGACACCCGTCTGATTGGCCTGCGATGGATCAGGGCGTGCGCCGGAGACATAGTCCACAAGATCGGAATAGTTGCGGCTCACGAGCGGCAGGGCTGCGCTTTGATATCCCGTGATGGTCTGGTCGCGCTGGCTCGATTCTGTCTGAAGTTGCAGGGCGACATCGCTCACTTCAACTGTGGTGGCCTCGGCCGCGCCAACCTTTAACACGAGGTCGATGCGCTCGCGCTCGCCAACGGAGATTGTGATCTGCTTGGCCTCAGCGATGGCGTAGCCCGCGGCACTTGCCGAAATGGTGTACTCGCCGACACGCAGCGACGGGATTTCATAGTCGCCAGACTCGGCGGTCTTGACAACCGAGGCAACTCCGGTGGCATCGTTGGTGACTGTCACGGTGACGTTGGGAACTGCAGCCCCGCTGGAGTCGCGAATGGTCCCGACCAAGCCGCCATTGTCGTATTGGGCGAAAGCTACAGGGGAAGAAATCACCAACAAGAGCGCCATCGCCAGAAAGATCCATCGGGAACCTCGAATCCCGCATCTCGTCCTGAGGTTGATTCCGGCTCGTTGCCCCACAGATCCGTTTGAAGAATTCATATTGCCTCCCAATGATTTCGTTTCAACAGCGGTTGAGTGTCTTTCCCGTTCGCCGGGCTATTACCTAATCGAGGATACTGTCATCGGAAAACGCGGTTGTTCATTTGAACCGGATGAGAAAGCCAGGCCCTAGGGACGCGCGTTCGTCCAAGGGGAGGGAGATCCCCGCGGCCCGTGGGGACGGACGCAGGGATAGAAAGACTCGGAGCGTAAGACAGCACCGCGAGTCACTGAGTACGAGACGGTTCAATGTGATCCTTGGCCACGTCCGTTAAAATTCCGGGAACAACGTGTTAAAAGTCTGCCAAAGACAAAAATCCACCCCAAACACAGAACCCTCCTCTCGGCACGCACCTGCGCTCGATCGGTTCAGGAGAAGCTGTACTTGGCGGTGGATTTCTCTTGGTCTTTTTCCGCGCAAGGAAGCTAACAAATGCGCAATAAATGTGTCAAGAAGAATCTGTCGCAGGCGGGCATCGAGGCGGAACGGCGACTACGGGCGCGCCATCAGGCAATTAAGTTCGATGCGGCTTTCCATGCCCGGTGCTGGCTTTCGGCCACTCCGCGATGCGTGAGTGTTCCCAGCCAAGTGTTCAACCCTTCAGCCAATCCTGCGTCCTGACGCAACGCCTCGCTCGCACCCAGGTTGGCCAGGCGCAGCAGATAGGGGAAAGTGGAATTGGTGAGCGCCAGCGTGGAAGTGTGTGGCACTGCGCCCGGCATGTTGGTGACGCAGTAGTGCACCACGCCATCGACAACAAAACTTGGATTCGAGTGCGAGGTGGGCCGCGCCGTCTCAACGCAGCCGCCCTGGTCGATGGCCACGTCCACAATGACGGCGCCCTTCTTCATTTCGGACACCATCGCGCGCGTGACGATTTTCGGAGCCGTGGCTCCGGGAATTAGGACTCCGCCAATGACCAAGTCCGCTTCGCGCGTGGCCTGGGCAATGTTGTAGCTGTTTGAAGCCAGTGTGTAGAGTCGCCCACCGAAGATATCATCGAGCTCGCGCAGCCGGTTCAGGTTCACGTCGATGAGGGTGACTTTGGCGCCGAAGCCAAGCGCAACGCGGGCTGCATTGGTACCCACGATGCCTCCGCCGAGGATCGTCACATGCGCCGGCGGCACGCCGGGCACACCGCCCAGCAGAATGCCGCGTCCTCCGCGTTCTTTTTCGAGATAGCTCGCGCCGACCTGCACGCTCATGCGGCCTGCGACCTCGCTCATGGGCATGAGGAGAGGCAATGTCCCCTGCCGGTCGCGCACCGTTTCGTAGGCGATGCCGATGACCTTCGATTCGAGGAGTTTGTCAGTGAGCGCAGGCAGCGGCGCCAGATGCAGATAGGTGAACAGGACCAAACCTTCGCGGAAATAGACATACTCCGCCTCGATGGGCTCCTTCACCTTGACGACCATTTCGGATTTGCCCCACACAAAGCCCGCGTCACCGACGATCTCCGCGCCGGCATTCTGGTACTCAGCATCGGGGAATCCGGACTGCGTGCCGGCAAGCGTTTCGACGAGAACTGTGTGGCCGGCCTCAGTGAGCGCCTTAACGCCCGCCGGAGTGACACCTACCCGGGCTTCGCTGTCCTTGATCTCCTTGGGAACGCCGACGACCATGGTTTTCTCTCCTGTGCGAGGCGGCCTCCACGTATATTTGACGCTCTCTGGGGGGAGGACTGCCGGTCGGACGCCGGCGCGCCAAATGGGAGGGCTTGATCGCGGTGAGCGATTGCCAGGCTTCCGACTGCAAGCAATTCTACGGCGCAAGCTGCTTCCAATGTGTGCAAAATTTGTGATATACCGGCTGAATGGGAACGAAACGTGATTCAGAGTCCATTCTGGAGCAACAATCGCCCGCGACTGCGGCAAACGCGGGAATGCCGGCGGGAGCGATGGCGGGATTGGACGAGCTTGATGCCGCCATTCTGCGCTATCTAGCGCGCCAGGGGCGGGCGACAAACTACGAAGTGGGCGAAGCAGTAGGCCTATCAGCGTCGGCGGCATCGCGACGCATTCTGGCGCTGGAATCGTCGGGGGCGATCCGCGGCTACCGCGCGATTATCGATGATAGGTTGCTGGGCAAGCAGATGACGGTCTACATTCGCGTCACACTTGAGCGCCAGTCTGCCGCGGTGCTGAGCGCCTTTGAGGACGCGGTGCGCCACTGCCACGACATCGTGAGTTGTCACCTGCTGGCCGGCCAATACGACTACATCCTGGTGGCTCGTGTGGCAGGAATCGACGACTACAACCGCCTGCACCAGAACGAACTCTCGCGGCTTCCGGGCGTGATCCGGCTGGAAACCAGCTTCGCGCTGAGGGATGTGCTAGAACCGGTCTCATAAACCACCTTTGTCAACTTGCTGGAATCATGGGACCCGCCTTGTTGTTGGGTCCCATACTTGCGCACGATGCTTCAGAGGCATTTATGAAACCAGTTGAAGAGGGGAAGGCCTGAGGCTCTGAATCATCAAGGCTGAGCCCAGCCATCCAGCCTGACTACTCCATCGTTTCGCGCGCTCTGCGCCACAAGTCGAGGTCGCCCTCCTGCGCGTGACGGTCGATCTCCTTGAGTTCCGCGGCGGTGAACTTGAGCTTCTTCAGCGCGTCGAGGGAGTCGTTGAGCTGCTCGACGTTGCGCGCGCCGACGAGGGCCGAAGTGACACGCCTGTCGCGCAGCACCCAGGCGATGGCCATTTGCGCGAGGGTCTGGCCCCGGGC
>JBEKAJ010000197.1:0-6938 GCA_050018295.1 Occallatibacter sp. | reverse complement strand
GGAAGCGGTGGACGACGGCATTTTCGGCATGGACCTTAACGGCAAGGTGACCTTCATCAACGAGGCCGGCGCCCGAATGCTGGGATACACGGCCGAGCACCTTGTCGGCCGCGATCTGCACGAATTTATTCACCATAGCCACGCCGACGGCACTCCGTATTCGCGGTCGACGAGCCCGATTTTGCAGGCGCTGCGGCGGTGTGAGCCGATCCGCATGCGCGACGAGGTGTTCTGGCGCCAGGACGGGGCGGCAATCCCCGTCGAGTACAGCGCAAATCCTCTGCTCGAGGAAGGCCAGGTTAGTGGAATGGTGGTGGCCTTCCAGGATGTGAGCGAGCGGCGGCGACTGGAGAAGATGAAAGACGAGTTCATCTCCACGGTAAGCCACGAGTTGAAAACACCGCTGACCTCGCTGCGCGCGTCGCTGGGATTGATTCAGTCCGGCACTCTGGACAAGCGGCCGGAGAAACAGCGCCAGATGATCGAATTGGCGATCGGGAACTGCGACCGGCTGGTCCGGCTGGTGAACGACATTCTGGACTTCGACCGCGGAGAAAAGGGTGGGCTGCCGCTGAATCCCGAGGCGGTGGATCCGATGACGCTGCTGCGGCGGGCGACCGACGTAGCTCACAACGCGGCGACGCAGGCGCGCATCGAGT
Source organism: Occallatibacter sp. (assembly GCA_050018295.1). Lineage (GTDB taxonomy): Bacteria > Acidobacteriota > Terriglobia > Terriglobales > Acidobacteriaceae > Telmatobacter. The sequence goes on along the minus strand of JBEKAJ010000197.1, from coordinate 6,279 downwards.
TTCACTTCGAGGTGAATGCCGCGCCGGTTTTCGCGGATGAGGGACGGGTCTTGCAGGTCCTGAATGAACTGGTGGGCAACGCCATCAAGTTCTCGCCGCCGGGCACGGCCATCCGGCTGGCGGCGTGGGATGTGGATGGAGTTACACCGGGCGCCAGCGCTTCAGAAGCGGGCGCGGTGTGTTTCATGGTCGAAGACCAAGGGCGTGGCATCGCTCCGGAGAAGCTGGAGCGTATCTTCGATCGATTCGAGCAAGGCGATGCCTCGGACTCGCGCGCGCTGGGCGGAACTGGGCTGGGACTGGCCTTGTGCCGCAGCATTGTGGAGCAGCACGGCGGCCGCATCTGGGCGGAGAGCGAAGTGGGCAAGGGAAGCCGATTCCTGTTTACGCTACCTGCGGCAACGGCGGCTGAGACACGATAAACCAAGGCGGGCGCAAGCGGCAAAAACCTACCTCGTCGCGTTCGCTGGTTGCTTTGGCCGTTGCCTGCTGCGCGCCGTGAGACACTGGCATCGGCGGCGTTCCCCGCGATGAATCCACGGCCGCCCGGCAATTCTTCATGGGCGTATACACAAGCGTTTCAAATTTACTGTTTGGGCGGCCACTGGCGACCAGCGAGGAGCGCGCCGAGCACATCGGGCCGCTTGCCGGGATACCGGTCTTCGGGCTGGACGCGCTGAGCTCGGCCGCGTATGGGCCGGAAGCGGCTCTGACGCTGCTGATTCCGCTGGGCCTGATGGGCGTGAAGTACATCGTGCCCGTGAGCCTGGCCATCGTGATCCTGCTGCTGATTGTGTATTTCAGCTACCGGCAGACGATCGAGGCGTATCCGCGCGGCGGCGGCTCCTACACCGTGGCCAGCCAGAACCTGAGCGAGGGCGCGGGACTGCTGGCGGCGGCGGCATTGATGATCGACTACATTCTGACCGCGTCGGTGGGCATCTCGGCGGGCGTAGGCGCGCTGATTTCGGCCATTCCCAGCCTGCAACCACACACGCTGGAGATCTGCCTGATCGTGCTGGGGATTTTGACCATCGTGAATATGCGCGGCGTGCATGACACGGGCGTGGTGTTCATGATCCCGACGTATCTGTTCACGGGAACGCTTCTCATCGTGATTGCAGTAGGCGGATGGCAGGTGGTGCATGCGGCCGGGCATCCGACGCCGGTGACGCCGCTGCCCACGATTCCGGTGGCGACCGCGATGGTGAGCTGGTGGCTAATCATGAAGGTTTTTTCTTCAGGATGCACGGCGATGACGGGCGTGGAGGCGGTGAGCAACGGCGTGATGGCCTTCCGCGAACCGACGCGCAAAAACGCCAAGACGACGTTGTCGATCGTTATCGCGTTGCTGGCCATCCTACTGGCGGGGATTGCGCTCCTGTGCCGCGCCTACGGCATCGCCGCCACCGATCCAGGCAAGCCGGGCTACGAAAGCGTGCTTTCGATGCTGACGCGCGCGGTAATGGGGCAAGGGTGGTTTTACTACCTGACCATCGCATCAGTGCTGCTGGTGCTGGCGTTGAGCGCGAATACCGCGTTTGCCGATTTTCCGCGGCTGACTCGGGCCATTGCGCTCGACAATTACATGCCGCACGTGTTTCTCATTCGCGGGCGGCGGCTGCTGTATTCGTGGGGCATCTACGTGCTGGTGGCGCTGACGGCGCTGCTGCTGATCCTGTTCGGCGGCGTGACGGACCGGCTGATCCCACTGTACGCCATCGGCGCGTTCATGGCCTTCACGCTTTCGCAGGCGGGGATGGTGATGCACTGGAAGCGGCAAGGCGGCGCACACGGGCGCATCATCATGAACGGCGTGGGCGCGGTGGCGACGGGCGTCACGACGATAGTGGTGCTGGTGGCCAAGTTCGCGGAAGGCGCGTGGATCACAGCGCTCCTGGTGGTGGTGATGATCCTGTTCATGCGCGCTGTAAATCGCCACTACGTGCGCGTGAACCGCGCGATCGATCTTGACCGGCCCTTCATTCCGGCCGAGGTGAGCGAGCCCATCGTTGTGGTGCCGGTCGACCGCTGGAGCCGCATCAGCGAGAAGGCGCTCTCGTTCGCGCTCTCGATGTCCTGTGACATCCACTGCGTGCACGTGCAGACCAGCGACGATCCGGATCCCTTTTGCGATGCGTGGGAGAAAGACATTGTGGCGCCGTTGAAGGCGGCCGGCCGTTGCATTCCCAAGCTGGTAACGCTCAAATCGCCCTACCGCTACGTGCTTTATCCGATCGTGGACTATGTGCTGAAAGTGGAGCGCGAGCGCGAGAACTGCAAGGTGTGCGTGCTGGTGCCGGAGCTTGTGGTGCACCACTGGTGGGAGGGTTTGCTGCACAATCGGCGCTCGGAACTGCTGAAAGTGATCCTGCTGATGCGCGGAAACCGGCGCATCGTGGTGATTAATATTCCGTGGTATCTGGAGAACGGATGATCTCCGCGCCGGGCGCCCAGCCGACGCACCTTTTCGCGCGAATTTCAGTCCAAGATTCTAGAGCCTGCTATTAACTTTCGCGCGGAGCGGCGCTGATGGGCTTCGTGAAAGGCGGGGGGAGAGGATAGTCTAGGAGGGTACCGGAAACCAGCCAGGTTGCCTCCTCCGGAGCTCATGTCCGCATCCGGAATGGCTTGCCTGTACACGATAGTGACTGAGGAGAGTTTCAAGTTGAAGAGGACGTTCTTGTTCTTGCTTTTAGCCGTGGTTCCGGCCGCACTCGCGCCCGAGAGGGCCGCCGGCCAGGTGAACCCGGAGGCGGCGCCCGCCCCTCGGCAGGCCCCGACCTACAAGTACGAGGGCTACGCTGGATTTGCTTACACAAGCTTGAACCAGGTGAATCTGTCTCGTTACGGATTGATAGGCGGAAAGCTGTCACTGACTCGCGATTTTGGCAAGTATTTCGGAGTGAGGGGCACCGGCGACTACTATCGGACGCCGATCAGCAGCCGCAGTCCCGGCAACCCGGGCGATCCATCGGTCTACAGCTTCCTGGTTGGGCCCGAGATCCACGCGAATCTGTACGACAAACTGAGCGGCGAGGTCTTTGCTGAGCTTGGAGGAGAGCATACAGGAGGCGAGGGCATGACTCCCTCCATCTCGTTTGCGGGCGGTTTTGGCGGCGGCATGACGTATTGGCTGACGAATCGAATCGCCATACGCGCCGATGGAGACCGCGTTGCGGGATCGTTTACTCTCAGCAACAACACCCCTCAGCTCGGTTACTCAACGCACAGAACGTGGAATGCGCGCGCGACCATCGGCGTGGTGTACCGGTTCTGATTGGTCAGGCGCTGTGGATGAGCAGGTGCGGCTGACTGCAAAGTAGGAGCCGGTGGTTTCTGGCGACGCGAGACAAAGACGCCGATGGCGATACGCGCCAGCATTCTCACGCCGGACCTCGAAGCGCGGCGAGAATCTCGTTGAAGACCGTAGCTGAACCAAGGTCCGCGGATTTGGTGACGACCACGCAACCGTGCGCATCGCCGCCCTGCACGATGCCCCACGGAATGCCCGGCGCGAACTCACCCTGGAGGATAAAAGAGTGGGCATCGAGAGCGCGAACAGCAAGCTCCGCTGTTTCGCCGCCGGTGAGGATGAGTGCCTGAGGAGCGTACGAGCGGAATGCTGAGCGAATGCGCGCAGTAGCACCGAATTGGAGGCGGAGGCGGAGAACGCGGACGCTTTCGGCGTCGCCTGGATCGAGTGCCTGGAGCTGGAGTTTTGTGACCGGATGCGAAGTTCCGGCGATGAGCAATGTGCGCGCCGCATGAGGGACGAGCGCTGCCATCGGGCGCGCGGGAATGAGTCCGGCGAGCGCCTGCGCCAGTCCGGCCGAGCCCGCGTAGAGCAGGCCGGGGAGATCGTCCGCGGCGCGGGCCAGAGCATCGAGATCGGCTTGGTTTGAGCTATCGCAAATGAGAAGGCTCATGCCCGAGTCCACAGCAGGCGCGAGCTCGCGGGCATGAGAGATGTGGATGATGCGGCCCCGAGCTGAGATTGGAAAAAGGCGATCGACGCGGATCGTCGAATACTTTCCCGCTGCATCCTCAATCTCCAGGACGCCGTCGCGAACGGTGCGGCCGGCGGCGGGAAATGCAGGAGCAAAAAGAATGGCTCGGGTTCCGAGCGCCCGATGCGCGGCGAGCAGCTCAGCGGCAAGCGGACCACGCGCAGCGGAGTCGACTTTTTTAAAGAAGAGCGAGTTTGGGTCGCCGCCCAGAGCCGTGCAGGCGAGAGAGACGGCGCGGGCCGCGCGGCGTGACGAAAGAGCGCAAGAATTGGTGTTGAATGCCTGCACCGACTCCGGCGTTGAAAAATGAACGCTGGTTCCGAACCAGATGCGGACCGTGCGCCCGGTGCGGAGAAAGGCCGCGCCTGCATCGCATGCGCCGGTAAGATCGTCAGCGAGAAGAATGATGCGGCCGGAGTGCGGATCAGTGAATGACGGTCGAACGAAGTCCGGGCTGCGGGCTTCGGTAGCCATTGGGAGGCCTCGCTCTGTTTCAAGAGTATAGGATGGTCTTTCCTGTTGGGGAATGCGGAATTCTGCCGGAACGTTACCTTGGAGATGTGAGGGATTTAGCGAAAGTAAATACAGGTTTAACGCGGCGCCGTCCGGCGCGATTCCGCGGATCAGGTGCTGTGAGGGGAATGAACCCGGCTCCAATGCTGGACAAAACGTCTGCTGGACAAAACGCCGCAAATTCGCGAATGTGAATAGGATGGATCGCCGGAGCTTTTGCCTTTCCGCCGCCGCTGCCACGCTTGCTGCAAGCCGCTCAAACGCGTTCGCCGCACTGGCTCCGCAGTCTCCTCTCAACGGACCCCTGATCACACTGAGCGAGATCGAAGCGATCGACCGCGAGCGGATTCTGCGCGCTGCCAACGAGTACCTGCCGCAGCCGCCGATCACAATCACGGCGTCGTCTTCCCCGCGCAGCAAAGGCGGCAAGCACGACTACTTTTCCGAGGCGGATTACTTTTGGCCCGATCCCAAAAACCCCAACGGCCCGTACATTGAGCGCGACGGCTACTCCGATCCTCAGAACTTCAACGATCACCGCCTGGCGCTGATCCGGCTTAGCCTGATCGTGCCTGCGCTGACGGCGGCATGGCTCATCACCCAAGACAAGCGCTACGCGGAGCGCGCGGCAGTGCACCTGCGCGCCTGGTTTCTCGATCCGGACACGCGCATGAATCCGTCGCTCGACTATGCGCAAGCGGTGCGGGGACTCGCGCCCGGCCGGAGTTACGGCATCATCGACACGCTGCACCTGGTGGAAGTGACGCGCGCCGCGCGGCATCTCGAGATCGCACAGGCCATGACGGCAACCGAGTTCGCCGGGGTGCGCGAGTGGTTCACCGAGTATCTGCTGTGGATGCGCGCCTCGAACAACGGCCAGGCGGAAGAAGCGGCCAAGAACAATCACGGAACATGCTGGACCGTGCAGGCGGCGGCGTTCGCTGCCTACATCGGCAACGAAAATGCAATGTCGCTATGCCGCGAGCGATTCCGCGACCATCTTCTGCCCGAGCAAATGGCGGCAGACGGCAGCTTTCCGTTGGAGCTCAAGCGCTCCAAACCCTACAACTATTCGCTCTTCAATCTCGACATGCTGGCGATGGTGTGCGTGATTGCTTCGGCGTCCGGCGTGTCGCCCAGCGGGACCACGAACAATCTGTGGCAGTTCGCGCTGCCCAACGGCAACCTTTACAAGAAAGCCGTCGACTTCATGTTTCCAACCATCGAGGACAAGAGCAAGTGGCGCTACGCGCACGACGTGGAGTACTTTGACGACCTGCCCAACCGGCGGCCCAGCCTGCTGTTTGCGGGCCTGGCGTACAGAGAGCCGAAGTACATCGCACTGTGGCGCACGCTGCCGCCCGATCCTAAAACCCCGGAGATCATCCGCAACTTTCCCATCCGCCAGCCCGTGCTGTGGGTGCGGCCGGTTTAGGGTGTATCGACGTTCGCCGTGGGGCGTGGGTCGTGAGCCGTGAGTCGTGGAGGCCGCTGGGGGCTGAATTGGGTCGATTTGAGGTCGGTTTGAGGCCGTTTTGCGCACAAAAATCGACAAAAATCGCAAGAAAATCGAGGAGGATTTTGAGGTAGATTTGTTGATGATAAAGGAGTTAACAGCACTTTGCACCGAAAATGGGGCACCGAAATTTTTTATTTAAATTCTTTATTTATTTTTGACATCCGAAGCCAGTAGCCGGTAGCCAGCAGCCGGTAGCGATGAGCCGGGAACTGGTGGCCGTAGCTGGTGTGGGCGAGG
>JBEKAJ010000196.1:0-6941 GCA_050018295.1 Occallatibacter sp. | reverse complement strand
AGGCTGGATGAATATTTATAATCCGAACGAGCGTTAATCACTCAACACAACCGCTCCGAGGAGCCGCAGAATGACGTTGACCATCCAGGAAATCATGGATTTCCTGCCCCACCGTTACCCCTTTCTCCTGATCGACCGCGTGCTCGAGTTCGAGCCCCAAAAGCGCCTGGTTGCGATCAAGAATGTGACCATGAACGAGCCGTTCTTTCAGGGCCACTTCCCCGGCTACCCCATCATGCCCGGAGTGCTCGTGGTGGAGGCGATGGCCCAGGCCGGAGCGCTGATCATGCTGTCGGAGATCGCCGACCGGGGCACGAAGCTGGCGGTCTTCACCGGCATTGAGAAGGCCAAATTCCGCCGGCCCGTCACGCCCGGCGATCAGATCCGCTTCGAAGTGGAAGTGCTCTCGTTCCGTTCGCGTGCGGGGCGCATCCAGGGCAGGGCCACGGTCGAGGGCAAGCTGGCGTGCGAGGCGATCCTCACCTGCGCGGTGGTGACCAAGGAGCGCGAGCAACGTGCACACGGCGACGCTCCGCAGACCGAAGCGCCGCCTGAGAGCCCGAGTGGGCCGGAGACTGCGTGAGCATACATCCCAGCGCGGTAATCGCCGAAGGTGCGCGCATTCCGAAATCGTGCACCATCGGGCCCTTTTGCACCATTGGGCCGGAGGTCGAACTCGGCGAAGAGTGCACGCTCGTCTCGCATGTGGTGCTCGACGGGCGGACGCGCATTGGCGCGCGCAACATCTTTTATCCCTTCGGCTCCATCGGCCTGGCTCCGCAGGACCTGAAGTACAAAGGCGAGCCGACCGAAACCGCGATCGGCGACGGCAACACGATTCGCGAATCTGTCACCATCAGCCGCGGCACCACCGGTGGCGGAGGCGTAACGCGGCTAGGCTCAAACAATCTGCTGATGGCCTACGTGCATATTGGGCACGACAGCCAGGTTGGCAGCAGTTGCATCCTCGCCAACAACGCCACGCTCGCCGGCCACGTCACCATTGAGGACCATGTGACTTTGGGCGCATTCTGTCCCGTCCACCAGCACTGCACTCTGGGAGCGTACTCGTTTATCGGCGGTGGCACCATCGTCACGCAGGACGTGCTCCCGTTCTCGCTCACTTCTTCGCGCCGCGAAAACCGCGCCTTCGGCATCAACAAGATCGGCCTCGAGCGGCGCGGCTTTTCTCAGGAGCGCCTCCATCAACTGCAGAAGGCCTACCGGCTGTTGCTCGCGGCTAAGCTCAACACCACGCAGGCCGTCGAAAAAATGCGCACCCTCCCTGGCGACGACGTGACCCTGCTGGTCAGCTTCATCGAGCGCAGCAAGCGCGGGGTGATCAAGTAAGCGCTCGCGCGCTTTTAGGACGGAAGTAGCAACAATCAACCAAGCGTGGCCGCAAAAGGGGGCCAATCGCGATGAAATTGGGCCTCATTGCCGGCAATGGCCGCTTTCCCTTTCTACTCCTCGACGCTGCGCGGGCTGAGGGCCTCGAAGTCGTTGTCGCCGCCATCAAAGAGGAAACCGATCCGGAGATAGACCGGCGCGCCGAGGTGGATTCCGGCGTCACTGTGCACTGGCTTTCGCTGGGCGAGCTTTCCCGGCTGATCGAGACCTTTAGAGGTGCCGGAGTCGCAAAGGCCGTGATGGCCGGCCAGGTGAAACACAAGCAAATTTTCTCGAGCATCCGGCCCGACTGGCGCCTCGCCAAATTGCTGCTCAACCTCCGCACACGATCGACAGACGCTCTGTTGGGCGCAGTGGCGAAGGTGCTGGCCGACGAGGGCATCGAGCTGATCAGCTCCACCACCTTCCTGGAGCCTCTGCTGGCCGAAGAGGGCGTCCTGACGAAGCGCGCTCCCGACGCGGACGAATGTCTCAACATTGAATACGGTTTAGGCGTGGCGCGAGCCCTTGCGGGCTTCGACATTGGGCAAACTGTGGTGGTTGCGGCACAGGCTTGCGTGGCTGTCGAGGCCATGGAAGGCACGGACGCGACCATTGAGCGCGCTGGCCGGCTGATGGGCTCGCTGGATGGGGCCGCGGAAATAGGTGAATTGGCGGACGCCGCCGCAGCCAAACCCCCATCCGAGCCATCCATCCTTGCCGGCCGGCTGACCGTCGTCAAAGTCGCCAAGCCCAACCAGGACATGCGCTTCGATGTGCCCGTCATCGGCCAATCGACCATCGAGACGATGATCCGCGCCGGGGCGAGCTGCCTCTCCATCGAGGCCGGGAGGACGCTGCTGTTTGACCGCGATGCCCTGCTGAAGCGCGCCAGCGAGGCGGGAATTGCCATTGTGGCGGCGCGCCGGTGATAGAGTGAACAGTGGACAGTGAACAGCGATCAGTGACCGCACTTTCCCACTGGTTTGCTCCCGATTTTCTGTTCTCTGCTCCCCTGGAGGTTTGAGATGAACAAGTTTCTTCTTATCGGAATTTTGGCGGCTGTGGTGCTGGTGATTGCCGCCGTGCCATTTATCACCGCCCACGCAGACGACGCCACCATGCCCGCCGTAGGCCAGCCGGCGCCCACCTTCACTCTGCCTTCGCAAATCGGCGAGCAGATCTCGCTCGATAGCTATCGTGGCAAGTGGGTCGTCCTTTACTTCTACCCCAAGGACATGACCACGGGCTGCACCATCGAGGCGCACAAGTTCCAGGACGCCCTGCCGCAATTCGATGCCAAGAACGCCGTGATCCTGGGAGTGAGCGTGGACACGGTCGACAGCCACAAGCAGTTCTGCACCAAGGATGCGCTGACGTTCCACCTGCTTGCCGACCCGGATCACAAAGTGGTCAGCGCCTATGGCTCGCTCGGAGGATTTGCCGGCATTGCAATGGCGAACCGCAATACGTTCCTCATCGACCCCCAGGGCAAGATCGCCAAGGTTTGGGTCAAGGTGAATCCGAACACTGCGGCCTCGGATGTGCTGGCTGCGCTCCCGTAAGCTGTCGTTCGACCCGATCGCCTCGTAGATCCTCCACCATCCGCCGCCTTCGGTACGTCCCGGAACGGGAAAGGACACCACTATGCCAACGCAAACTGCACGCGATTTCCGGGCAGAGCTGGAGAAACTGCGCGCTGCGCTCCACGCGCTTCCGCCCGCGCTTGCCGATGTTCCCTGGCGCGTAGGCGGATGGACCCGCAAGCAGATTGTGGGCCATCTCTTGGACTCGGCGGCCAACAACCGCCAGCGCTTTGTCCGCGCTACGATCGACGGCCGGTATGCCGGCCCGGGATACGAGCAGGATGCCTGGGTCGCTGCGCACGGCTACAGCGACAAGTCCTGGGAAACGCTATTGCGCTGGTGGCAGGCGGAGCACGAGATTCTCATGGCCGCCGTCGATCGGATTCCCGAAGAACGCCTCGAGGCAAGTTGCATGGTTGGCGACGATGCGCCCGTCACGCTCCGCTTCCTCATCGAGGACTACGTGCGCCATCAGCAGGGGCACTTCAAGCAGCTTCAGGCAGCCTGATTCGCGCGAGCGGATACAGCGGTTCCACAATTGCTATACCCGGGGCCGCAACCGCCTAGTGGCTTTTTCATTAAGAAAAAGCCACCCCGCAAGACGCCGGAAAGGGCATGTGAATTGCGGAACCGCTCTAGAAGGCTGTGAACGCAAAAAGGCCCGGCGAGTTGCCGGGCCTTTGCATTCTCCTGACGACGGCCGTCGGAAGCGGCCGTTCTCGAAGCGAAAAACTGGCGCTCGCCTTCGCGCGCCGCCCAACACCGCTTCCAGCCGCTTGCTGGAGTGGTCGCTGTAACGGCAAGCGCCGCGTGCTCTAGACGCCAGAGCAGGCGGCCGAAGTTACTTCTTTCCCTTCTTCTTTGCGGCCTTCTTGGCTTTCTTGGCGGCCTTCTTCGCCGCCTTCTTGGCCGGACCCTTCTTCTTCGCCACCTTCTTGGCAGCCTTCTTCTTGGCTACCTTCTTGGCGGCTTTCTTGGCTGGCGCCTTTTTCTTCGCCACCTTCTTGGCAGCCTTCTTCTTGGCTACCTTCTTGGCGGCTTTCTTGGCCGGCGCCTTCTTCGCCGCAGCCTTCTTGGCGGGAGCTTTCTTAGCTGCCTTCTTCGCCGCAGCCTTCTTGGGTTTCGGCGGAGCCGCAGGCTTCGCAGCAACCGCGACCACCGTCTCTTCGGAGATCACTTCGTCGTCATCTGAGGAGGTAAGGATGCCGGCGGTTTCCAATTCATCTTCCTCTTCAGCAAAGGCTTCGACCTGTCCGGGGTCCAGGTCACCCGGCTTCCCAAAGGGGTCGCCGTCACTCATCGCGTACATCCTCAACACTTCATCCATCCCATTGCCTCCAGCGGATTGCCGCTGCTCAAATTGTGTTTCGTCATTCGCAGAGCAGACAAAACGGTTTTGCTCGCGGATGCGATTGTAGCCTTAGCTTGCCCACAAATACAAGCAGAACACAAGGGTGGAATAGGGGTTACGGCGGATTTTTTCTACTGCGAGGCCTTGGCCAGGCCGCCCGACTTGTGCGTCGACTTGTGCACAGTGCTCTTCCCCGCCCCGGCCCCGGTGCTGGCAGCGTGCGACCGGCTCTTTTGGGGCGCCCCGTGGGCCGGTTTATGCGACGAAGAGGCCCCGTCCGGCTTTCCCGCGGACCCCGAATGGGCTGCCGATCCAGTCCCCGGTCCCGTTCCCATACCCGTTCTTGACCCGCCGGCTGTGGTCCCGCGCCGATGCCGGCTCGGCGCGCTGACGGGCGTGGGCTCTGCCACGTGCAGGCGGCGCCCCGCTGCCACCCGAACCCCGGAAGGGATCCCGTTCCAGCGCCGCAATTGGCTGAGGGAGACCCCAAATCGGTCCGCGATCGTGACCAGCGTATCGCCCCGGCGCACGGTGTAGAGCCGGGTGCGAGCCGAGGGCTCAGCAGCGGATGGGACCGGCACAACGAGGGCCTCGACGCCTGCGATGCTGTCGCCTTCGCTGAGCTGATTGGCAGATGCAAGTTCGGCCTCAGGCACCCGGTACTCCTGCGCCACTGTGGCCAGCGTGTCTCCCGCGACAACCGGGTGGTATCGCCACGAATTGCGCCGGGCTTCCGGAATCAGGGCCACGCGCTGGTCAAAAAGCGTTGCTGTACCGGCCGGCAGGTGCAGGTCAAAAGGGCTGTCGGGCGGGGTCACCATGCGCAGCAGGCTGGGATTCAGGGCCTCCACCTCATCCACCGGCGCGCCCACCAGGTCGGAAACCAGGCGCAGATTGATCGAATAGTTGACGGTAATCGTGTCCGTAAGAATCGGGGGATCGACGGTCACGTCGTCAAAGCCGTACTGAACGGGGTGGTTGGCGATGATGATGGCGGCCAGAATCTCGGGAACATAATTGGCGGTTTCGCGGGGCAATTCGTTGCGCTTGTAGAGCTCCCAGAAGTCGGCGTAACCGGTCTTGGCTACTTCGTGCTGGATATTGCCGGCGCCATGGTCGTAGGCAGCCATTGCAAGATACCAGTCGCCGAGCTGGTCGTAGAGGAACTTCATGTAGCGGGCGTAGGCGCGGGTGGATTTTTCGGGATCGAAGCGCTCGTCAACATAGGCGTTGCGGGTTAGGCCGTAGTAGGGACCGGGCATGAACTGCCACATGCCGCCGGCGCGGGAGCGGCGATTGACCGCCTGCGGCTGAAATCCCGATTCCGCCACGGCGAGGTAGATCAGGTCCTGCGGCACGCCCTCGTCGGCCAGGATGCGCTGGATCATCGTCTTGTAGTGGCCGCTGCGCTCGAACGAATGCAGCAGCGTGTTGTGGCCCTTTTGCGTGTTCGCGAAAAAGTTGATGTACGTGGCAACGTAGTCGTTCACCATCAGCGGCAGGTCCGACTTGGTCGTCGCCAGATCGGCGGTGGCCTTGGCGACGAGGTTGGGATCCACAGCGAAGGTGACGTCGCTGGCGGCCTCGGCGGGCGTGATCTCTTCTTTGGGCACAAAGCCGTTGCCCTGCTTGAGCGCCTCCATCTCGAGTGCGTTCACCTGATCCACAATCTTGTCGAACTCATCCTGCAACTGCGGAGTGGCCCTGATGTCGATCCCGCTCGCCAGCATAAGATCCACCGCGCGATCGAATTCAATCTTGGCCTCGGCGAGCCTCCCCTTCTGGTAGTCGGCGTTGCCGCGGGCATAGGCCGCTTCAACCTGGGATATGATCGCGCGGACTCGCTGCTCTTCGGCTGTCGGCGGGGGTGGCGGCGCTGGAGCCGGAGCCTGGACCGGAGCAATCTCCGGCAATGCGGGCGCGGTGGCCTGCTTCGGCCGCGCGGCAGGGGCTCCGGCGGTTTCTGTTGGCGTGCACCCGGCCAGCGACAGGGCCAGTCCCGCAACTCCCACCATCAGCCGCGACGCCGGCAATCGACTCCAACGCATAGGCACGAAAAGACGCATTGAACCGCGCAACTGTGAGGCCGCAGTGAGCACTATGCCGATGATAAGCTATGCCATGGAGGACGAGCCGCGGCGCGCGCACCGCGATTTGCGCATCGTATTCCTAAAGCAAACCCTCCGAAAGCCCTCCCATGGACGCCCGTTTTCTTCGCAACTTCGCGATTATTGCGCACATCGACCACGGCAAGTCGACGCTCAGCGACCGGCTGCTGGAGCTGACGGGCTCAGTGACCGCGCGCGAGATGCAGGCCCAGATCCTAGACGATATGGACCTCGAGCGGGAGCGCGGCATCACCATCAAAGCGCATGCCGTGCGCATGATGTACAAGGCGCGCGACGGCAACACCTACCAGCTCAACCTCATCGACACGCCGGGCCACGTCGACTTCAGCTACGAGGTCTCGCGCTCGCTGGCCTCCTGCGAGGGCGCGCTGCTGGTAGTGGACGCGAGCCAGGGCGTGGAGGCTCAAACGCTCGCCAACGCCTATCTTGCCATCCATCATGGCCTCGACATCATTCCCGTCATCAACAAGATCGACCTGCCCTCCG
>JBEKAJ010000195.1:0-6982 GCA_050018295.1 Occallatibacter sp. | reverse complement strand
GTGCTGGGTCTCGTCGAGCGAGCTCAGGTGCAGAGTCATGAATGCCGGCTTGTAGCGGCGCAGAATTTCGAGCGCGTAGAGGGTCTTCATCTCGTCGCCGGCGACCGTGGTGTCGTTGCCGTTCATGTAAGGTCCGGCCGCGGGCTTTAGTTGCTGGATGAGCGTGTCGGGCCGTGAGAGCGCCGCCATCAGCAACTGATCCATTGGGTTTGCCGAGTCAGATGCGTCGGAACCACGCCAGTACTCGGGGATCAGGTAGTCGACATCGGTGGCGCCGACACTCACCGGCCAGCCGATGCTCGCCGTGCTCAGGCCGGTGCGGTGCGCAACCTGCCAGAGGGTGGGCACGCGAATCTGCGGAGCATACCAGTTCCACGCTTCAAAATAGCGCTGGAAGGGATCGAATTCGTGATTGTTGTAGATTCCATGTTCGGCGGGCCAAACACCGGTGATGAGCGTGGTGTGGCTCGGGTAGGTGACGGTAGGCCAGACGCCGACGACGCCGTCAGCGTAGGTTCCGTTGGCAAGGACCGTGCGCAGGTAGGGCAGCTTCATTCCGTGCGCGTCAGCCTGAGTGATGTACTCGGGCTTGAGGCCGTCGATCGAGATCATCAGCACGGGCGCGGCGTGGGCGGCGAGCGCAAAGGCGAAAAGTGCGATGGGCCAAAAGAAGGAGGAAAAACGGCGAACTGCGGCGTTCATGCGAAGTGCTCCTAGGATTATTTTTGATAGGAAACAGCGGAGCCGTCCGCACTCTCAAGTTGAATTCACAAGCGAGCGGCGATGAGGACTGCGGGGGAAGTATACAGGGAACGGCGGACAGTGGTCTGGGAGCAGAAGTCAACGCTGGTTTTCATCGGCCTTCCTGAGCGAGGCCTGCAACTTGAGGACCTGCAACTGGACCTGTTTGACTTCTTTCAAAACTTCGACCCGGCTCCGGTTGATGAAATGCTTGAGAACCTCAGCGGACGGGTAGATCATCACAAAGCACGCCAGAATCCCGAACCAGAGCCCCTTCGGCGTGTTGAGGTGCTGCCCAGCCAGAATGAGAAACGTGGTGGAGAGCCCGACGGCGAACAGCCAAAGAGCACCGACGCCCCATTTTTCGCGGCGAAAAGCCCGTTGATTCTTTTGCAACGACGCTTCAACTTCCTCGCGGTAGGCTCCCAGATTTTCGGGTTGCGGCATGCGCGCCAGTAATCGGTCGCGCACGCTTTCATTCCTCTGTTCCATAACCACCTCCACGTAGGATTTCCTTCATAGCTTGTTTTGCGTAATGAATACGCGATTTGACGGTGCCTTCGGAGCAGCCCACCACTGCTGCGATCTCAGCCAGCGACAGGTCCTCCAAAAAATGCAGGACTAGAACCTCGCGATGACGGAGGCCGATCTGACTCAGCGCCACGTGAACCGCAGCGGCGTCCTCTTCGGCGAACGACGGTTCCTCGGCCTCCTGAAAATCGTCGTATTGCACCTTTTCCGCCTGCTCGCGCGAATAGCTCTTTCGGATTCGATCGACCGCGATACCGTGCACGATCGAGTACAGCCACGATCGCAAGGCTCCGGGGTCTCTCAGCTTTCGAATGCCGCGAAACGCTTTGATCCAAACTTCCTGGAGAACGTCGAGCGCATTGTCCGTGCTGCCGGTCAGGCTGGCCGCGTAATAGAGCAAGGGCCGCTCCATCACCGCGATCAGGTCCTCGAGAGCCCCCTTCTCGCCGCTCTGGCAACGAAGCGCGAGCCACTCGTACGGCGCTCGATCCTTGCTTTTCATGTGTGTTCAACCATTATGTCGAAGCAACCGGGCGGAAGGTTCAACGCATTGGGAAGTTATTTCGAACAGCAAAAAGGGCTGCTCCGAAGAGCAGCCCTTATCTTTGTCACTTGCTGTTTGGCGGCGAAGCCGCGTCTGCCCCACCGCAGGTGGTTACGCCGGCGAAGGCGAGCCCTCGGGCAAACCGCTGCCTGTGCCTGGCCCGCGGCTTTCGGGTTTGAGAACCTGCTGCGGGGTGCCGTCATCGCCGCCGCCAGCCAGCGATGACCGCAGCTCAGGCAGCGCCTTGCCCTCAAGCAGCAGCTTCAACTCGTCGGCGTCGATCGTCTCGCGCTCCAGCAGCGCCGCCGCAATGCGGTGCATGGCGTCCGGGTTTGCTTCCAAGATGGAATGCGCCGATTGATAGGCCTCGTCGATCAGGCGGCGAACTTCGAGATCTATCTGCCGCGCCGTTTCCTCGCTGAAGTCACGGTGTTGCGCGATTTCGCGGCCCAAAAAGATTTGCTCTTCCTTCTTGCCGAAGGTGAGTGGGCCCAGCCGGCTCATGCCGAACTCGCAGACCATGGAGCGCGCCAGTTCCGTGGCTCGCTCAATGTCGTTTCCCGCGCCCGTCGACATCTGGTTGAGGAAGATCTCCTCGGCCACGCGACCGCCGTAAAGCATGGCCAGCCGTGTCTCAAGGTACTCGCGCGTATAGTTGTGCCGGTCGTCGGGCAGGTGAACGGTGACGCCCAACGCCATGCCGCGGGGAATAATCGTGACCTTGTGCACCGGGTCGGAATGCTCGCGCGTGAGCGACACCAGCGCGTGGCCGGCCTCGTGATACGCGGTGACGCGCTTTTCCTCGTCGCTGAGCAGCATCGACTTGCGCTCGGCGCCCATGAGGACTTTGTCCTTGGCCAGCTCGAAGTCGTACATGGTGACTTGCTTGCGGTTCAAGCGCGCCGCGTTCAGCGCCGCCTCGTTCACCATGTTGGCGAGATCCGCACCACTGAAGCCCGGCGTTCCGCGGGCGAGTATGTTTAAATTCGTGTCGTCGGACACGGGAACCTTCTTGACGTGAACCTTGAGGACTTCTTCGCGGCCACGCACGTCGGGCAGGCCCACGACCACGCGCCGGTCGAAGCGGCCGGGTCGCAGCAGCGCGGGATCGAGCACGTCGGGGCGGTTTGTAGCCGCCACCAGGATCACGCCGTCGTTTGATTCGAAGCCGTCCATTTCGACGAGCAACTGATTCAGCGTCTGCTCACGCTCATCGTGGCCGCCGCCCAGGCCTGCGCCGCGATGGCGGCCGACAGCGTCAATCTCGTCGATGAAGATGATGCAGGGCGCGTTCTTTTTGCCCTGCTCAAACAGGTCACGCACGCGGCTGGCGCCCACGCCAACGAACATCTCAACAAAATCCGAGCCGGAGATGGAGAAGAAGGGAACGTTGGCCTCGCCGGCCACGGCACGAGCCAGAAGCGTTTTGCCGGTTCCCGGAGGCCCAACCAGCAGCACGCCCTTGGGAATGCGGCCGCCCAGCTTTTGAAACTTCTGCGGCTCGCGCAGGTACTCGATGATTTCCTTCAGCTCTTCCTTGGCCTCATCCACGCCAGCTACGTCTTTGAACGTGACCTTCTTCTGCTGCATGGAGAGCAGCCGCGCGCGGCTCTTGCCGAACGACAACGCCTTATTGCCGCCTGACTGCATCTGCCGCAGCATGAAGAACCACACGGCAATCAGCAGCACGAACGGACCCGCATTGATGAGGAGGGGAATGAGAAGGTTGTTCTGCGGCTCCTTGATGGAGAAGTTGACCTTGGCGGCGATCATCGCCTTCAAAAGGTCGTCGTAGTTGCTCGGAAGAACGGTGTGGAACTCGTCTTTGGGCGAGACCTTCAGATGGCCGTGCAGCTCGTCGCCCTGGATGGTGGCGTCCTGCACCTGGTTGTTGACCACCTTGTCATAGAGGTCGGAGTAGGCGTACTCCGGCTCTTTGCCCATGCTTGTGCTTCTCTCCACCACGCCCCACAGCAGCACGAGGCAGATGAGGATAAAGAGCCAGAACATAATGGTTTTAACGCTCGAGTTCACCAACGTCTCCTTTTCGCGGCGAAGGCGAAGCAGCACCGCGACCCCCAACTATCGACCCCTGGCCAAACACCACCTTCCTAGACGCCCCTGCGCCCGGTAAAGTGGCAAAAACCACGCAACGCTCCCAAGAGACACGCAAGCCGCGCCGCCTGAGAAGCAGTAACCCGATTGTACTCCCGGGCAGTAGAAGTTGGAGGGATGCCCATGATACGAAAGGGGCAGGACCAACTGCGTCAACGGTTTCTGGCGGTTCTCGGAGTGGGCGGTTCAGCGATGCTGGCGCCGGAAAAATCCGCCGAAATCGAGAGCTCAGGGTCCGGTTCCAGCTCCATGTCCCGCATCCAAAGGATTTGTCCGCCGATCTCGAGAACGGGCCAGACTGCCCTGTCGGTGCCCGTAACTCGCAGACGTTCCAGCACTTCTTTTACCTTGCGCGGGCTGGATGAATGGCGGAGCCTCACGCGGTCCCCGGGCTTCCAGTTGCGCAGGGTTGCCGTCTTTGCCGCTTGGCCGGTGCGGCCATTCGGGGTTCCATCGGCCGCTGCGGCGCTGCGAACCTCGTCCCGAAATTCGATGCGAAGCCGGAGCCCGAAGGCCGGCGCATCGATCTCGCCGGGAATTGCGGCTTCGTAGGTCGGGGCCTCCGGCCTTTCACCTTTTGGAGCAGGGCTAAGGTTAGTCGTCAGCCGCAGCTCGCGGGCGGTTCTCTCCGCGCGCAGGCCTTGCGGCAGCGCCAGCTTTTGGCCGGCGCGACCGGTGAGCGCGAGCGACCGGACGGCTTCAGTCGCGGTGAAGTCGAGCGTGGCGCCGAACTTTGCGGCGGCATAGCGAACGAGCCGCCTTTGCAGCGCCGGAGCGAGCGCGGCCAGCCGGGTCACTTCGATTGCCAGGCCGGAATCGAGGCCGGCGCCTGCAGCGCGACCGCCTCCGCGCACCGGACGGCCCGGCAGCAGCAATTGCGGCGCGAGACGCGCGAGTTCAGCCTGCCACCACGCTTCTTCGTCGAGGGCCAACGCGGCCATTTGCGCCATGTGCTCGCGCAGCCGGGGATTCCAGCCTTCGAGCAGCGGCAGCAGCTCGTGGCGGATGCGATTGCGGGTTAAGGTCAGGTTGCGATTCGACGTGTCCTCGCGCCAATCCTGGCCAAGCTCGCGCAGATAGGCCTCGATTTCAGCGTGGGTCGCGGCCAGCAGCGGACGAATGATTCGGCCCGCGCCCTCCGGGCCTTCAAGTTTTGGATGAATGCCCGATAGACCTTCGGTCCACGCTCCGCGCAGAAACTTGGCGAGAACCGTCTCGGCCTGGTCGTCGAGAGTGTGCGCGGTGGCGATTGCGTCGACTTTGCCCGAATCCATGAGTTGCCGGAACCACGCGTAGCGCATGCGGCGTGCCGCTTCTTCAATGGTCTCGGCGACTTTGCCGGATTTGGGGTTGGACTGCGCTTCCTGGCGGGTATCGATGCGCGCCTCATGAAAAGGCAGGCCAAGTTCGGCAGCCAGCTCGCGGCAGAATTCCAGGTCGCCGTCAGCCTCCGCCCCGCGCAAACCGTGGTGCAGATGGGCGGCGTGGAGCGCCAGCCCCAGCTCCGCGCTGCGTGCGGCAAGAATGCGCAAGAGCGCCACCGAATCTGCGCCGCCCGAAAGCCCCACGGCGAGCCGCATGCCGGGCTTGAGCAGCGTGAGATCGAGCGGAGGCGTGGGTGGCAAAGATGCACGCACGAAAGGATGATAACGCGAGGCGGGCTGAAAGCTTGCGCGGTGCTATACTCCCGGAGTTATGCAAGTCTTTGTCATTGTTCCCGCTGCCGGACTAGGCACGCGAATGACCGGCCCGCAACCCAGCCCGCAGCCGAAGCAGTTTCTGGCGCTGGGCGGCGTGCCCATCCTCATCCACTCGTTGCGCGCGTTTGCCGCGGTGCCGCGGGTGACGGCGATCTACGTAGCCGTGCGCAAGCCGGAGATGGAGCGCGCGGAGGCCCAGGTGGCCGAGTACGGATTCGCGGGCCAAGTCCATGTGGTGGAAGGCGGCGAAAAGCGCCAGGAATCGGTGGCCAACGCGCTCGACGCGCTGCCTGCCGAGCCGGACGACATTGTGCTGGTCCACGACGCCGTGCGGCCGCTGATCGATGCGGCCACCATCGAGCGCACCATCGATGCGGTGGTCGAGTATGGCGCGGCCATCGTGGGGATGCCTGCGGTGGACACCATCAAGCAGGTGGAGCGGACCGCGCACGGAGCGCTGGTGATCGCGACCATCCCGCGCGAATTTGTGGTACAGGCGCAAACGCCGCAGGGCTTTCGCTTTGGGCTGCTCAAGCGCGCCTTTGCCGAGGCCACTGCCGACGGCTTTGTGGGCACTGACGAGGCTTCGCTGGCTGAGCGCGCGGGAATTCCGGTAGCCGTGGTGCACGGTTCTCAGGTTAATCTGAAGATTACGCAGCCGGGCGACCTGGAACTGGCCGAGTTCTATCTGCGGCAGCGCGGCAAGTGACGGGGGATCACCGCAGTCGAGTCTTCGATCCGAGTTGCAAGGGTAGGATCCGAGTGAGAGAGATCGTTTGGGTTGCATGTTCTTTGCTTTGCTTTGCCTCCCCCGCATTGGCTCAGATCCGGGTCGATACAAGGTGGTCCTGTCAGAAACCGTCGGTCTTCCACAGTGTGGCCGTGGGCGACGCGCCGAATCACAACTTCACGATCATTCAGGGCGAATGCAAATCGACGGCGAGCGCCGCAGAATTCCCAGAAGACGGCACTGATTACACAGAGTTCCAGGAAATGTTGAATACATCCGTGAAGGTGCGCGGCCGCATGAATGTAACCATGAAGAACGGAGACAGGGTGTACTACTCCTATGAAGGATCTTTCTCAACAGACATCGCAAAGCCTTTCTCGCAAAGATGGAGGCTTGAAGGTGGTACCGGAAGATACAAATCCATCAAAGGGACCGGTACCTGTTCCGGTCTAGTTCATGCTGATGGCACTGGCGATATGGAGTGCATTGGCACGTTTTCGATTGTCAGGTAGACCGACACGCCGCGTGCTCACGGAAGCCCCGACGTGTAATAGGCAATTCGTTCGCCTCGGCGGCGCTCGAATCGGGGAAATAAATTCCCGACAAGAGGAATCCTGGACA
>JBEKAJ010000194.1:0-7029 GCA_050018295.1 Occallatibacter sp. | reverse complement strand
CTCGCTAATCCAAAGCCAGGTCTTAAGAGCACAATGTCGCTGAACGATCTCGAATTCGCATACGCTCCCGTGCGCAACCAGGTGCGCGACCTGCGGGAGTATCTTTGACCCTGCTCGCATCCGCAGGGAACTCTCCGAACTAGAAAAGAAGCTCTCCGATCCGGCGCTGTGGTCCGATCCGGCTGCGTCGCAACCGCTCATGCGCGATCGCAAGCGGCTTGAAGCGCTGATCCGCGACGACGACGAGCTTGTTCGCCGCACCGGCGACATTGAGGCCTACTTCGAGCTGGCGCGCGAGGGCGAAGACGTCCTCGCCGATTTGGAGCGCGATATCAAAGCGCTCGGCGCATTTGCCGAAGATCTCGAAGCGCGCACCATGCTCTCCGGCGAGGCAGACGCGCTCAACGCCATCGTCACCGTGCATCCCGGGGCAGGCGGCACTGAAAGCCAGGACTGGGCCGAGATGCTGCTTCGCATGTACCTGCGCTGGGCCGAGCAGCAGGGCTTCAAAACCGAGATGAACGACTACCAAGCCGGCGAAGAGGCCGGAATCAAGTCCGCCACTTTCACCATCATCGGCGAATACGCCTTCGGCCAGCTCGCCGGCGAAAGCGGCGTGCACCGCCTCGTTCGCATCTCGCCATTCGACTCTGCCAAGCGCCGCCACACGTCCTTTGCCTCGGTCTACGTTTCGCCGGAGATCGACGAAACGATTCATGTCGATCTCAAGCTCGAAGACCTGCGCATCGACACCTATCGTTCCGGCGGCAAGGGCGGCCAGCACGTCAACACTACCGACTCCGCTGTTCGTATTACGCACATCCCCACAGGAATTGTGGTCCAGTGCCAGAACGAGCGCAGCCAGCACAAGAACCGCGACAAGGCCATGAAGATGTTGCGCTCTCGCCTCTACGAGTTTGAGCTTGAAAAAAAGTGTGCCGTTTCAAAGAAGCTCGAAGACTCCAAACTCGACATCAACTTCGGCTCGCAAATCCGCTCCTATGTGTTGCAG
Organism: Occallatibacter sp.; assembly: GCA_050018295.1. Classification (GTDB taxonomy): domain Bacteria; phylum Acidobacteriota; class Terriglobia; order Terriglobales; family Acidobacteriaceae; genus Telmatobacter. Next base: position 6,017 of record JBEKAJ010000194.1, on the reverse strand, counting down.
CCCTACCGCATTGCAAAGGACCACCGCACCAAGGTCGAAGTGGGTGACGTGGACAAGGTGCTCGATGGCTACCTCGAGCCGTTTCTGCGCGGCTACCTGCTCGCCAAGCGCCGGGGCACCGCGGTCGCGACCGGCCCCGACGACGACCTGTTAGAGACTTAGCGCAATCGGAGATCTTGTTGTCTCGCTCTTAGGTACCAAGTGGCCGCCGGGGTGCGCTTGTGCAATCAACTCAAACGTGATATTTGAGACGCAAGAGATCACCGCGCACATTGATCTCGGAGGCTGCCGATCGGGATCAGGATCTCTTTCGTCGTCAACCTTGACACGAGCACCGGTCGTTGAGGCTGCGAAACGGAGACCTGCGGAATATGGAAGAAGCGGACGTCAGACTTGCTGAAGTGAATGTAGTCATGCTCGGGGTTTCCGATCTGTCGCGTTCGCTCGGATTCTATTGCGGCAAGTTGGGATTGAACCTGCAGCGGGAGTTCCCAGGCATCGCCTTTCTGGATGGGGGGAAGGTGGCTTTGTGCCTCAGTGAACCTGCTGCGAAGATGCGGGGGCGGCTTCCTGGCCCCGGCGAGATCGGTTTCTCGGTGAAAGATGTCAACGCCGCCTATCGCGGACTCGAAGCAAGGGGAGTCACCTTTACTCACGGACCGCGAACCCTCACGCCAACCCATTGGATCGCGAATTTCGACGATCCTGACGGAAACCACCTGTCCATCTCCGGTCCGGCAACGTCAAGCCCGGAATAGACTCAGGCCGTGCGGCAAGTGCCACGCCCTCGCCCCCGGGTAATAGCGTCGGTTGAATCCCAAGCCCACCCACGCACATCCAAGGGACGATTCGCAGCGATCTCGGAGAGGTGAAGTGGAAAGTCCAGTTGTGATCACCGAAATGCTCTCGACCGCGCGCAATATCGCCGTTGTTGGCATGAGCAACAAGCCTCAGCGCGCCAGCCACAACATCGGGCGCTACCTCGCCGAGCAAGGCTATCGCGTGTTCCCGGTCAATCCCGCGCTCAAGGAAGTGCTGGGCGGGCTGTGCTACCCCGACCTCGATGCCGCGCAGGCCGCCGCACGCGAGCAAACAGGGAAGGGAATCGACCTTGTCGACGTCTTTCGCGCCCCCGAACACGTTCCGCCGATCGTCGACGACGTCATTCGCCTCGGCATTCCCTACCTCTGGCTGCAGGATGAAGTCATTCACGACGAAGCCATCGCGCGCGCCCGCGCCGCCGGAGTCAAGTGCGTGCAGAACGACTGCATCTATCGCCGTCACGCCGCGATGGCTCACTAAGCCGCGGCGAGGTGCCACGGCGTTTCTGCGACCTTCGTCCGGTAAACTGTGTCCAAAGAACAGGTGCTAAGAATCAGAGTTCAGCGTTCATCCGCCATGCGTCGTTTGCGCTTTATCTTCGGGGTGTCGTTCCTGTGCGTCGCGGCGTCGTCAGCGTTCGCCGCTTCGAACTCCGCCGCCGCCGCGCATCTCCATGTGCAACTTATTGTCCCCGCGGCGCAGCTCAATCGCGGCGCGAGTTCCAACGCGGGCCTCTATTTCAAGCTTGAGCCGGGCTGGCACGTCTACTGGCAAAATGCGGGCGACTCCGGCGAGCCACCGCACATTCAATGGACGCTGCCCACGGGGATCACCGCTGGTTTCATGCAGTTCCCCGCGCCAAGCCGCCTTCCGCTCGGCCCCTTGATGGATTTTGGCTATGAGAACGAAGTCCTCTTCCCATTCAGCCTCGATGTGGCGAGCTCGGCCAAGCCGGGCCCGGTTGGTCTGCAGGCGAAGGTCAACTGGCTCGTGTGCCGCGAGGTTTGCATTCCCGGCAAGGCGGAACTCGAAACCGATCGCGTCATTCCCGTCACTCATGTGCAAGTCGCAGAGCCTTCACCGGACAAAGAGATTTACGATCGCCTGGTCGGCCAACTTCCGCAATCGCTGCCCTCCGCCGACACCGCCGTCTTTCAGCCGACCGCAACTGGCTTTCGTCTCGCCGTGACTACAGGCCAGCGCGAAGCGCAAGCCGCCTTCTTTCCTGAAGATGAAAATATCCTCGATAATCCCGCACCGCAGCCGGTCATGCCCATTGCAAGCGGCTTCATTCTCGACCTCAAAAAAGACCAGAACCTGACCGCAACTCCTGCGCAACTGAGAGGCGTGATTGAGCTGAGCGGCGGCCGGAATTACGAGATCGCTGCGCTGCCCGGAACAGTTGCCGCGGCGGCTCCGCCAAGCACATTCTCGCTCGCTGCGCTCGCGCGCATCGTCGCCCTCGCCTTTCTCGGAGGCCTGCTCCTCAACCTCATGCCCTGCGTTTTTCCCGTGCTCTTCCTAAAGGGTCTGGCGCTCTGCCAGTCGGGGAGCGAGGAACGCCACAAGCTTCGGTCGCATGGCTTGGTCTACACCATCGGAATTCTCATCTCATTCTGGGCGCTAGTCGCTTTGCTGCTCGGCTTGCGCGCCGCAGGCGCAACGCTCGGCTGGGGATTCCAATTCCAGTCTCCGGTTTTCCTCTCGTTGATGGCGAGCCTGCTCTTCTTCCTCGGCCTCTCACTCGCCGGCCAATTTGAAATCGGTCTCACGCTCACCAGCGCCGGAGGCTCACTTGCCGCCAAACAAGGGTACGCAGGCAGCTTCTTTACCGGAGTGCTCGCCGTCGTCGTCGCCACGCCCTGCACCGCGCCGTTTATGGGAGCGGCCATCGGCTACGCGCTCGCCCAACCCGCCGCTGTCACCTTCGCCGTCTTTACCGCGCTCGCTCTCGGCCTCGCCGCGCCCTACGTCGCGCTTACGCTTCAGCCAGCGTGGACCCGCCTGCTGCCCAAGCCAGGCGTGTGGATGGACATTCTCAAGCAGGCCATCTCGGTTCCCATCTTTGGCACTGTCATCTGGCTCACGTGGGTCGTTGCGCAAGCCTATGGAGCCAACTTGCTTCTTGCGCTGCTGGCAATCTTCCTGCTGCTCGCAATCGCCGGATGGTTCCTTGGTCGATGGCCTGCCAGACGTTGGGCCACAATCGTCGCGGGCCTCATTCTGTTTACGGCGCTCGTCGCGTGCATCACGGCGCCGAGGGAGTTCTCAGGCGCACGATCCTTCGCGCCAACTCAACCCAAGTCCGCAGGCAGCACCTGGCAGCCGTGGTCCGCCGACGCCGTCCAGCACGCCCTCGCCGCGGGCCAGCCCGTCTTTGTCGATTTCACCGCGAGCTGGTGTTTGAGTTGCCAGGTGAACGAGCGCGTTGCCCTCGACCGACCGGAGGTTGTGCAGGCGTTTGTCGCCGCCAACGTCGCCCTCTTCCGCGCCGACTGGACCCGCGAGGACCCCGCCATTACGCAGGCACTCACGGACCTCGGCCGCAGCGGCGTTCCTGTTTATGCGCTTTACACGCCGGGCCAGAGCGCTCCGCAGCTTCTTCCGCAGGTTCTTACTCCCGGCATCGTGATGGACGCCCTCGGGAAGCTCCCGAAAAAATAACAATCAAAACAGATAGGTCAACGCCCAGCTTCGCGTTTGCCCGCCCTGATCCTCCGTATCTCTTCCATCCTCGCGGCGAGCTGTTTCTCGCGCCCCTCCTGCGTTGGGTGGTAGTACCTGCGCCCCTTCAGGGCCTCCGGCAGGCAGTCCATACCGGCCACCTTGCCCTCTTCGTCGTGAGCGTAGCTGTAGCCCTTGCCGTAGTCGAGCTCTTTCATCAGCCGCGTGGGCGCGTTCCTCAAATGCAAGGGCACCGGCTCCTGCCGCGTGTGCTCGATGTCCTCCATCGCCGCGCCGTAGGCCATGTACACCGCGTTCGACTTCGGCGCGAGCGCCAGATACACCACTGCCTCGGCCAGCGCCAGATCGCCCTCAGGCGAGCCGAGAAAATCGATCGTCTCTTTGGCAGAAAGGCAAAGATTCAGCGCCTCCGGCGCGGCCAGCCCGATGTCTTCGACGGCCATGCGCACGATGCGCCGCGCCAGATAAAGCGGATCCTCGCCGCCGGCAAACATCCTGCCCAGCCAGTAGAGCGCTGCGTCGGGATCGGAGTTGCGTACGCTCTTGTGCAGCGCGGAGATCAGGTTGTAGTGCTCTTCGCCGGCCTTGTCGTACATCAGCACGCGTTTCTGCGCGGCTTCTGTCGCAACGGATTTGGTGATGTGCTTGCTTCCGTCGGCGACGACCAACTGCGCCGCCACTTCCAGCGTGTTGTACGCGTTGCGGCAGTCGCCGCTCGAGTAGCCGGCGATCAATTCGAGCGCATCGTCGTCCGCCACCAACTCCATCGCGCCCAGCCCGCGCTCCTTGTCGGCGAGCGCGCGCCGAAGCAGGGACGCGACCTGCTCGTCCTTCAGCGGCTCGAGCACATACACGCGGCAGCGCGAGAGCAGCGCCGAAATAATTTCGAACGAAGGGTTCTCCGTCGTCGCGCCAATCAGCCGGATCGTACCTCGCTCCACGTAAGGAAGAAACGCGTCCTGCTGCGTCTTGTTGAAGCGGTGAATCTCGTCGACGAAGAGAATCGTCCGCGAGTGCAGTTGCGAGGCTTTGGCCGCGGTGACCATTACCTGCTTGATTTCCTTGATGCCGCTTGTCACCGCGGAGAACTCAATGAAGCTGGCCTTCGTTGTCTCGGCAATGATCTTGGCCAGTGTGGTTTTGCCAACGCCGGGCGGACCCCAGAAGATCATCGAGCTGGCATCGTCGCGCTCTATCTGCACGCGCAGCGGTTTTCCCGGCCCGACGAGATGCTCCTGCCCCAGCAATTCGTCCAGGCTCCGCGGCCGCATTCGCTCCGCCAGCGGCGCGCCTCCGGCGAGGGGGCCTTTGGACGAGAGATGTGGAACTTCGGGCTCCGTGTCGAACAAGCTCATCGCCGCGCTCCTCGATCCACCGCGTGGGGCAGACTTTTGGAGGAGAGCTGTGGGTTTCCGAAAGGCTTGCTCATCAGACATGCACGCTGCCGCGACGCTTCATACAGCAGCACGCTCGCTGCGACCGCTGCGTTCAGGCTCTCCACCGGGCCGGGGCAGGGAATTGCGATCGCGCCATCCGCCTTGCGCACGATTTCATCCGGCACACCGCTGCCCTCGTTGCCGATGACGAGAGCAACCGGGCCATTCAACTCCGCGAGTTTGGCCGGCTTCGCTCCCCTGGCGGCTGCCGCAAGCACCTTCACACCCGCCTCGCGCAGCCGCGCCATCGCCTCCTCAACGGTCGCCGCGAAGAGCGGTACTCGAAAGATGCTCCCCGCCGACGCGCGCACAGCCTTCGCATTCCACGCGCTCACGGTTCCCGGCAAACTCACCACGCCCGACGCGCCGAATGCCTCCGCCGACCGCAGAATTGTCCCCAGGTTTCCCGGATCCTGAATTCCCGCCAGCACAAGAACCAGCGTCGCCCGATCTCGGTGAGCCTCCACCACATCCTTCCACGACCACTTCGGCGGCTCAACGAGCGCTGCAATCGGCTGCGGTGTCTCGGTCGCCAGCGCCTGGTCGAGCAGCTTTTTCGGCAGCTGCAGAACCTCCACATCCCGCCTCACCTGAAGCTTGTGCAGCAGTCGCTCCGAACCTCGATCCGGGCCCTGCGCGAGAAAAATTGTCTTTACGCGCAGACCCGCGCGCAGCGCCTCTTCGAGCAGCTTTGGCCCCTCGATGCCCACGAGCGCTTGAGCCCCGCGGCCCGGCGCGTTGAGCGCCTTCCGCAGCTCCTTCAAACGCGCATTCTGATTGCTTTCCACCACACGGACCGGCATCGACCGAGATCCCCCAAGTGCTGTGCCGATTCTACGGCGTTTTAGTGGCCACGAGCATTCCTACGGTGATCGCCAAACTTGCACCGTGGCTGGTGCTGTGATAGCTTCCGATTTTGTAGCCTCTTCTTTATTCGGGAACTGAGGTAGGCCTCCTTGTCCGCGGAGATATTGCGCGTCCATCCCGATGAACCCCAACCGGACCGGATCGATTACATCGTCTCCTGCCTGCGCAAAGGGGGTGTCATCGCTCTGCCCACTGACACCTTCTACG
>JBEKAJ010000193.1:0-7045 GCA_050018295.1 Occallatibacter sp. | reverse complement strand
TAGGCTCTTATCCGGCCACGGAGGCAGCAGCTTGACCAACGCCCACAGGAAGAGCAGCGGCAGGATGGTCAATCCGGCGGCCGCCAGCAGGCCTTCGCGCGTCACCAACTCCATCTTGTAAGTTGTGTACCCGAGAAAACTCTTTGAGAACAGTTGGCCGCCGATCACCACGTTCCAGCGCATGGCAAACACGCTGATCAAAATCAGGCAACCGGAAAGCACGAAGATGCGTTTACGCACAACCTCCGGCAGCTTCACTACCTGCGTCAGGAACAGCAGAATCAGCGGCACCAGCGTGCCCACAAAGATCTGAACCACGATCTGCGAGAAGTAGAGCTTGGTGTGAACCATGAAATTTAGGCTGCGGAACGATTCGTCGGCCTCGTAGACGCGGTGCACCAGGTCCAGCATCTCCAGGCTGAAATCGATGATGAAGATGTAGAACATATACATCGCAATCGTGTCCACGCAGCGCATGTCGATCTTCTGCCCGCGCAGCTTTGTCGTCGCCATGTAGAGCAGCATCACGGCGGCGATTCCCGACGCCATGGCGGAAAAGATGAACACCACCGGCATCAGCGGCGACGACCACCAGGGGTTAGCCTTGATGGAACCGAAGATGAACCCCACGTAGCCGTGCAGCAGGAACGCCGAGGGAATGCCGACCAGCGTCACAATCCAGCCGACTTTATCGTCGATATGCAGCGCGCGCTCGCTGATATTGCTCGAGCCCAGCGTCATGACCTTGTAGATCAGGCGCATCACACCCTTCGACTGTTGCGACATCAGCACAATGTCGCGCCGGTAGTCGAGCCAGATTTCGAACACCAGCACCGCCATCAGATACCACAGGTACACGTATCCGAACATCGCCATGGCCGAGGTGCTGTGCGGCGTGAAGTACATCTCCGGCGAGCGTTCCGGGTGGCCGAGGTGGAGCTGCAGGGGCAACGGCGCGTCCAGCAGAAATGCCAGCGCCGTCAGCAGCGCCAGCCTGTATGTCGGCTTCACCGCCTCCACGCGAAACACGCGCTCCAGCGACGCCAGAATGAACGCGCCCGCCACCAGCCCCGTGATGAAGGGGTACAGGACAATCAGCACGCTCCAGTACAGCGTCACCTCGTTCGGATACATATAGCCTTCAACACCGCTCATAATGCCTCGCCCATCCTCGACTCGGTCATAGCCTCTCGTCCTAGTCCCCGGTCCCTTGGTCCCTGCCTTATCGCACCGACCCATCCAGCCCGTTATAAAAAGCCTTCGCTCCGGTGGCCATCTGCGGCTTCAACACCTGCACCGTGTGGGTCTTCAGAAATTCGTGAATCGGGTCATTGGGATTCTTCAGGTCGGCCAATTGCCGCGCTCCCGTCGGGCACGCCTCGCAGCAAGCCGTCGTCAGTCCCTTGGTGATCCGGTGGTAGCAAAGAGTGCATTTGTCCGCGACTTTCTTCGTGGGATGAATGTAGCGGCATCCGTATGGGCAAGCCTGCACGCAATACGCGCAGCCCAGGCAATAGGTCTGGTCGATCAGCACCACCCCATCCGGGGTGACAAACGTCGCGCCCACTGGACACACCTGCGTGCAGGGTGAATCCGCGCAGTGGTTGCACATCTTGGGAACAAAAAAGAATTTTCCTTCTTCGCCTGCCTGCACCACCGGAAATCCCTCTTTGCCGCCATCGGGCGAGATGACCTCGGGATTCTCAAGATGCCAGTCCGTTCTGTGATAGCGCTCCACCCAGGTGCGGAAGAATCCATCAGGCACATCGTTCTCAGTCTGGCAGGCGCGCACGCAGTTGCCGCAGCCGATGCACTTGGGAATATCGATCAACATGCCCCACCAGTGCTCGCTCATCTGGTAGTTCGGCGAGTCCTCCGGTGTCCCGGCCAGCACGTGTTTCCACGCCACGGCCGCCGCAGGCAAAAGGATCAGCAGATGACGCCGGCTGATGTTCATTTCGCGCCTCCCTTCGCCGTGCTCGCGCCGGAATCGGAGCCGATGACCGGGCTGTGCGGGTTGTGGCAGGTCTCGCACGGAACGCCCCCCGAGTGATCCGCCGGGTCCACTTGCGGAAAGCCCACCGGCTTGGCTGCGCTGGCTGTATGGCAGCGCGCGCACAGCACCGCCGTGTCCGGTTTCGCCGGCGTCACTGACGTGGGATCGTCAGCATGCGCCGCCAGAGCTCCGTGGCAAGCCTCGCAGTTCACGTGCGCATGCGCGCCCTTCGTCTTGGTGTCGGCAATATCCGTATGGCAGGTCTCGCAGGTCTGGTGCCCCGCAAACTTCACCGGGCGCGACGCAATCTCGCCGATGGCCGCTCCGCGATAGTGCCCATACTCTCCAAAGGTTTTGGGCACCACGTATGAGCGCACCACCAGAAACACCAGAAATGCGAGAACGAAAAGTCCCGCAAACCGGAAAAGATGTCCTGTATCCTTCAGACCGCTCATCAGGCGCTCTCTCCGTACAGCAACTGCCGGAAGCGGAATGTGATCCGTCGTGTGATCTGGCACACCTCCGACACATTTGACCTTAGGGATCGAGCACCTCGCTGTATGTGAGATAGCTCACAAGTCGATGTGACGCCGTGCATGCCGAGGGTTGGATCCCAGAGGTCCGCTTGACCCCTCAACTCCTGATGCGGGCGCTCCCGCCCGGCAAGCGCCGCGGGCCCGAACCGAAGCGATACCATGAACTTTGGAGCGAAGAATGCCCAAGATTCTCGACGGCGCGGCCATTGCCGTAGCCATCAAGCAGGAAGTGGCCGAAGAAGTGCGCGCTCTCGCTGCCCGCGGCATCAAGCCGGGACTTGCCGCTGTGCTTGTGGGCCATGTCCCCGCATCGGAGATTTACGTCCGCAGCAAGGTGCAGGCCTGCGCCGAGCTTGGCCTTGCCAGCGATCTAATCACCCCGCCCGCCACCGTCACCACCGAAGAGATGCTTTCGCTCGTCGCCCAACTCAACGCGCGCGACGACGTGGACGGCATCCTCGTCCAATTGCCGCTTCCCGCGCAGGTTGACGCCAAGGCGCTCCTCGACGCCGTCGATCCCGCCAAGGATGTCGACGGCTTTCATCCCGTGAACGCGGGCCGCCTCCTCGCAGGCCGCCCGGCGCTCACGCCCTGCACGCCCGCCGGCGTCATCGAGATTCTCAAGCGCAGCAACATTCCCATCGCCGGCCGGCACGCCGTCGTCGTCGGACGCAGCGACATTGTCGGCAAGCCCGTCGCCATGCTCCTGCTCCACCAGAATGCAACCGTGACGATTTGCCACTCAAAAACACGAAATCTCGGAGAGCTGACTCGCCAGGCCGACATTCTCGTCGCCGCCATCGGCCGTCCCGGCTTCATCACGCCCGACATGGTCACCCCCGGCGCCACGCTCATCGATGTCGGCATCAACCGCCTCTCCACGCGCGAGGAGTTCGACCGCTTCTTCAAGGGCAACGCCAAACGCGAAGCCACTTTCGCCAAGCGCGGATCCGTTGTCATCGGCGACATCGACCCCAGGGCATTCGAACTCTCCGGCGCTTACACGCCCGTTCCCGGCGGCGTCGGCCTGCTCACGATTGCCATGTTGATGTCCAACACCGTGCGCGCCGCCAAAATGCGGCGGGGGCTTTAGTCCATGCTCCGCGTTGGCCTTACTGGCGGTCTCGGCAGCGGCAAAAGTACCGTCGCGGCCATGCTGCGCGAGCTCGGTGCTCAGGTTATTGAGGCCGACGCTCTCGGCCGCACGCTCATGGAACCCGGCCACGAGGTCTATGACCAGATCGTCGCGCACTTCGGCCCGCAGGTCGTCGGCCCCGACGGTCACCTCAATCGTGCTCGCCTCGCCGATCTCGCCTTTCGCCACGGCCGCCTGCAGGAGCTGAACGCCATCGTGCATCCGCCCGTGATCGAGGCCCAGCGCCTCTGGATGGAAGAGGTCTTCGCTCGCGACCCCGCTGCTGTCGCCGTCCTCGAATCGGCACTGATCTTTGAAGTCGTTCGCGACGCGGTCGCTCGCGGTGAAAGGGAAAGTGTCCTGGCCGACTGGCGCCGCCGCATCGATTGCATCATCGTGGTCATCGCGCCCGACGATCTCAAAATCGCCCGCTACGCCGCCCGCATCGCCCCTTCCAACAGTGATCGCACGGCAATCGAAGCCGATGCCCGTGTCCGCCTGTCCCACCAGGTTCCCGACGCCGAAAAAGCCGCCCAGGCCGATTATGTCCTTGATAACTCGGGCGACAAGGCTGCACTGCAGACGCAGGTAACCCGGGTGTGGCGCAAGCTCAAAGCGGACAGCCTTAATTCCCGAACTTTATCTGGCTGACCGAATTTCCTTTTGATATGCAGCCATAGTGCCCGCAGTGGCTCAAGCACCCACTGAGCCGACACGCTGGAATCGATCGTCATTTGCTCAAGTAGTTATATTTCCAGATACACCACAATGCGCGAAAGCCGTCGCGCCAGCCAATCTTCTTTCCCTCTGCGTAGGTACGGCCGCTATAGGAAATTCCAACCTCGTAGATGCGCACCTTCGCCCGCGCAACTTTGGCTGTGACCTCGGGCTCGAATCCAAAGCGATTCTCCTGAATCCGGGTCTTCTGGATTACCTCGCGCCGGAAGGCCTTGTAACAGACCTCCATGTCGGTGAGGTTCAAGTCTGTGGCGATGTTCGAGCACATGGTAAGAAAGTTGTTCCCGACCGAATGCCAGTAATACAGCACCCGGCATGCATCGCTGCCGCTGCGAAATCGCGAACCAAAAACTACGTCTGCCTTGTCATCCAGAATTGGATTGACCAACCTGCAATATTCGGTCGGGTCGTATTCCAAATCCGCATCCTGGATGATGACGATCGCAGACGTCGCGTGCGCGATACCGGTACGCAATGCCGCGCCTTTCCCTTGGTTCACCTCGTGCCGCATAAACTTGATGCGCGGCTCGACCTGGGCCAGCGGTTCAATCTGATTGCAGGTGCCGTCCTGCGAGCCGTCATCCACAACGATTAATTCTTGCACGGGACGCTGAGCCAGCACTGCCTTGATGACTCTGGCAACTGTGTCCTGCTCGTTATAGACCGGCATCACAACCGTGAGACAGGGCTCTATCTCGTCGTTGGACCTCATTGCCGCCATCGTAACATTCTGGGTTGTATCAGAATATAGAGGCGGGCAGAAGCTCGTATGCAGTTGAGCAATAGCGCCGTTTCGAGATGACTTCCAGATGATAGATGATAGTGAGAAGTGCAAATGACAAAAGCGCGGCTCGACGGTCTCTCTTTATTGCTGCTGGGAAGCGCTGTGTTTCTTTTGTTTGGCGTCGCCCTTGAGAACGGCGCTCCCGCTCCCTTAGCGGACTTCAGAGGGCTTTACTATCCGGCGCGATGCCTGGTGCAACACTGCGACCCATACCTCGAATGCGACGTGCTGCGCATCTATACGGTCGAGAGCAGCTTCGAACCGTTGGATACTGCAAAGGTCCGCCAGATTGTTACCCGGGCCGTATACCCGCCAACCGCATTTTCATTCACTATTCTCTTCGGAATGCTGCCGTGGGGCCCGGCGCACATCCTCTGGATCGCCCTCACTATTGCAAGCCTGATCTTCTCCTCTTTTTTGGTCTGGAGTCTCGGAGCCGATGATTCACCCATTCTTTTCGGCGGCCTTCTTGGTTTTCTCCTTGCCAACAGCGAGGTCGTTGTCATTGGAGGCAATGCGGCGGGAATTGACATCAGCCTCTGTGCGGTTGCCGTTTGGTGTTTTTTCGGGAGCGGTTTGTCTTTGCAGGCATCTTGTGTCTTGCCCTGAGTCTCGCAATCAAGCCACAGGAGGCTGGTTTCGTCTGGCTCTTCTTCGTGCTAGCTGGCGGCATGTGCCGCAAGCGCGCGCTGCAGACCCTTGTCGCGACAATTGCCATTGGTCTTCCCGGAGTTTTGTGGATCTGGCATGTCTCCCCTCATTGGATGCAGGAGTTGAATAGCAACATCGCTGCATTTTCCGCGAACGGCGGGACCAACGACCCCGGTCTTGCATCAGCAGGTGCGCACGGGCTCGGTATGGTCATCAGCCTCCAGGCCGTCACCAGCGTCTTCTCTGACAACCCTCGCATCTACAATTCGGCCAGCTATCTGATCTTTGGACTCCTTCTGCTCGTGTGGGCAGTCGCCACGCTCCGGTCCCGCATGACGCCCGACAAGGCTTGGCTCGCGCTGGCTGCAATATCCGCCCTTTCCGTGCTGCCCGTTTATCATCGCCAATACGGCGCTAAGCTTCTGATGCTCACCGTTCCGGCTTGCGCCAGGCTCTACATCGAGGGCGGCGTCAGAGGGAAGCTTGCCCTTGTGATCAACGTCCTCGGCTTTGTGTTCACCGGAGACGTTGTGTGGGCGGTCCTTCTCTCTCTCATCAGCAATCCGCATGGCTTAATCGCCAGGTTGCCGGGCCAGTTCCTAGTGGCCATCCAGGTATTCCCGGCCCCGATGATTCTGTTGGCAATGGGGATCTTCTATCTCTCGGTTTACGTACGGCCCTGCTTCGCTTTAAACACTTGAGAACGCAGCCCATAAAGCCGTCCTATATGCACGAGCTGGGGCCATCGGGTGACAACTGCAAGTCGAGAACAGCAAATCTGCAGGGAACGAGTTTTTAAAACACGAGAAAGCAAAGCGCCCCTTCCCGGAGGAGAGGCAGGGCAGTTTGAATTTGCGTTGGGAACGTACGGGCTTCAGCCCGAACGCCGGCGCACCAGTTTCCCGACGCCGAAAAGGCCGCCCAAGCCGATTATGTCCTTGATAATTCGGGCGATATCGCCGCCCTTCGTGCCCAGGTCGAAGCCGTGTGGCCGCGCCTTCAGGCCGAGAGCAACAAACCCGGGCAGAAGTTGTCTCTACAATAAGAGAGGTGGTTGCGCGTATCCACAGGGAACCCAGTCCCGCTGCAGCCGTACCAAGATCAGGAGGGTCTTTCAGGTCGACCAACTATGAGACTGACCCGTATTCTCATCATCGTTTTGCTTTTGTTGGGCGGATTCTGGTTCGTTACCACCCATTTCCCGC
>JBEKAJ010000192.1:0-7052 GCA_050018295.1 Occallatibacter sp. | reverse complement strand
GGCGGGTGACGGGGCGGAGTCCTGCGCGAGTTCGAGGCGGAGGTGCTGCGCCTTCATGATGCGCGGCGGGGCGAGCAGGCGCGCGGAGCGGGCGATGAAGATGGGCTCGGGGTTGCCGTGGCCAAGGGGCTCGAGTTTGCGCAGCCATCCGGCGAGGACCGGCGTAATGCGGTCGAGCGGGAGTTCGGCGTGAATGCGGAGGAGGCGCTCGGGCTCGTGCGCGGCGAGGTGCGCATTGGCGTAAAGGCGCAGACGGCGCTTGAGCTCGGGCAGCGATGCGGCGGGCAGAGCGAAGCCGACGGCGAAGGCGTGGCCGCCGAAGCGAGTGAAGAGATCGGCGCAGGTTTCGATGGCGGCGAGAAGCGGGAAGCCGTCGACAGAACGGCCGGAGCCGTGTGCCACACCATCCTCAACGCTGACGACGATGGTGGGCTTGGCGGTGCGCTCGACGACGCGCGAGGCGAGAATGCCGATGACGCCGCGATGCCAGCCGTCTCCGTCGATGACGAGGAGGCGGTCGGCAGCAATTTCGGCGTCGGAGTTGAGGCGGTTTTCGATGACGGTGAGCGCGGCGGCCTCGACGTCGCGGCGCTCGCGATTGAGGCGCTCGAGTTTTGTGGCGAGCTCGGCGGCGCGGTGGGAGTCGCGCGTGGAGAAAAGCTCAATGACGTCGGAGGCAACATCCATGCGGCCGGCGGCGTTGATGCGCGGCGCGAGACGGAAGGCGACATCGAAGCCGGTGAGTTGCTTGCTGGCCGGATCGAGCGCGGCTGCGGCGAAGAGCGCTCGGAGGCCGGCGCCTACGGGGCGGCGAAGCTCGCGCAGGCCGAGGGCGGCGATGGTGCGATTTTCGCCGCTGAGGGGAACGGCGTCGGCGATGGTGGCAATGGCCGCCATCTTGAGAAAGCTGGGTAAGGTTTTTTCGCGGGCGCGAGCCGGATCGCGGCGCTCGAGCAGCGCCTGAGCGAGTTTGAGCGCTATGGCCGCGCCGCAAAGGTTTTTTTCTGGATACAGGCATCCCGGCTGATTCGGGTTCAGGATGGCGAGGGCGGCGGGGACAGCGTTGTCTGCTTCGGGCAGGTGATGGTCGGTAATGATGAGGTCGAGGCCGAGGCGGCGCGCGGTTTCAGCTTCAGCGAAGGCGCGCATGCCGGTGTCGACGGTGACGACGACGCGCACGCCTTCGGCGTGGGCCGATTCCAGGACGTTTGCCTGCATGCCGTAGCCGTCGCGCAGGCGATGGGGCACGTGAAAGTGCACCGCGCCACCGAGCATTTCGATGGCGGTTTTGAGCAGGACTACGGCAACGGTGCCGTCTACGTCGTAGTCGCCATAGAGGAGGATGGGCTCGCGCGCGGCGATGGCGCTTTCGAGACGCTCGACCGCGGCGGGCATGCCGAGCATGAGGAAGGGATCGTGAAGATGCGTGGGCTCAGGGTTGAGGAAGGCGAAGGCCTCGGCGGCTGTGGCGATGCCGCGCGCGACGAGCAGCTCGGCGAGGACGAGGGGCAGGCGCGCTTCGCGGGCGAGAGCAGCGGCTTCTTCAGGGTGCGATTCGGCGAGGAGCCAGCGCTGGGGCGGCAGAGTGCGAATTGCAGTGGTTTGGTTCCGGGGCCCCGCAGCGCTGATTGGAGCGTTGGCTAAATCGGCCACTGAGGCTTACTCGTCCTCGTCGTCGTGGGAGTGAGCGTCGTCGATGACGATATCGTGGAAGCTTTCGATGTTTTCGAGGAGCGACTGGTAGCGCTCGTACCACTCTGTTGTGGTTTCGTGCAGGAAGACGATGCCCTCGTAGATAAAGCCGAGCTGAATGTAGCCCAACATGCCGGCGTACTTGCGCAGCCACTTGGCCTCGACCATCTCCGCGGCTTCTTCATCGGGGAAGTTCATCTCGCCGGCTTCCTCGATCAGGGCATCGAGCTCTTCACGGTCCAGCGTCATTTCGCTGAAGGTGACAAAGGGAGCGCCGACGTGCTTGGCCATCTCCACAAAGTCTTTCCACGCGTCGGGGTTGCCGCGGCCTTCCCAGAGGACGGAGGGAATGTCGTCGGTGACGTAGCCGGGGAGGCGATGAAGGCCGTGGCCCTCAATGAAGGCCACCATGTCGTCTTTCAGCGAGAGGAGGTTGTCGGTACTCATTGTCAAATACCCATTCTCGCAGATGGGGCTGGGGAGGAGATCAGGAAAACTTTCTCGAGGTTGCTCGGGGTGGGTTGCGACGGAAAGGGGCCCAAATTTTGCCGCGTTTTTCTGCGTCCGGTTCGGTACGGCTACCGCTGTAGGCAAATATCAGTGCTGGACCAGGTTCCCAATCGTAACTTTTTGCGTTCATAAAGGATTTACACAGCGGCTCGAGAGACCAATTGCGCAATAATCCCTCCACCGGGGTTGGATAGGACAGGAAGAAAGGAGCTACATGAGAGACGGATTGAATCCAGGCTGGAAGCGAATGGGTAGGTTTTCCGGCAACTACAACGACCACACTGTGCAGGGATTCAAATATTTGAGTCCGACTGGCGAGGTGGGCTGGCAAACAACTTCGTGGCCGAATTTGAGAGACATTATCCATAATTTCTGGGTCTCAGGCACCACGCTCTACCGATTCGGTGTCCATCCCGCTCAGTCGGTCCTCAGTGGGCAACCGATCGAAATAGAAGGCGAAGCCGCAAATGTGGATCCAATGGAAAGAAGAGCAATCTTTAAGGCAATTGAGGACTGGGAGAGCCCGAGTCCTGTCGGCACTGATTGGCGCGAATACGATCCCTCCAATGCTTCGACTCATCCCAAAGACGGCTCCAAGATCGATATGGAGTTTCCCAGCGGCCGGGTTGTACAAGCGAATTATTCCGGTTGTTTGTTGGGCAGTGTGGGGTACGCCAATTTAATTTCAGAAGAAGAATCTAAGTCGAAGTTTCGATGGCGTTACTCGGCCGAGCTCTAATTCAGGCTGGACCTGTTTCTTCTCGACTGGCTTTGAGGATTGACTTTGCTCGGGGATTGTTACTCTTGAATGAATTGAGGAGGATTACCGCTTGCCAGCATTCGAGCGCCACGTCTTTGTTTGCCACAATGTCCGCCCGGCCGACGCGCCGCGGCCCTCCTGCACAAGCGATGGAACAAGTGAACTGCATACGCGGCTGCAGCAACTGTCGCGGGAGGCCGGGCTGAGCGGGCGGGTGAGGATCAATAAATCAGGCTGCCTGGACCAGTGCGAGCACGGGCCGACGGTGGTGGTTTATCCCGAAGCCGTGTGGTACGGGAATGTGAAGCCGGAGGATGCGGCAGAAATTGTGACCGAGCACCTGGTGGGCGGACGGCCGGTGGAGCGGCTGCGCATCGCCGGGGGGTGCCTGAACACGAAAAGCTGCCCGCACAGGAGCTGAGAGACAGGGAGCAAGGGAGCGAGAAGGCAGGGAATAGGAAGTAGGGAGCGGAAAGACGCCGACCGAGGGTAGAGGGAGCTGGGGACGCGTTTTTGCGATGAAGCGCAGAAAGTTTCTGAAGGTGGCGGAAGCGGCTTCGGACCGGGTTGTGGTGTACACGGCCGAGGCCAGTGCGTTATCCTGAGGTTTAGCCCATGATTTTTTCCCGCGACTACATTGGGTATCTCACCCGCCGCACGGTCAAGCACCTGATCGACGCAAAGATGATCACCACCAGCGACTTGAAGGTGACGGAATCGCGCGTGAATACGGCTCTGCTCGAGGAGCTTTCACTCGAGGACCGCATCAACGAAGAGGTACGCGTGATCCTTGACGCGTACTCCGAGGAGATGCGCAAGAGCGGCGCACAATACGCAGAGATGTTCAAGAAGGTGAAGACCGAGCTGACCAAGAAGTACAAGGCGGTGCTATGAGGGTCAACCGCGACAAGCTGAACAAGCTGGCCCACACCGTGGCGGATACGCTGGCCGAGATCGACCAGGTGGGGTTCCTGGAGGATCGCAACACGATCCGGCAGGAGGCGCGGAAGGAGCTGGAGATTCTGCTGACCGAGGAGGCGAAGATCGACACGATGGCGCGGCAGAAGATCGCCAACCAGCGCAAGATTATCCTCGAAGGCTCGCAGGAGTGGGACATTCTGTACCGTAAGTACTACAACGAGGAAGTGCGCAAGCTGGGGATCTAGAGCGGCGTCTGCGCCTTTGGCTTGGTTCCGGATTTTTGCTAGAGTAAGGGAGTAGCCCGCGTCCGCGGGCCACCCCCGCACAATAAGTGGCGCTATCGTCTAGGGGTTAGGACGTGAGATTCTCAATCTTAAAACCCGGGTTCGATTCCCGGTAGCGCTACCAGCTTTTTCAATCCAGCCGACTGTAGAGCTTAGCTCGCCATCTCCGCCCGTTGTCCCTATTGAAGATTGCCCAATTCGGCGGGAATGAGTGTTGGTTCAGCGGGCGATGTACACGGTCGTGCTTCCCATCGACTGTCTATCAAACGACTCCTCGAGGCCGAATGCCGTCTCAACACCTCCCAGCAGCAGCCATCCGCCGCGAAGCAATGTGCCATGGAGCTCTTTCATAATCTTCTTCTTGGTTTCGGCATCGAAATAGATCATGACGTTGCGGCAGAAAACGAGGTCGAAGGGTCCGAGGGCGCGCAGATTGCTGCGCAAGTCAATCGTTTCAAAGCTGACCATCTTGCGCACCGCATCGCTCAACTGCCATTCCGCGTCGCGGCGGCGAAAATACTTTACCAGGAGAGCAGCCGGCAAGCCCCTGTTCACCTCGATCTGCTGGTAGTTGCCGGACCGGGCACGATCCAAAACCTTAGAGGAAAAGTCTGTGCCCAGGATCTGAATGTCCCAGCCACTCAAGCCGGCCTCAATGAGAAGCATGGCGAGGCTATAGGCTTCCTGCCCGGTGGATGCCGCCGCAGACCAGAAGCGCAGCTTCCTCGTATCTTGCCGCTCCTCCATCAAGCGGGGCAGCAGGACTTTCCGAATGGCGTCATATTGGGCAGGATCGCGGAAGAAGTAGGTTTCATTGGTCGTCATGGCCTCCACGACCTGATGGCCGACATCGATCCTGCGATTCGTCTGGATGAATTCGCACAGTTCATTAATCGTGCCGAGGCCGAGCTCCCTGACGATGGGCGCGAGGCGGGTTTCAAACAGGTAGGCTTTGTCTTTTTCGAGCACGATGCCCGCTTGGGAATAGACATGCTGCTGAAGAAACCGGTAGTTCTCCGGGAGGATTTCCGCGATTGAGGTGTTGCCAGACATCCATTCCCTCTTAGACTCGCTGAGTCCTGCGCAAAATCTCCGGTACGATTTGGTTGAGCGTCAGCACGCTGTCGGCGAGGCCGGCTGTGACCACGGCGCCGGGCATCCCCCAAACGACGCTCGAAGCCTCATCCTGAGCGAGGATGCTTGCCCCTTGTGCTTTGAGGATCTCGACTCCGCGCAACCCATCATGCCCCATGCCAGTCAAGATAGCGGCGATGACTGCGCCGCCATACACCTCGGCGATCGAAGAGAAAAGCGCATCAACGGCGGGACGGCAGAAGTTCTCGAGCGGCGACTGCTCCAATTGGACATGTACTTCGCCGCTGCGGGCAGCCACCTTCAGATGAAAGTCTCCGGGGGCGATCAGTATCTTGCCAGCGATGACCGGGTCACCCTGGCGCGCCTCTTCGACAGACAGCGGACATGTGGTGTCAAGACGCTCTGCGAGGAAACGCGTGAAGAGCGGCGGCATGTGCTGCACAACCAGGATCGGCAATGGGAATCCGGCTGTTAGATGCGGCAGAATAGAGCCAAGAGCGGCCGGCCCTCCAGTAGAGACTCCGATGACCACAACTTTGGGCGGCTGCTTTGCACTCAGGGCGATGGATGCGGCGCGCTGGCGCGGCGGCACAGGAATCTGCGCCGCCTGCGGCTGCGGCGTGGCGCTGCGCTGGCCCGGCAAAAGGAAAAACTGCTTGATCTTCGGGATCAGCTCCTCGCGTAAGCGGATCATGGATTGATCGAGCGACCCCTCGTTCGAAGCCTTGGTCACATAGTCATCGGCGCCCAGAGTCAATGCTTCCAGCGTCACCGCCGCGCCGCGCTCGGTGAGCGTGCTGAACATGATTACGCGGAGCTGGGGATATTCGCGCCGCAGGCGCCGGAGCGTCTCCAGGCCATCCATCTCCGGCATCTCGATATCCAACGTGAGCACGTCAGGATTGAGCTGCGGTATCAGTCGCAGCGCAATCAAGCCGTTGGCCGCCACCCCGACAACCTCAAGCTCCTGATCCCGCTCCAGAGCGTGCGTGACCAGGCGGCGGATGACTACGGAGTCGTCCACAACCAGCACACGAATCCGCTCCCCGGTCTGGAGAATCCGCCTGTTCAGCACGGCCATTTCATGCTCCGCAAATCTGGATTCCAGCGAGCTGGAGTTTTCCTACAATGATGTCTTTGGTGAATGGCTTCATCACGTACTCATTGGCGCCGGCCGCCAAGGCTTCTGCGATATGGTCCAGTTCAGTTTCCGCGGTGACCATGACGACCACCAACGAAGAGAATTCCGGGTTTTGGCGCAACCGCTTGAGCAACTCCAACCCGTTCATCTCGGGCATATTCCAATCGACCAGGATCAGCGTCACTGCGGTCTTTTCGGCTTGAATCACTTCCAAAGCTTCTTTTCCATTAGCCGCCTCACGAACCTCGAATCCGAGCTCCATCAATGTCTTGGAGAGGATCGTGCGGATGGCCCTTGAGTCGTCGACTACCAATGCCGTAGCCATCGTTTCCCCCGCAATCGCCGGTTAAGCAAGTGAATGCGGCCTGCCGAAAGGTTCGCACTCGACAGGCCGCAGTCATGACAGCCGGCACGATCAGAACGTGAATCTCGACACGACTTTTTGCAGCTGGGCCGCCATACGGCTCAACTCTGCCGATGCCTTCTGTGTATCGTTAGCGCCTTGTGTGGTGTTCTTCGCCGCCAGGGCCACGCCGCCAATGTTCTTGGCGATGTCGCCGACTCCCTTGGCTGCTTCGGTGACGCTATGGCCGATTTCGTTGGTCGTCACCGTTTGTTCTTCGACCGCCGAGGCGATGCTGTTGGAGAT
>JBEKAJ010000191.1:0-7083 GCA_050018295.1 Occallatibacter sp. | reverse complement strand
ACGCTGAGTTTGGTCTTGGGATCGAAGGCGAGCGAGATGATCGTGCCGGGCGGGTAGGTGGCCGCATCGAGACGGACGCCCATGCCGTCGGGGACGGAGAACGTGGTTGGAATCAGGAAGTCATCGCTGGGCGTGTGCGAGTTGATGTGTAGTCCCTGCGCGATGCGGAAGTGCAGAGCGACGGCGCTCGCCTTGCCCGCGAGAACGCTCACCTGCTCGGGAAAGAGATACTGTACCACGTCGGTTTTTAGGACGGAGCGGTTTTGCGCGGCCGGCGAAATCACCTGCGCCGAGCCCGCCAGAGCGGTGAGCCCAAGGAGCACAATTGCCGCGAGAAGTTCTTTTCGATTCATTTGCCCCATCGATCCCAATCCTCAAAACCAGACGACCGTCCGACTGATCACTGACAACTGACCACTCGCTTCTACTCCGCCAGTGCCTTCTTGATGTTCCCCTCGATGTCGCTCTCCGAGGTCAGGCCCACGGACGCCGCGACCACTTTGCCGCTGCGATCGACGAAGAACGATGCGGGCAAATCGTCGAGGCCGCCGTAGTCGCGGCTGATGCTGTCGCCGTCGAGCAGCACCGGGTAGGGCACCTTCATCTCTGTCGCGAACTTGTTGGCGTTCGTCTCAGCCTTGGCCCATCCGGCCTTGTCGCTCCCCTGCAGGTCGTCGCCCTCGGTGTCCACGCCCAGCACCTCGAAGCCCTGCGCCGCATACTTGTTGCGCAACTCGACGATCCACGGCGTCTCCACCTTGCACGGGCCGCACCATGTGGCCCAGAAGTTGATCATCACGGCCTTGCCCTTGTAGCTCGCGAGCGAGACCTTGCTGCCGCTCAGGTTCTGGAGCGCGAAGTTGGGTGCCGGCTTGCCGTTTAGCGGCGAAACGTAATTCATTGTGTCGCCGCCTGGAGCCGGCACAAGCTCGCCCTGCGCGGCCCCGGCCAGCAGCTTCTCGGCGGTCTGCCGGCGATACTCCCAGTTGGCCCATCCCGCCCAGGCAAAGATGGCCAGAATGAAAAGAACGGCAATTAGAACAATGGTATTTCGATGCACGCGGATCTGACCTCTCGGTACCATTGTACGAATACGGCTCCGGGGTCTGCACGCCATCTCCGCCAGCGCATTAATTCGCCCTGGGCCGTAGCGATCTTCGGAAGACAATTGCCAGCATCACTGCGGCGACAGGCAAAACTGTCCAGACGATGGTGATGATGGCCAGCTCGAACCGCGTTTCCAGGTTGTTCCCGAAAGCCACCGTCATGCCGATGAACGTGGCGAATCCCAACACCCCGCCGATCGCCAGCACCCAGCGTGTTGCTCTCTCCAGGCCGCTCTTGCCCGCCAGCGACGCGCCAAGAAAGAAAAAGGCCACCGACATCCCAAGGTAGCCGAGGTCTTCCATGGCAATAAAGACTCCGTGCGGGTTGTACTGCGAAAAGAGCGCAAGCCCATCCCTTTCCTGTCTCAGAAGGCTGGGTTGAATTACCTCGATCTGGATAAAGTAATCCAGCGAAACAACCGTCGCCGCGGCCGTCGCAATCGCCAACGCGATGCGGCTGAAGATCCTCTTCTCGATCTCCACCCAGGAATCGACGCAGGCGCAAAGCACCGCGAACAGAGGGGTCATCAGAATCCCGGGGAAGATCCATAAATAATCCCTGGGGAAGAATGCGACGGCGCCTGTGTACGGGTAAGCAATACAGGTACTGGTGCAGAAAGGCCCGGAGCGCGGCGGCGTCATGAAGCCGATGCTGAACGCCGCGACCGCCACCGCCGCCGTCAGCACAGATACCCACAATCCAAGCCGGGCGGCCGTCTCGCGGGCCCGCTCGGCTGCCGATGCCTCTCTCAAATCAGGCGCCACGCCTCACCTCTCAATCCCTCCGGAAGCCATTCGGCAACAGCGCGGGCGGGCCCGCCGGATCGTTGGAATTCTATGTCATAGCCCCCGCCATGAACATTAACCCTGCGGCGGATCCCTCCGGCCTCTTCACACACCGGAGTGTTACCATCAAAAGCCGATGACCAAGCCAAGCAAGAACGACCGCGCGGCAAAGCCGCTCAGTCCGGCCGACCTGGTGCGCACGGAGGCTGCCGCGCTCCAGGCGCTGGCCGCGCGCCTCGATGGGCCGATGGCGGAGCCGTTCGCGCGCGCCGTGGAGATGATCGTCCGCTGCGGCGAACAAAACGGCCGCGTGGTGGTCACCGGCATGGGCAAGAGCGGCATCATCGCGCAGAAGATCGCGGCGACGCTCAGCTCTACCGGCTCGCCCGCGCTCTTTCTGCACCCGGCCGAGGCCGTGCACGGCGACGTTGGGGTGCTGATGCCCGGCGACGTGGTGATTGCCCTCTCGGCTAGCGGCGAGACCGAGGAGATTCTGCGCCTGCTGGCCACGCTCAAGCGCAAGGGCGATGCACTCATCAGTTTCTGCTGCAATCTCAAGTCGACTCTCGCCGCGGCCAGCGACGTGGCGCTCGACTCCTCGGTGGAACGCGAGGCCTGCGGGCTGAATCTCGCTCCGACCGCATCGACAACATCGATGCTGGCTCTTGGAGATGCGCTGGCCGTCGCGGTGAGCCTGCGCAAGGGCTTCCGCGCTGAAGACTTTGCGGAACTGCATCCGGGCGGCAAGCTGGGCAAGCAGCTCGCCAAGGTGCGCGACCTGATGCACACCGGCGACGACGTTCCTGTGGTCGCGCCCAGGACACCGATGGCTGACGTGATCTTCGAGATGTCGTCGAAGAAGCTGGGAATGACGACGGTGCAGGAGGCTGGGCGGCTCTGCGGCGTGATCTCGGACGGCGATTTGAGAAGGCTATTGGAACGCGAGGGTGGCGCGGCACTGGGCAAGACGGCCGGCGAAGCGATGAATGCGCATCCGCGCACGATTGGCGCGGAGGAGCTGGCGGCCAAGGCGCTCGCTATCCTTGAAGAGCACAAGATTACCTCGCTTATCGTGGTCGACGCCGATCAAAGGGTCGAAGGCGTGGTGCATCTGCACGATCTGTGGGGCGTGGAGCTGATTTGATCAGCCGAAGGAGACGGCAATCCATGAGAAGCATTGGCCTTTTTCTGGTTTCGCTTTCTTTGATTTATGGTTCCTGCTTGGCGCAGACTTCCAGCGACCACGACGAGTTTATCTACAATCGGCACCTGATCAAGAACTCGCATTCGTTTGTCCCATAGATCGGATTTGTGCCCGACACGAACACGGCCATCGCAATTGCTTATGTGGTCGCGGTTCCAATTTATGGGAAAAAAGAGATGGATCAGGAGAAACCATTCCGTGCAGAGCTGGAAAATGGCGCTTGGACAATTCTCGGTACCCTACACTGCGCTTCCTGTATGGGCGGGACGCTCTTCATGCAGATCGATAAGGCGAGCGGAAAGATCCTGTTCCTGACTCACACCCAATAGAAGCGCCATCCGCACAGGACATTTAGAATGAAAGCTGCTTCAATTTGCCTTGCGTTCGCCCCTGCGAACGGGAAAGTGCACTCACTTTTTCTATGCATCGTTGGTCGAAGCTCTTTATCCCCACATTGCGCGAGGCCCCGGCGGACGCCGAAGTGGCCAGCCATAAATTCCTGCTGCGCGCGGGCTACATTCGCCAGCTCGGCGCGGGAATTTACAGCTACCTCTTCCTCGGCCAGCGCTCGCTGAACAAGATCATCGCCATCGTGCGCGAGGAGATGGACCAGATCGCGCAGGAGTTCTACCTGCCGGGGATTCTGCCGCGCGAGCCGTGGGAGGAGAGCGGCCGCTGGGCATCGATGGGCGACAACATGTTCCGCCTGAAGGACCGCAAGGGCGCGGACCTGTGCCTAGGCATGACGCACGAAGAGATCATGACCACGATCGCGCGCGGCGAATTGCGAAGTTATAAGCAGCTGCCGCAGATCTGGTACCAGATTCAGACCAAGTTTCGCGACGAGCCGCGGCCCAAGGCGGGCCTTCTGCGCGTGCGCCAGTTCATCATGAAGGACAGCTACTCCTTCGACATCAACAAGGCTGGCCTGGACCGCAGCTTCGATCTGCATGACCGCGTCTATCGCGCCATCTTCACGCGCTGCGGCCTCAAATTCGTCGCCGTCGAGGCCGATTCCGGCGCCATGGGCGGTTCGCAGTCGCAGGAGTTCATGGTTTACACCGATGCCGGCGAGGATCTGATTGCAAGCTGCCCGGTATGCGGCTACGCGGCGAATCTGGAGAAGGCGACGTCGCGGCTTGATTCCGTGGTCGAGATGGCGCCGACGGGCGGCGGATCGCCGGAACTCGTTCATACGCCGGGCTGCGCCGCGATCGCCGATGTGGCCGCATTCTTCAAAATCTCCCCTGCCTCCGACATCAAGTGCGTGGCGTATATGGCGTCGATCTTCGGCGAATGGAAGCCGGCAGTCGTGTTCCTGAGAGGCGACCATCAAGTGAACGAGGCGAAACTGGCGGGGGTTCTTTTCGCGTCAGAGTTAAGGCCGATGCTGGCGGATGAGATTGACGAAGTCTTCCATGCGCCGGCAGGCTTCCTCGGACCCATTGGCCTTGATCCGGCGAGCAAAGAAGGGTATAAAGACGCGTTCGCTCAGGATGTTCTCGAATCTGAGCGTGGCGAGGCCTCGAGAAAACATCGCCTCAAATTCTTTCATTCCGCTGTTGGAGTCCGGTCGCCCTTGGTCATCTTCGATCATGCGCTCGAAGGCCGCAAAAATATGGTCTGCGGCGCCAACAAGCTCGACTACCACTTGCGCAACGTGACGCCCGGCCGCGATTTTAGATGGACCATCGCCGCCGACATCCGCAGCGTGAACGAGGGCGAGGGCTGCCCGGCGGAGGGGTGCACCGGCAAGCTCGCCGTCGGCAAGGCTGTCGAGGTTGGGCACATCTTCAAGCTCGGCTATAAGTACTCCGAGTCGATGGGCGCGCGCGTCCTCGACGAGAACGGAAAAGAAGTGACGCCCATCATGGGCAGCTACGGCATCGGTATCGAGCGCATTCTCACGGCGTCCATTGAGCAATCGAACGACGCCAACGGATTCAGCCTGCCGGCCTCCATCGCGCCGTTCGCTGTCGTCGTGACCATTACGAACGTGGCCGACTTCTCGCTGCGCGCTGCCGGGGAGAGGCTCGCCGTGGAACTGGAAGCGGCGGGGCTCGATGTGCTGCTGGATGACCGCGACGAGCGCGCCGGGGTCAAATTCAAGGATGCGGACCTGGTTGGGATTCCCTATCGCATCAACGTGGGCAAGAAGGCTGCCGCGGGCCAGGTGGAACTGGTGACGCGCTCGACGAGCACCAGCGTGGATGTGGCCTTGAGCGATGTGGTCGCGCTGGTAAGGAAGCGCGTGGAAGAAGAGCGGCTGCTGGAAGCAAGCCTGTAGCTGATCGTCTTGCTGCGCGCGGCGGGGTGATGCTCTAAGACGATTACCTCGGAGGAAGTCGAAGCACGGACGGGCTAAAAGCTAAGAGCTACTAGCTGTTTTAAGGAGCGGCAATGGCAATCCGAGTCCGAATTCCGAGGCCCACATCGGGGCATCATCTCAGGTCGCGGATTCTGCTGGTTCTGCTCGCGATCGTTGCCGCCGCCGCCGTGACGGGCGTTTCGATTTTCGCCTATTTCTACCACAAATATGAGGGCATTGTTGATGAGCGGCTGAAGCAGCCGATCTTCGCCAGCACCGCGCAGATCTACGCCGCGCCGCGCGAGGTGCGTCCGGGGCAAAAGCTCTCCATCCACTGGATCGCCAACGAGCTTCACGATGCCGGCTATTCGGGCGACGGCGCCGCGCAGCTTTCCCAGCTGGGAAGCTACAGCGAAGGCGTGCAGCAGATTACGGTGCAGCCCGGTCCACAGTCCTATCATGCGCCGGATAACGCGACCATCCACGTGAGCGGCGGCGTGGTCGACGCGATCACCGACGCGCACGGCCAGCCGCTTTCGAGTTACGAGCTGGAACCGCTGCTCATTACCGGCCTGAGCGAGGGCACCCAGCGCACCAAGCGCCGCGTACTCACGTACGACGAGATTCCCCCGAATCTCGTGCATGCCGTCATCGCCATTGAGGACCGCCGCTTCTTTGAACACAGCGGCATCGATTATTGGCGCATCCTGGGCGCGATGCGCAACGACATCTTCCACCTTCATCGCTACGAGGAGGGCGCTTCCACGCTGACGCAGCAGCTTGCGAAGGGATTTTTCCTCTCGCCGGAGCGCACTTATTCGCGCAAAGCGCGCGAGGCGATCATCAGCATCATCCTCGAGCACCGCTTCGACAAGAAACAGATCTTCGCCATGTATGCGAACGAGATTAATCTCGGACAAATCGGCAGTTTCTCCATCGACGGCTTTGGTGAAGCATCGCAAGCCTATTTCGGCAAGGATGTGAACCAGCTTGACCTGGCCGAGTGCGCCATGCTTGCCGGGATCATCCAGAGCCCCAGCCGCCTGAATCCCTTCCATCATCCCGAGCGCGTCATTGAGCGCCGCAATCTTGTGCTCGACTCGATGGTCGAAACCGGCGCCATCACCAAGGATGAAGCCGAGACCGCCAAGGCTGAACCGCTCCATTTGGTGTCCTCAAGCGTCGATGAAAGCGAAGCGCCGTATTTTGTCGATCTGGTGCATGACCAACTGACGCAAAGGCTCGGCGATCGCGACTTCAATCGCGAGGGACTGCGTATCTACACCTCGCTCGATCCCGATTTGCAACGTCTGGCGTCGCAGGCTGTGAATTCCACCATTCACGAAGTGGACGCGCAGGTGGACAAGATCCACGCCCGTGACAAAAAGCTGGGCAAGCCTTACGTCTATCCGCAGGTGGCGTTGATTGCGCTCGATCCCCATACGGGTCAGGTGCTGGCGCTGGTGGGCGGGCGCAGCTATGGCACATCGCAGGTGAACCACGCGGTTGCGCACCGTCCCACGGGCTCCATCTTCAAGCCGTTCGTCTATGCCACCGCGTTCCAAACCGCCGTTGAGGGCACAATGTTGCCGGGGCAGACGAAACTTTTTTCGCCCGTAACCATGCTGAACGACGCGCAGGCCACCTACGGCGAAGGAACCCAATATGAGTACACGCCG
>JBEKAJ010000190.1:0-7099 GCA_050018295.1 Occallatibacter sp. | reverse complement strand
GACTTCCTGATTCCAACCACGTTCTCCGTCCCCGACGGCATGGGCGTCCGTCTCGATGCGGCCACCTACCCGCCCGGCACGATCATCTCGCTCGCCTTCGATCCCAAGACCAAACTCAGCGTCTACACCGGCGAGTTCGACATTCAGGCGCGCATCGTGGCCACGCCGGGCAATCACCTGGTGCAGGCCAAGCTGCACTACCAGGCCTGCGACCAGAACCAATGCATGCCGCCCAAGACCATCAACGTCCCCATTGATGTGATCGGAAAATAGACTCAGGAAAACCGTAGGCGGCGGAGCAACCTTGGTCGGGCTGGTCAGCCTCGCCGTCGATCACTGCGTCGAGCCGTTGTCGTCGGCGGGTAGAAACTGGTAGCTCACAAACGCAAAGTGCGCGCCGTCGGGAGCCCAGTTGGGCACGTTATCGCTACCCGATCCGCCCACAATCTGCACCAGGTCGCGAATCTTTCCGTCGGCAACATTGAGAATGCGCAAGGTCACGTCCTTGTTGGCAGCGTGCCCGGTTACATCCTTGTCGTAGGAGAGGATCAGGATCGATTTTCCGTCCGGCGAGGGATGCGCCGTCCAGTTGTGCTTCTCGTCGAAGGTCACCTGCTTGGGCTGGCTGCCGTCGGGCTGCATGCGCCAAATCTGCATTCCGCCCGCGCGGTCCGAGTTGAAATAAATCCACCGGCCATCGGGCGAATAATCCGGGTCGTCGCTCACGCCGGCGCCCGTGGTCAGCGCAGTTTCTGTTCCGCCGTCTGCCGAAATGGAAAAGATATTCAGCGTGCCGTGGCTGGGCCGCGTAAACAGGATCGTCTTCCCGTCCGGCGACCAGCTATGAAAGTAGGAGTCGGGATTCGCCGTTACCATGCGCGGCGCGCCGCCCGTCGCAGGCACGATGTAGACGCGCCGGCCGGGATGGTCCGGCGTCGTGCAGGTCATCGCAAGCCATTTGCCGTCGGGTGAGAGGCCGTGGCTGCCCGTGCAGTCGCTGGCGTTGCCAATATCGATCGGCGTGGCCTCGGCGAGCGAGCCATTGCTTTCAACCGCTGGCACACTCCACAGCTTACCCGCGCGATTGAAGATCAGGGTCTTGCCGTCGCGGCTCCAGTTGGGCGCTTCCATCTGTCCCTTGCCGGTCTGGATGACGAAGGCCATGCGCGCATTGTTGTCGATGGCGATGGTCTGGAGAGTGCTGTAGAGCGCCATGGGCGCGGGCGTTGGCGGAGCCGTGAGCGGCTGCAGCTCCACATGCGCGAAGGTGGCCTGTTCCACCGCGTCTTTGTTGTGCGCGCAGACTCCAATCCCGGCGTAGAAATCTCCGTCGAAGTGCAGCTTGATTGAGGCGCCCACCTGGTGCAGCAGCTCGCCGTGTGCGCTCAGGAAGAGCGTAATGGTGTCGCCACGTTTTTCAAGCCGCATCCGCTGCGGCGCGCCGATGTTGAAGGCGATGTCCTGCGTGGTGTCGCCCTTGTTGCGCCGGTATTGCAGCGCCGTTTCACCCGAGCCGTGAACCGCCGCGTCGGCATACATGGCGTCCGGGTCGAGCGTCTGCCGGAACATCAGCAGCGCCTTGCGATGCGGGCTTGCGCCGGGGCCAGCGTCGGCCAGCTTCACGTCGGCGGTGAGCGAAACGTCGCCTGAGACCTTCTTCCACACGAAGTGGAATCCATCCACGTTCGCCCACAGATTCGCCCCCGCCGACCGAATGGTGTAAACGCCCGAAGCAGCGTCGTAGGTCGTCACTCCTGGCGGCACGACGCTCCCCACATCCGACTGGTTCTCGAAAGTGCCCAGCGAGCTGGCGGCTGTTTGCGCGGCCGCAATGCCCGATCCGATAAACCCCAACGCCAGCGCCGAAACCGCCGCGAACATTCTCATCAGACTCTTGTTCCGATGCACGATAGATCTCTCCCTTGTGGACGGAATCACTCTACGGCAAGACGGTGGCTATTCGCCAGCGAACAGACTTGGCGCCTCAGGTCCCGAATTTGGGACCTCGGCCCGCACGAAGCTCATGCGAGCGACGAGCGAGCGTCTGCCCCACCGCAGGTGGCTACCCTGCCGCCTTCTTCTCAATCTTGGCCCACGAATCTTTGAGCGCCAGCGTCCGGTTGAAGATTTTTTTCTCGTCAGTTGAGTCCGGGTCCAAGCAGAAATATCCCACGCGCTCGAACTGGAAACGGTCCTCGAGTTTCGCGCTCGCAAGTGAAGGCTCAAGCTTCGCGCCGGTGAGAACCTCCAGCGAGTTGGGGTTGAGATTGTCGAGGACGTCCTGGCCTTCCTCCAGGTCGTAGGGATCGGCCTTGGTGAAGAGCTTGTCGTAGAGCCGGATCTCGGCGGAGAAGGCGTGCGCTGCCGATACCCAGTGCATTGTGGACTTGACCTTGCGGCCGTCGGGAGAGTTGCCGCCGCGGCTCGCTGGATCATAGGTGCAATGTACCTCGACGATGTTGCCCTGCACGTCCTTCACTACGCTTTTCGCTGTGACAAAGTAGGCGTTGCGCAGGCGCACCTCTTTGCCGGGCGAGAGGCGGTAATACTTTGGCGGAGGAACCTCACGAAAATCGTCGTGCTCAATATAGAGCTCGCGGCTGAACGGCACCTGCCGCGTGCCAGCTGACGGGTCCTCGGGATTGTTGGCAACCTCGACGAGTTCCTCTTTGCCTTCGGGGTAGTTGTCGATGACGAGCTTCAAGGGGTGCAGCACGGCCATGGCGCGGCTGGCGCGGTGGTTCAGGTCGTCGCGCTGGAAGTGCTCGAGCATCTCAACGTCAGTGCTGCCATTGGTCCGCGAGGCGCCGATCGCGGCGCAAAAGGCCCGGATGGCCTCAGGAGTAAAGCCGCGGCGGCGAATGCCGGTGATGGTGGGCATGCGCGGATCGTCCCACCCGTTCACGTGACCCTCCTGCACGAGCTGGAGGAGCTTGCGCTTGCTGAGCAGTGTGTAGGTCAGGTTGAGGCGGTCGAATTCAATTTGCTCGGAAGGGAAGATTCCGAGATGGGCAATATACCACTTGTAGAGCGGCTGGTGGTCGGCGAATTCGAGCGTGCACATGGAATGCGTGACGTGCTCGATGGAATCCGACTGGCCATGGGCGTAGTCGTACATCGGATAGATGCACCACTCATCGCCGGTGCGGTGGTGCGTTGCGTGGAGGATGCGGTACATCACCGGATCGCGCATGTTCAGGTTGGGTGACGCCATGTCGATCTTGGCGCGCAGCACGCGGCTGCCGTCGGGGAAATCGCCCTTCTTCATGCGCACGAACAGGTCCAGATTCTCCTCAATCGTCCGGTCGCGGTAGGGGCTGTCGGTGCCGGGCTCCGTCAGCGTCCCGCGGTGCTGGCGAATCTCATCGGCCGTGAGGTCGTCGACGTAAGCTTTGCCGGTCTTGACGAGTTGCAAAGCCCACTCGTAGAGCTGCCCGAAATAATCTGACGCGTAGCACAGGCGCTCCCAATCGAAGCCCAGCCAGCGCACGTCCGTCATGATGGAATCGACGTACTCCTGCTCTTCCTTCTCGGGATTGGTGTCGTCAAAGCGCAGGTTGGTCTTGCCGCCGAACTCATCCGCCAGTCCAAAATTAATGCAAATAGCTTTGGCATGGCCGATGTGCAGGTAGCCATTGGGCTCGGGCGGAAAACGCGTCTGGACTTGAGCGTCGCCGTACTTTTTGGTGCGCACATCCTCGGCGATCTGATCGCGTAGAAAGTTGGATGGGGTGCGAAGGTCTGGATTTTGCGGATTGGCGTCGGTCATAACTTTAATTCCTGACGGTCTGTGCTTAAGCGAGCGATTGAAGGTTCTTTTCGGCTTCGCGGATGCGCTCGAGGCATACCTCGCGGCCGAGGACGACCATGGTTTCAAAGAGCGGCGGCGCGTTCTTGCGTCCACACACGGCCACGCGAATCGGTTGGAACATTGGACCGGCTTTCAAACCAAGTTGAGAAGCTGCAGCACGAAGCGCCTTGTCGAGCGAATCGTGATCGAAATTGGTTGCCGGCAAGACCTCCAGCGCGATTTGCAAAACACGGCGAGCCAGCGCTGCATCGCCCGTCGATTCTCCTTTTTTAAGGGGAATCAGTTCAGCCGGGTCGTACGGCGCAAGTTTGTCGAGAAAGAAAAAGTCAGCAGCGGAAACCGCATCGCGCAGCAGCTTGATGCGCTCGCGGATGAGCGGCGTGACGGCGAGTATTTCTTCTGGTTTCGGTTTGAATCCTGCTTGATCGAAGATAGGCTGCAGGTCGCGGCTGAGTTCCTCCACAGGCAATGCGCGGATATGCTCGGCATTGAGCCAGACTGCCTTGGCGTCAAATGGGTCATCGTCGGTGAAGTTGACGACGGCGTTGGCGCGGTTGACGCCTTCAAGCGTGAACAGGTCACGAATCTCGTCCAAAGTGAGAAACTCGCGGTCGTTCTTCGGCGACCAGCCCAGCAGGCAGAGAAAGTTGACGAAAGCCTGCGGCAGAAAGCCGGCATCGCGATAAGTGGTGACGCTCACCACTGGACCATGCTTGCGCTTGGAAAGTTTGGTGCCGTCTGGGGCCACAAGCAGAGGCAGATGCGCAAACTGCGGCAGCTGGGCGGGGAGGCCCTCCCCCAACGCTTCAAAGATCAGCAGGTGCTTGAAGGTGTTGGTCAGGTGATCCTGGCCGCGGATGATGTGGCTGATGCGTAGATCGGCGTCGTCGACGCACGAGGCGAGATGGTAGGTCGGCATGCCGTCCGACCTCATGAGAGCAAAATCTTCCACCTCGTCGGCCGGCTTTGCTTGCGGTCCATACACCGCGTCCGTAAAACGCAGCACGAAGTGCTCGCCGCGCGGCACGCGATAGCGCAGCGCAAACGGCTCGCCACTGGCGGCCCGCCGGTCGCTGGCTTCTTTCGATAAATCGCGCATTCCGGGGTTGCAGAGCCACGCGCCCTGCGCGGAGGAGTGCTCATCGTCAGTCGCGTGCGCGGGGGTGAAGTCGCGATAGGCGAGCCCCTTGGCGAAGATTGCCTCCGCCTGCCGGCGGTGCAGGGCCAGGCGCTCGGATTGTTTGTACTCTTCGTCCCAGTCGAGGCCCAGCCACCGCAGCCCGTCAAAGATCGACTGGACGCTGGCCTCCGTGTTGCGCTCGACGTCAGTGTCGTCCAGGCGCAGCACCATCGTGCCGTGATTGTGGCGCGCGTAAAGCCAATTGAAGATAAACGTCCGCGCGCTGCCCACATGCAGGAAGCCGGTGGGTGAAGGCGCAAATCGAACGCGCGGGGTGGCAGCGCCGGAGGAGTTGGAATCAGGCATCGTGTCGTTTTGTTTACCTTCACGATGCTATCGCAACGCTCCCGCCGGCTGTCTTCAACGTCTCACTGCTGCGGTGGCAGCGGCGGCTGCGGATACGGCGGCGGATACCCCATTTGCGGCACCGGCACGACCTTCCACTGCGCAAAGGCCAGCACGTAAATCAGCACGAGGTTGCCCAACGGGACAATGTTCAGGAGCGAAAGCCAGGGCGAGAAGCCGGCCTTCTTGCAGATGAACCAGAAGGGAATAATGATGATCGCGAGGCAAACCAAAACGATCAGCGGCAGGATCGCCATCATGGCCACGACCATCTTCTGAACCTGATCCGGGTCAAGCCCCTGTTGCAGAAAGAACGCAAGATTGAACATAGAAACGCTCCAATGTGGAATTGGGTTCGCAGCCAAGGTACAGCTAAACCGATGAATCTTCAATAAAAATCGGCGAGGCTAGGACTTCTGCGCCGAGCTGGTCTTCCATGGCGAAAAGCCCACGACATAGATCGTGATCAGATTAACCACGGGAACCAGGATCAACACCGAAAGTATGGGTGGAAAGCCGGCTTTCTTGAAGATCATCCAGAACGGCGGAAGCACCGCGAGGAAGAGAAGAGCAAACACACCCAAATTGATCAGCAGCGGTCTCAGCGGGTTGTTCTGTGGCTCTTTAACGGAGAAGGTGACCCCGGCAGCCAGCATTGCCTTCACGAGATCATCGTGGTTGCTGGGCAATGTAGTGTGGAACTCGTCCTTGGGCGAAACCTTCAAATGCCCCCTTAGCTCGTTGCCCTGGATCACCGCATCCAGGGCCTGGCCATTCTGCACCTTGGTGAAGAGGTCCGAGTAAGTGATTTCAGTCTCTTTTCCCATGGTTGAGCTTCTCTCGACCACGGTCCACAACAGCACGAGACAGATAAGGACACCAACCCAGA
Organism: Occallatibacter sp.; assembly: GCA_050018295.1. Classification (GTDB taxonomy): domain Bacteria; phylum Acidobacteriota; class Terriglobia; order Terriglobales; family Acidobacteriaceae; genus Telmatobacter. The sequence continues at coordinate 874 of JBEKAJ010000190.1, read as the reverse complement.
AGATAACCATCCAGGTAGCCAGCTTCGCCATGACCTTCCTCCCCGGAAGCGCGGCGGGTGAATCTGGCCGCAGATGCTTCTCCGCAGGTGCAAGTATTCAGCACGCCATCCTAGCATGGGCAGTGGGCACAACAATGTGATGGCTCAAGCGATCACTTAGGGCCGGCTCACACTGCGCCCTACGTGATGTCTTCCGTGTCGTAGACCGGAGTGATCGTGCGCTTTTTGGGCACGCCGTGGACTGAGCTCAGCAAGTCTTCCACCACATCCTCGAGCTGGCGCTGGCTCTCGACCACTTCGCTCATGCTCTTGAGCTCTTCGGGCTCCTGCACGCGCTCGACCAGCGCCACCGCATGGCACTGGGCCACGTGATCGAGGTTCAGTCCCTCGGGAGTCTTGGCCTTGATGCTCACTTGATCGATGGCTACGCCCAGCAGGTCGGCAACCCGGGCGCTCATCTCGGCCGCGATGGGCGCGATCTTGGGTGCTGCCAGAACCAGTGTCGTGTCGACGTTGACGATGCAGTAGCCGGCATGCTGCAACTCTTCCAGAGCCAGGTTGAGAAAGATGGCGGAGTCAGCGTCCTTCCAACGCGGGTCGCCGGGCGGGAAGAAGCTGCCGATGTCTCCGGCGGCCACGGCTCCCAGCAGCGCATCAGTGATGGCATGAAGCAGCACGTCTCCGTCCGAGTGGCCGGCCAGGCCTTCCGGATGGTCCAGCGTCATGCCACCAAGGCGCAGCGGCACACCGGGCTTGAATTCGTGCGAGTCATAGCCAAATCCGATGCGTGTGTCCATCATCCGCGTGGTTCTCCGCGCCTGTTCTCTTCGTCGTCGATACTTGCGATCTTAATTCCTTTTCCCAGAAATGTAGT
>JBEKAJ010000189.1:0-7121 GCA_050018295.1 Occallatibacter sp. | reverse complement strand
TGCGCTGGCTAGCGGCGCGCGACTACAAAGGATATGCTCTCGTGGAGCAAGACATCCTGCCCGGAATGGGAACACCCAAGGAGAGCGCGGAGCGGAGCCGGAAGTATCTGCGGTCGATTGAATCGAACTTCACACAGGAACAGCCTTTAGCTTTTAGCCGTTAGCTTTTAGCTTGTTCGAGTGAGAACGCAGGTTGTTGATTGACCGATGAACGAGCTGGAAGCCAAGAGCTAACGGCTGAAGACTGCCGATTTGAGGGACACGATGAGCGGAAAGAAACTGCAATTCGGAATTATCGGAGCGGGGCGCATTGGGAAAGTTCACGCGGAGACGTTGGCGTTTCGTTTGCCTGAAGCGGAGATCGTTTGCATCGCCGATGTGAATCGCGAGGCGGCGCAGACATTGGCGACGCGGTGCGGGATTCCCAAGGTGGTTGCCACGGCTGAGGAAGTCATCGGCGACCCCAAGGTTGAGGCGGTGCTGATCTGCACACCCACGGGCACTCATGCGGATTTGATTGTGCAGGCGGCGAAGGCCGGCAAGCAGATTTTCTGCGAAAAGCCGATCGCGTTCAGCCTGGACAAGATCGATATGGCTCTGGCTGCGGTGGCGAAAGCCGGCGTGAAGCTGCAGATCGGTTTCAACCGGCGGTTTGACTCGAATTTCAGGCGCGTGCGGCAGGCTGTGGCGAAGGGCGAGATCGGCCAACCGTGCCTGATGCATTTGATCAGCCGCGATCCCGCGCCGCCGTCGATCTCGTATATTCGCACGTCGGGCGGAATTTTCCTCGACATGATGATTCACGATTTCGATATGGCGCGGTTCTTGATCGGCGACGAGGTGGAAGAGATGTACACCACGGGAGGCGTGATCGCCGAACCGCAGATCGGCGAGGCCGGCGACCTGGATATGGCGATCGTGATGTTGCGTTTCAAGAACGGCACGATCGGCACGATCGATAACAGCCGCAAGGCGGTATTCGGCTACGACCAGCGCGTAGAGATTCTGGGCACCAAAGGCAAGATCGCAAGTGAGAATCGATTCGCCAACGAGGTTGTGGTCAGCACCGGCGAATCGGTGTACAGCGATCTGCCGCTGAAGTTCTTTATGGACCGTTACCCGGAGAGCTTTGCGCTGGAGGTCGCGGAGTTTGTGCAGGCGGTCATCGAAGACAAGCCGGTGCCGGTGACGGGCGCCGACGGCCGCGTGCCGGTGGTTATGGCGCTGGCGGCGAAGAGATCGTTCGACGAACACAGGCCGGTGAAACTCGCCGAGGTATCGGCGTGAAACGATCGAATCTAGTCGCCATTCTGACTGACGTGCACCTTTGGGTGCCTGTGGTCGTGCTCATACTGGGAACCACGCTGCTGATGATGTTGAGGTGAACCGATGAGCAAGACGACGACCACCGCGGCGGCGCGGCCGACAGTCCGGTCAGGGATTTCACTCCACAAGCTGGGCGTGTTCTGCGGGCTTTCGGCCGCGGTGTGGCTGGGAAGCGCGGAAGCGCCGACGAAGCTGGTGAACGAAGGCTTTTCTCCGTTCCTTATCTCGATGGGGATGGTGATGGGCGCATTTGTAGCGCGCTGGACGATCCCCACGATGCTGAAAGGCACCGGATTCGTGTTCGACGATCTGCGCGAAAAGCCGCACCTGATGGTGTGGGCACTGGTGGGCGGAATGCTGTGGGCCGTGGCAAACACGCTGACGATTTTTGCGGTGCGCAACGTGGGTTTGGCGATTGCGTTTCCTCTGTGGAATACGAATAGTCTGGTGGGCCTTTTCTGGGGCTGCTTGCTGTTCAAAGAGCTGCGCGGCTCGAGGGCGAAGGACTGGGCCAAGGTGATTGGCGGCGCGGCGGCCATCGTGTCCGGAGCGGCGGTGCTGGCTGTGGCTACGGCGCAGCAGAATGCGGGGACACCGGGCAAGGCGGCCATCGGCATTATCGCCGCGCTGGGCGCGGGCGTTCTGCTGGGCACGATGTACATTCCCTACCGCAAGGCCTACATCAGCGGCATGAATCCGCTGTCGTTCGTGACGATTTTTACTTTTGGCGAGCTGGGAACGGTGTTTTTGCTGGGGTGGATTTTTTACGGCGGCACGGGGCCGCTGCTGGCGGAACTCAATCGCGCGCGGCCCATGCTCTTCTGGCCTTTTGTCGGAGGCTTCTGCTGGGTGATCGGTGACCTGTTCCAGCAGTACGCGGCGAAGTACATCGGCATCGGGCGCGGTATTCCGCTTTCGAACACCAATCAGCTTTGGGGACTGGCGTGGGGCGCGCTGGTTTTCGGTGAGTTCGTGGGATTGACCACTGGCGGCAAACTTCTGATCCTGACAGGATCGATCATCATGATCGCTGGCGCGGTGTCGATCAGCATGGCAGCGCCGCCGCCCGGGGAGATGGAGAACTGGAACGCAGCGATGCATCGCGAGTGCGACCGTTATGGACTGGATAAGGAGAATGTGGCCGCTGTGGTGGGAGGCGACGATCCGCTGGCCGACAACAAGCATCCGCGCCGGTGGTGGGAGGTGCTGATCGTGTGCGCGGCGAGCGGGATCTTCCTGTGGCTCGCGCTGGGGACGCGAGCGCAGCACATTTCCGTGAACCTGCCGTGGATGATCGTGCTAATTGTTGGCACGATTATTCCGCTGGGCCTGTGCGGAACGCTGCTTTGGAGAAGGACGAGGTTCTCGTAGGCTTGGCGAGTCAGCTTGCGCTGGCGCGCACGTTGGCGAGTTGGCAAGTCAGCGGGTTCCCTGGTGCACCAGCGCCTCAATTGAGCTGAGTTCGCCGGGCACTTTCGCCCACGGCAAAGCCGCAGGGCAACAACCCTCCGTATCTGATTGAAAAAGCGCGCGTTAAGTACATTCTTGCGCAGTCGCGCCGGACTAGCGACCACTCTGGAAAACGGCAATCAGCCAAGCAAAACCAATTGCTTCTTCCTGTACTTCAATGGTGAACCTTGTCACATCTGGTGACGCCTGTCGGGGCATAGAATGACGGCGGTGCGAGGAAGGTGATCTGTGCCTTCAGGTTGCGGCCCTCGGGCCCTCGCAAAGTTCCCCAGGTGCGGACATGGCGACAGAAGTAGAAATTGAGAAAAAGAAGACGATTGGCGACAAGATCGCGGAGCTGGCGGCGAGGCGCGCAGAACTTGAACTGGGCGGGGGCAAGGAACGGATCGACCGACAGCACGCTTCGGGCAAGCTTTCGGCGCGCGAGCGCGTAGAGCGTCTCGTGGACCGCGGCAGCTTTGAGGAAATCGGGCTGTTTAGCCGGCACCGCGCGACTTACTTTGGCATGGCCGAGAAGGAACTGCCGGCCGACGGCGTGGTGACAGGTTGCGCGACCATTGACGGACGTCTGGTGCATCTGGCGAGCCAGGATTTCACGGTGGCGGGCGGAGCCGCGGGCGAGACGCACTGTAACAAAGTGGCCGAGATGATGGCCATGAGCCAGAAGACGGGCAGCCCGTTCGTCTTTATCAACGATTCGGGCGGGGCGCGGGTACAAGAGGGGATCGACAGCCTGGCGGGATATGCGCGGGTGTTCTATCACAACGTGATGCTTTCGGGGACGGTGCCGCAGATTTCGCTAATCTGCGGGCCTTGCGCGGGCGGCGCGGCCTACAGCCCGGCGCTGACGGATTTTGTGATCCAGACCGAGCAGGCGAGGATGTTCATCACCGGGCCGCAGGTAATCAAGCAGGTGACGGGCGAAGAAGTGAGCGCTGAGGAGTTGGGCGGAGCGCAATCGCAGATGCACTACTCGGGCGTGGTGCACCTGATCGCGCGCGACGACGAGGAGGCGATCGAGCTTTGCCGGCGACTGCTGAGCTTTCTGCCGTCGAACAATGTCGAGGACCCGCCGCGACTGCCCTTCAGCGGGCGGATGCGAGCAGACGCAGAGATGAGCGGGATTGTTCCCGTTGACCCGAAGGTGGCCTACGATGTTCGCGACGTGATTGTGCGCGTAGTGGACAACCAGGATTTTCTCGAAATTCAACCGGAGTTTGCCGCGAACATGGTGATCGGGTTCGGGCGCTTGCAGGGGCGGCCAGTGGGAATTGTGGCCAATCAGCCGTGCGTGCAGGCCGGCGCGCTGGACATCGATGCGTCGGACAAGTCAGCGCGGTTCGTGCGCTTCTGCAACGCATTCAACATTCCGCTGCTTACCTTCGTGGACGTGCCGGGATTTTTGCCGGGCGTGGAGCAGGAGCGAGGGGGAATCATCCGGCATGGGGCCAAGCTGCTGTTCGCCTACTCGGCGGCAACCGTTCCGAAGATCACCGTGGTTCTGCGCAAGGCGTATGGCGGAGCGTACATTGCGATGTGCTCGAAGGGGCTGGGGGCGGACCGCGTGGTGGCCTGGCCGACGGCGGAGATTGCGGTGATGGGGGCCGAGGGCGCGGCGGAGATCGTCTTCCGCAAAGAGATTGATGCGGCCGAGGACAAGGCGGCCCGTCGCAAGGAACTGGTGGATGAATATCGCGAGACGTTTTCGAATCCGTATGTGGCGGCGGGCCGGCGGCTGGTGGACGACATTATTGATCCCGCGGAAACGCGGCGATACGTGGCGCGGGCACTTGAATCGCTGCACGGAAAGCGCGAACTGCGGCCGCAGAAGAAACATGGATTGATTCCGCTGTAAGGTACCGCCCGGGCGATCCCGGCTCTCGGAGCCACCCATCGCCGGAGCGCAGTAAGGAGGCGGAGCGTGAAACTTCATTGGACGGAATGGTTGGTCGCGACGGCGCTTGTGGGTGCGGCCTGCGTGGCAGTTTATGCGGGATTGGCTCGTGCCATGCGGCGTGCCGTGGCGGACAAGCAACGGGAGACCGAACGCCAGTTGAGCGCGATGGCCACGACTGTGAAGGCACTGCAGGCACGCGTGGCGGAACTTGGCGGACTGAAAGCGCTGCCCGCACAGCAGGGTGAGAGTGCAGCAACCTCCATTACAGCGGAAAACAAAGGCGGACAGAAACAAGAATCGCCCCAGCCGGAGATTGTCGCGGTGCTGACAGCGGCGGCGAGCGCGTTCCTGGGCAAGAAGGCGCACGTTCGCTCGGCGCAACTGGCGCCAGCGGAGCGGAGCAGCGCGGGCGCCTGGGCGCAGCAGGGGCGCGCGTTTGTGCAGACCTCGCATAACCCACGTTCGAGAGGCTAAGCGCGGCAATGGGTTTTGAAGGAAAGGAAGCGGTACGTTGAAGCTTCAGATCACGATCGACGGAAAGGCGTACGAGGTTGACGTAGAGGTTCTGGAAGATGAGGAGAGCGCACCGGCGCCGAGCTACGTTGCGCAGCATGGCGCGCACGCGATAAATGCGGTCGGCTCACATGCGCAGGGGCACTCGGCCGCGTGGGACAGCGAGGGTAAGATTTGCCACAGCCCGGTGATGGGTTTGGTGATCAAGGTGAACGTGAGGCCGGGACAGGCCGTGGAAGCGGGGGAGCTGGTTCTGGTGCTGGAAGCGATGAAGATGGAGACGAACGTGACAGCGCCGCGGGCAGCAGCTGTAAAGAGCGTTCACGTAGCGCCGGGCGATCCAGTGAAACTGAACCAGGTGCTGCTTGAGTTCGACTGAGAGCGTGCGAGGCACGTTCGCCGGCAACAGAGCAAGGGGTCGTGATGGGCGATGTGCAGGAGGAGTTGAAGGGGGTTCCCGGGATCAGATTCGTGGATCACGTAGCGATCGCGGTGAAGCAGGGGGAGTTGGAGACCCAAGTAAGAGCGTACGAGAGGCTTGGCTTCAGGGAGATTCACCGCGAGGAAGTGCGGGGCGGGGATCAGGTGCGCGAGGTGCTTCTGCAGATTGGCGAGGGGCCGAATCTGATTCAGCTGCTTGAGCCGCTATCTCCGGACTCGCCGGTGCAAAAGCTCATCGATAGAAACGGCGGACGCGGCGGGCTGGCACACATGGCCTTTCGCGTGGAGAGCGCAGAGAGCGCCTTCGCCGCGATGCAGGCTGACGGTTTTCAACTGATCGACAAGGCTCCGCGCAAAGGTTCGCGGGGCACAACGGTGTTCTTTGTGCATCCCAAGTCGCGGGCCGAGGGAGCATTTGGGTTTCTCATCGAGATGGTGGAAGACCCCCGAGGGCAGGTGAGAGAAGGTGGCGATGGATCATTTGCTTGAGGAGTTTCCTCCGGTCAGCACAGCGGAGTGGGAGTCGGCGATTGCGCGGGACCTGAAGGGCGCCGACTACGAGAAACGGCTGATCTGGCGCAGCGAAGAGGGACTCGCGGTGAAGCCGTATTATCGCGCCGAGGATCTGAAGGATCTGGCGTGCATGGATGCGGCGCCTGGAGCGTTTCCTTACCGGCGCGGCGCGCGCACAACAGGCGACTGGCAGATTCGCGAAGAGATTGACGCCGCAGATGTGGAAAGTGCAAATCGCGCGGCATGCGCCGCAGTTAACGCCGGGGCCGAGGGAATTGCGTTCAGCGGGCTTTTGTTTGAGCGCGGCGATGAATTGGACGTGATCCTCGAGAATCTCGATGACATTCCTGTTCATTTCGAACGCGCTGACGAGCGATTGTTGCGATTGCTAATCGAGTGGCTCGGCAAGCGGCGAAGCGACGCGCGAATCTCAACCGGTTGCGACGCGCTGGCGAGCATCGACTTTGCGGCGGAGGTGATCGGCGACGCGCCGGACGGATTTGTGCCGTTCACGATTCATGGCGAGGCATTCGAGGAGGCCGGAGCGACGGGAGTGGAAGAAGTTGGATTCACTCTGGCGGTTGGGGTGGATTTTCTAGCTGCCATGCAGGAGCGCGGCGTGGAAGCGGAACGCGCGGCTGCGGCGCTAGAGTTCAGCTTCGCCATGGGATCGAAAACCCTTTTCCAGATTGCCAAGCTGCGCGCCTTCCGCATGGTGTGGGCGCGCGTAATCGAGAGCTTCGGCGGAACGAATTCGGAAGCCCGGGCATGCATCGCGGCGCGCACCTCGCGCTGGAACAAGACGGTCTACGATCCGCATGTGAATATTCTGCGCGCCACCACCGAAGCGATCGCCGCAGTGCTGGGCGGCGCGGACTCGGTGACAGTGGCGCCGTTTGACGAGTGCTACAAACAGCCCGATGAAGCGAGCCGAAGGCTGGCGCGCAACACGCAGCTCCTG
>JBEKAJ010000188.1:0-7124 GCA_050018295.1 Occallatibacter sp. | reverse complement strand
CCACCGCCGATGCAGAGCGAGGCGATGCCGCGGCGGAGCTTGCGTTGCTCGAGGGCCGCGAGCAGCGTGACGATGATGCGCGCGCCGGATGCGCCGATGGGATGGCCGAGCGCACAGGCGCCGCCGTGGACGTTGACCTTGTCGTGTGGCAGACCGAGCGAGCGCATGGCGGCCATGACAACGACGGCGAAGGCCTCGTTAATTTCGAACAAGTCGATTTCCGCAAGGGACCAGCCAACGCGGTCGAGCAGCACGCGGATAGCGCCGATGGGCGCCGTGGGAAAGAGCGCAGGCGTGTTGGCGTAGGTAGAGTGGCCAACGATGATTGCCAACGGCTTGAGGCCGCGGCGATCTGCTTCAGAGCGGCGCAGGAGGACGAGCGCGGCGGCGCCGTCGGAGATCGCGCTGGAGTTTGCGGCGGTGACCGTTCCGCCTTCGCGAAAGGCCGGCTTGAGATGCGGAATCTTGTCGGGAGTGGCTTTGAGCGGCAGCTCGTCGTGGCTGATCAGGCGCTCAGTTTTGTCGGCGGTCACGGTGAGGGGAACGATCTCGGCGGAAAAACTGCCTTCGGCGGTGGCTTTTTGCGCGCGGCTGAGGGATGCGAGCGCAAATTCGTCCTGCGCACGCCGTGAAAACGCGTAGGTCTGTGCGCAGTCTTCGGCGTATGTGCCCATCAGACGGCCTTTGTCGTAGGCGTCTTCAAGACCATCGAGAAACATGTGGTCGAGGACGCGGCCGTGGCCCATGCGATAGCCGGCACGCGCGCGATCGAGGAGATACGGCGCGTTGCTCATGCTCTCCATGCCGCCAGCGACGACGATGTTCGCGCTGCCGGCCAGCAGCAGATCGTGCGCCAGCATGACGGCCTTCATGCCGGAGCCACACATTTTGTTAATGGTGACTGCGCCGGTGGAGGCGGACAACCCTGCTGCAAGGGCCGCCTGACGCGCGGGAGCCTGGCCGAGGCCGGCAGGAAGAACGCAGCCAAGGAGGACTTCGTCGACTGAATCGGAGGGAATTCCGGCGCGCTCGACACTGGCGCGGATGGCGGCGGCGCCGAGTTGGGGAGCAGTGAGGTCCTTGAAGTCGCCCTGGAATGCGCCGATGGGCGTGCGCGCGGAGCCAACAATTACGATGGGATCGGATACGGGCATTCGTGTTCCTTAATCAGCGCGAAGCCATGCGCAGTGCGCCGTCGAGGCGGATCGTTTCGCCATTGAGCATCAGGTTTTCGCAGATGTGCTTTACCAGTTCGGCGAATTCCGCGGGCTGGCCGAGGCGGGCGGGAAATGGAACGCTCTTGGCTAGTGCTTCCCGCACCTCGGGCGAGAAGTCGGCCACCATGGGCGTCGCGAAGACTCCGGGGGCGATGGTGACGACGCGAATGCCGAAGCGCGCCAGCTCGCGGGCAACGGGCAGGGTGAGCGCAACGACGCCGCCCTTTGAAGCCGCATAGGCGGCCTGACCGATCTGGCCATCGAAGGCCGCGATGGAGGCGGAGTTGATGATGACGCCGCGCTCGCCGTCTTCGCCAGGCGCTTCCTTCGCGATGGCGGCGGCAGCAAGGCGAATCATGTTGAAGGTTCCAACGAGGTTGATGCTGACGGTTTTTGCAAAGTTCTCAAGGCGGTGAGGGCCTTCGCGGCCGGCAACGCGCTCGGAGGGGGCGATTCCGGCGCAGTTGATGAGCGAGTGGAGGTGGCCAAAGGCGCTGAGCGCGAGATCGACCGCAGCCTGCGCATCGTCTTCGCGGGTAACGTCGGTGGGGGCGAAGCGCGCAGATGCGCCCAGCTCGGCGGCAAGCGCCTCCCCAGTGGTGCGATTGGTGTCGGCGATGACGACGGAGCCGCCTTCAGCGACGAGCAGGCGAGCCGTGGCTGCGCCGAGGCCAGATGCGCCGCCGGTGATAAGAAAGACATGATTGCCGATCTGCATGGGAAGAGCGGGATCTTCCACGTCCCGAGCGCAGCATATCATTCAAAAGAGCATCCGCGGTCATAAGGATCGGATGTTTGGAGGCAAAAAGCCTTGAATCCTGTTTCGTCCGGCACGCCAATCACACAACTCAGCGAAGAAGAGACGCTCCTTCGCGACAGCGTGCGGAAGTTTGCCCACGATGAGGTTGCGCTGCTTGTGCGGCGCATGGATGAGGAGCAGCAGATGGACACGGCGCTGCTGGACAAGCTCTTCGAGCTTGGGCTGATGGGGATTGAGATTCCGGAGGAGTTCGGAGGGAGCGGTGGGTCGTTCTTCGATTCCGTGCTGGCGGTGGAGATGCTCTCGACCGTGGACCCCGCGGTAGCGTTGGTGGTTGATGTGCAGAACACGCTGGTGGCGAGCGCGCTGCTCGGCTGGGGCACGCCGGAACAGAAGCAGAAGTATCTGCCGCGGTTGGCAGCAGATATGGTTGGCGCCTACGCGTTGAGCGAAGCGGGTTCGGGGTCAGATGCGTTTGCCCTGCAGACCCGCGCAGAAAGGCGTGGCAGCGACTATGTGTTGAGCGGGCGGAAACTTTGGATCAGCAATGCCAAAGAGGCGGGATTGTTTATCATCTTTGCCACCGTGGACGCGAGCGCCGGCTATAAGGGCATCACCGCATTCCTAGCGGAGAAAGGCACGCCGGGATTCGCGATCGGCAGGAAAGAAGACAAGCTGGGGATTCGCGCGTCGAGCACCTGCGAGCTGATTTTGGACGAGTGCGCGATTCCCGCGGCGCAAGTGCTGGGCGAAGCGGGCAGCGGGTACAAGATTGCGATGGAGACATTGAACGGCGGGCGAATCGGCATCGGCGCACAGATGCTTGGGCTGGCTGAAGGCGCGTGGGGCCACGCCGCAAAGCACGCCAAGGAACGCAAGCAATTCGGCAAGACCCTTGCGGAGTTCCAGGCGATGCAGTTTCAACTGGCGGAGATGGCGACCGAAATTGAGGCCGCGAGACTGCTGGTCTACAACGCGGCGCGATTGAAGGATACGGGGCAGGAGTTCCGCAAGGAAGCGGCCATGTGCAAGTACTTCGCGGCGCAGATGGCGGAGCGCGTGGCGAGCCTTGCGGTGGATGTTCTGGGTGGGGCGGGATTTGTGAAGGAGGCCCCCGTCGAGAAGCTTTATCGCGACGCAAAGATCGGAAAGATCTATGAAGGAACGTCGTTCATGCAGTTAGCGGCCATTGCTAAAGCCGTTTTGTAAGTTCCTCGGAAATAGTGGCTGTGGCACCCGTCACAGCACTTTGGGCAGGTCTGGCTGAGGCTGGGCCGTAAACCAAGCCGCGGAGCAAGCTGCGTTCGGGCCCTGTTCCTGCGGCTGTAATTGTCAGATTCTGAATAATTTTTCGCATTCGATACCCACAAAAGGCTGACGCCCGGTCTTGCGGATTGGTGTGTCCGCGCAGCCAAGTAACACAAAGGTGGGATTACCACTCCGATGCGAAATTCCCCAAAAGTACTGTATGGTAACATTCAACAGTACCCATACATGTGGATATACTAGGCCGCATTGGTAATCATCAATGATTACTTGAGTTTGCCTTGGCGATGATTCTCGTGCGCGCGCCGATAAATTTCTTGCGCCCGTTCGGAGGGCATATGCGCCATTTGAAGTTAAGTTTGATTGTGCTGCTGGCCTTTTTCTGCAGCATCGCTCTGAACGGATGCGGTGGGACCCTTGTCGCAACGAATACGGCAACGGGAACGCTGATCACGTCATTGAGCACCGTCGATTTCGGCCAAGTGGCTGTCGGTAAGACAGTAAGCACGAGCATCACCCTTACGAACAAGGGATCGGCGCCCGTTGAAATCTCTCAGTTCAATCTGACTGGGCAGCCTTTTTCGATAAGCGGCGGAAGCGGCGTGCCGATGAGTGTCGGCGCGAACGCGAGCGTGACCGTGACCATCCAATTCGACCCCGCGGCGTCAGGGTCGGCAACCGGCCAGCTGACGATAGCCAGCAACGCGTCGAATGGGTCCTCGTCCACGGTGTCCCTGAGCGGCATGGGCGTGCCGGTGTTGACCGAGCTGAATTGCGTAAACGGATCGGTTACGGGAGCATCCAGCGACACATGCACAGTGACACTGAACGCAACCGCGGCCAGCGGCGGCCTAGATGTGAACCTGGCAAGCAACGACAGCGCGGTAACTGTTCCAGCGTCGGTGACGGTGCCGGCAGGCGCGAGCAGCGCGACTTTTACAGCGAGTGTCTTGCCGGTCACGACAGTACAAGCGGCCACGTTAACCGCGAGCATTGGCGGGGTGGCGGAGACATTCGCTCTTGAGCTTGGCGCAGCAATCCCCGTTTTGGGGATCAGCGCCAACACACTGGACTTTGGCACCGTACCCGTGAACTCGGCGGTTACGCATCCATTGGTTCTTTCGTCAACAGGAACGATGCCTGTGACCGTAAGCGCGGCGTCTCTGACGGGCACCGGCTTTGCCATCACAGGCGAAAGCCTGCCGGTGACACTGGCCCCAGGTCAAACGACAACAGTGAGCGTGCAGTTTGATCCGAGCGCAGCAGGGGCAGAAACAGGACAGCTTTCGCTGAACAGCAACACTTCGAACGGAACGTCGATGGTGGTGGGCCTGAGCGGCACAGGCGTGCCGGTATTGAGCGGGCTCAGTTGCGCCAACTCGTCAATAACGGGTTCGGGAACGGATAGCTGCACGGTGACATTGAACGCAGCAGCGGCCAGCGGCGGATTCGCAGTAAGTCTCGCCAGCAACAATTCGCTGGTGACCGTGCCAGGCTCGGTGACGGTGGCGGCGGGCGCGACCAGCGCCAACTTCACGGCGAGTGCCTCGCCGGTCAGTTCCACCGAGGCGGCAATGTTGACGGCCAACGCGGGAGGCGCGGCGGAGACATTCGCGCTGCAGCTCAATAGCACGTTGCCCACACTGAACCTGAGCACGAGCAACATTGACTTTGGCGATGTAGCTATGAATATTCCGGCGACAGAAACGCTAACCCTGACTTCAACCGGGAGCACAGCGGTGACAGTCAGCGCGGCCTCTGTTTCCGGAGCCGGGTTTGCTGCTTCAGGAGCCTCATTCCCATTGACCCTGAATCCGAATCAAGCTGCAACGCTCACCGTGCAATTCGATCCCGCAGTGACGGGGTCGACGACAGGTGCGCTCACAGTGAGCAGTAACTCCGCCGATGGAGCTTCGAAGGAGGTCGGGCTGTTGGGCAGAGGCGTGCCGAAACTGATCCAATTGAGCTGCGCCACCACAACGATGACGGGAGCAGGAACGGACACATGCACTGCGGTGATGAACGCGGCTGTCCCGAGTGGCGGTCTCAACGTCAATTTGGCCAGCAACAACCGTGCATTCACGGTGCCGTCTTCAATGACACTGGCAGCAGGCGCTACGAGCGGAAGCTTTTCTGCATCTGTCTCCGCGGTAAACGTCGCGCAAGCCGTGACAGTGTCTGCCAGTGCAGCCGGCGTCTCCCAGACCGCAGGCGTACAGTTGGATGCGGCTGCGATATCACTCAGCGTCAGTTCGTCGAGCCTGTCGTTTGGCAACGTCAACGTGAACACGGCCTCGACGCAAACCCTGACTCTGTCCTCGACCGGGACTTCGGCCGTGACCGTCAGCGCAGCGACCGTTGCCGGAAGCGGTTTCACCGTCTCTGGAGCTACCTTCCCGATCACCTTGAACCCCAATCAGACGGCCACGCTCACCGTGGGGTTTGATCCAACCACAGCAGGAGCGGCAACCGGCCAGCTCACGTTGACCAGCAATTCCTTAAGCGGAACCTCGACCTTGATCAGCCTAAGCGGCACTGGCACGCCCGTGTTGAGCGGGCTGAGGTGCACCAGCGGGTCGATGACCGGGGCGGGAACCGATAGCTGCAATGTGACCCTGAACACTGCGGCAGCCAGCGGCGGCTTCACCGTCAGCCTGACCAGCAACAACTCGGCAGTCACCGTGCCGGCCTCAGTGACCGTGGCTGCAGGAGCCACCACCGCCAGCTTCACCGCCACCGTATCCGGGGTCAGCACCGCAGCGACCGTTACCCTTACCGCCAGCGCCAACAGCGTGGCACAAACCTTCGCGCTTCAGTTGGGGACTGGCACGGCCACGCTTGGCGTGAGCGCTGGAAGTATCGGGTTCGGCAGTGTCAACGCCAACACGGCCACGACGCAGGTCGTGACTCTGTCTTCGACTGGGACTGCAGCTTTGACCATCAGCGCTGCTACTGTGGCTGGATCGGGCTTCTCCGTCTCGGGCGCAAGCTTCCCACTGACCCTGAACCCGAATTCGACTGCAACACTGACGGTGCAGTTTGATCCGACGGTCGCGGGAGCGGTTTCCGGGTCGTTGACTCTGACCAGCAACTCCTCCAGCGGAGCATCGACCGTGATCAGCCTCAGCGGCAACGGCGTGGCCGCGCTGACCGCGTTGAACTGCACGAGCGGGTCAATCACCGGGGCGGGAACGGATAGCTGCACGGTAACCTTGAACGCGGCCGCGGGCAGCAACGGCTTCAGCGTGAGCCTGGCCAGCAACAACACCGCCGTCACCGTGCCTGCCAACGTGACCGTGGCCGCCGGTGCCACTACTGCCAGCTTTACCGCGACCGTCTCCGCTGTCAGCACGGCTCAGACCGCCACTCTGAGCGCAAGCGCGGGAGGTGTGGCGGAGACCTTCGCCCTGCAGCTAGGCACGGGCGGGCCCACACTGAGCATCAATTCCACCAGCGTGGCCTTCGGCGATGTGACTTTGAACTCCCCGGCGACGCAGTCGCTGATCTTGTCCTCGACCGGGACTGCGGCAGTGACCGTAAGCGCAGCCGCCGTGACCGGAAGCGGCTTCACCGTCTCCGGAGGCCCCTTCCCGCTGACCTTGAACCCCAATCAGACGGCCACGCTCAGCGTACAGTTCGACCCCACCGTGGCTGGGGCCGCGAGTGGCACACTAACGATCGTGAGCACATCACTGACGAATCCCACAGCGACGATCAGCCTTAGCGGAACCGGAGAGACAGGATCCTCCGGAACTCCTGGTGAGGTTAACTTGACTTGGGTTGCGCCGACGAATTCTCCCGACCCGGTAGCTGGCTACAACGTCTATCGATCGCCGAGCGGCGCCTATTCGTTCGCGCAGTTGAGTTCTTCGATCGTAACC
>JBEKAJ010000187.1:0-7149 GCA_050018295.1 Occallatibacter sp. | reverse complement strand
GAGGCAGAATCCGGCAAAAAGGAAGAACAGGATCAGATGCATCGTCGTTCGAGGAAAATCCCTCCCGATTGTAAATGAGCGCGATTCGACATCGGGATCGAGGCGCGCACTCAGCGATAGGCCAGCCAGAGGCTGGTTCCCACAATGTTGAGGATGGCGAGCGGAAGCAGATAGCGCCATCCAAAGCTCATGAGCTGGTCGTAGCGGAAGCGGGGCAAGGTTCCCCGTACCCAGACGTAGAGACAGAGAAACAAGAAGACTTTGAGGACGAACCAGAAGAGGGGAAGAAATGCGTTGAGGAAGTTGCTCTGGAACGGGCCCATCAGGTCGCCAAGCGGGCTGGTCCAGCCGCCGAGAAAGAGCAGTGTGGCCACGCAACCGACGTTGATCATGTTGCCGTACTCGGCCATGAAAAACATGGCGAACTTCATGGAGCTGTACTCGGTGTGATAGCCGCCGGTGAGCTCGCTCTCGGCCTCGGGCAGATCGAAGGGCGAGCGGTTGGTTTCGGCGAATGCAGCCATGAGGTAGATGAAGAAGGCGAGAATCTGTCCTCCGCCGAAGATGTTCCAGGTTGCGGCGCCGAGAGTGGCTTGCTGCTCGACAATGGTGCGCAGGTTGAGCGATCCGGCGCGGAGGACGACGCCGACGAGCGAGAGTCCGAGGGCCAACTCGTAGCTGATGAGCTGCGCGGAGGAGCGAAGCGAGCCGAGCAGGGAGTATTTGTTGTTCGACGACCAACCGGCGAGGGCGATGCCGTAGACGCCGATGGAAGTGATGCCGAGAATGACGAGTAGGCCGACGTTGATATTGGAGATCTCGAAGAGATCGAAGCCGTGCGGGCCCATGCCGGGCGCGCCGAACGGAATGACGGCAATGGCGATGAGCGCGCAGCCGAGCGAGATGATGGGCGCGAGGAGATAGAGCGGACGATAGACAGCGGTGGGAATCAGATCTTCCTTGAGGAAGGACTTTGCGCCATCGGCGAGCGGCTGCAAGAGGCCGAAGGGGCCGACGCGGCTGGGGCCCCAGCGGTTCTGGATGCGGCCGACGAACTTGCGCTCGAGGAGCACGGTGTAGGCGATGCCGAGCAGCATCACCACCGTGACCACGGCGACTTTGGCCAGGCTCCAGAGAAAGAATGCGAGGATCGTCACGTGCGTTTGGCCTTCTTCGAAGTGCGAGTCAGCAAGTTAGCAAGTCAGCTCGGCTGTACGTTTTCTCAGTCGGCTGCGGATTTTGCGAGTTCCGATTTTGCAAGTTCATTTGCCTGATGTTGCTCAAGTTGCCCGAGCGCTGCGCTGTACCGGCCCAGCGTGCCCGAGGTGAAGAGCGTGTCGTGCGCGGGAACGACGAGTTCCGGTGCGGCCAGCGCGGAGACGGGGACGAATCCCGGTGAGGCCGGCTCAGTGTGGACGTCGTTGCCTGCAAAAAGATTGATCCGGTCGAGGGTGTAGCCGGGAACAAGGCGTTCGATTTCGTCGAGCGCGGCAAGAGGATCGAAGGGGCTGAGTTTGGGCTCGAGGCCATTGGCTTCAAGCCAGACAGAGTGCCGATCGGCCTCGCCGGACTGCGCGCCGCGCGACTGGCCGAGATCGCCGGTTATGCCACGCTTGCCGAAGGGAACCAGCGAGCCGACGTCGACGCCCATGCCCCCGGCCAGGCGAACGAGAATTTCAAAGTCGGGTTTGACGCCAGCGCGGTCGGCGGCCTTGCGGACGATTTGAATGTCGCCGAAGGTGTTGGTGACGGTGCCCGACTTTTCGTAGAGGCTCGCGGCGGGAAGAACAATATCAGCGAGCGCCGCTGTCTCGGTGAGGAAAAGATCCTGCACGATGAGGAAGGTGTGCTGGAAAACTGCGGGGTCAAGTTTGGCGTGCGAAACAGGATTGGCGCCGACGACAAGAAGCGCGCCAAGATCGCCAGCGGAGGCGGCATCGAGCATTTGCGGCAACGAATTGCCGGGCGTGGCGGAGAGATTGGGGTACTCGGCGAAAGCACCGGGCGCGGTGACTGGAATGTAGCCGGGAAGCAAGTCGGGGAAGAGACCCATGTCTGCGGCGCCGCGGGAATTTGAGTGGTCGCCCAGATAGGCGAAACGGACGTTATCGCGCTTAAGCCCCCAGGCGATGAGATTTTCGATGGCCGCGCCGCGAAATTCTTCGCCAAAGATGACGACCAGCGATCCCTCGGCGAGGATGGCCTTGCTGAAGTCGGTCCGGCCGGAGTCGAGAGAGGCGATGAGCTTGTCGTAGCCGCCGCGGCGGAGGTCGAGCGTTGCTTTGGCCTGACGCGCGAGCTTGATGGTCCTGGAATTTGCGACGTATAGACGGGCGCGGTTGAGGCGCACGTTGGTGCGAAGCAACCAGGCGAGGAGCGGATGCTCATCGGTCGGATTGCCGCCGACAAGGAGGACGGCACAGGCAGAGGCAATATCGCGCAGGCTGGCGGTTTTGCCGGGGTGGCCTGAGAGGGCGCGGGCGAAGGACGCGTAGTCCGTGGTGCGCTCGTGGTCGATGTTGTTGGTGCCGAGAATCGTGCGCGCAAATTTCTGCAACAGGTAGTTCTCTTCGTTTGTTGTCCGGTTGGAGCCGATGACGCCGATGGCGCTGCCGCCGCGCGTGTCGCGGATTTCCTTCAATCTGCCGGCGGCGACGCGGATCGCGTGCTCCCATGTGGCGGGCTCGAGCTTGCCTTGCGCGTTGCGAACCAGAGGCTGCGAGAGGCGGTCAGGACTTTCAACGAAGTCGAAGCCGAAGCGACCCTTGGCGCAGAGAAAGTCGCCGTTGATGCCGCTCTTGTCGCGATTGTCGGCGCGAACAATAGCAGAGCCGTCGTTGGCCTGGCGAACTCCGAGAGTGACTTTGCAGCCGTCGGCGCAGTGGGTGCAGACGGTGGAGACGTGGTTCATCTCCCAGGGCCGGGTCTTGTAGCGATAACTGCCGCTGGTGAGCGCGCCCACAGGGCAAACGTCGATGCACATGCCGCACTGCTCGCAATCGAGCTGATGGCCGTCGTTCGGGACGATGACGGAGTTGGCGGCGCGATTATGGATGCCGAGCGCCCAGACGTCCATGCCTTCGCCGCACATGCGGATGCAGCGGTAGCAGAGAATGCAGCGCGGGCGGTCATAGAAGACGGCGGGCGACCACTGCTGCTCGTCGCGATGGTGCTTGACCTCGACGAATTGACTTTCGCCCGCACCGTATTTGAAGGTCATGTCCTGCAGCTCGCACTCGCCGCCGGCGTCGCAAACGGGGCAGTCGAGCGGGTGGTTGCCGAGGAGCAGCTCGATGGTGGCCTTGCGCGCCTGCGCGATCTCTGGCGAGTCGGTGGTGAAGACCTGGCCTTCGGCGACGGTGGTGGTGCAGGCGGTTTGCAGCTTGGGAACTTTTTCCTGGCGCACGAGGCACATGCGGCACGCGGCCTGGAGCGAGAGGCCGGGATAGTAGCAGAAAGCCGGAATCTCAATGCCTGCCTTGCGGCAGGCGTCAATGAGCAGCGTTCCCGCGGGTGCGGTGAGCTTTTTTCCGTCGACTGTGAAGGTTACGTCGGGCATTGTTTTCTCGTTCGATCGCGGCCTTGCAGAAATCTTCTTGCTGTTTATACGACGGTCAACTGCGGCACGCCTTCCCGGGCGAAGGGGCATGGTTTGCCGTTCAGGTGATCTTCAAACTCCTTGCGAAACTTCTTGACGAAAGCGATGGTGGGCATGGCGGCGGCGTCGCCGAGCGGGCAGAAGGTGCGGCCCAGCATGTTTTCGGCGAGGTATTGGATGTTGTCGATGTCGCTCCTGGTGCCGAAGCCGGCGTGGAAGCGGGTGAGCGATTTCTTGAGCCAATCGGTGCCTTCGCGGCAAGGGATGCACCAGCCACAGCTCTCGTGCGCATAAAAGCTGATGGTGCGGAGAGCGAATTCGACGATGCAGGTCCGGTCGTCGATGACGACAACGCCACCCGAGCCGAGCATAGAACCGGCCTTGCCCACCTGATCGAAGTCCATTCCGATGTCGATCTCTTCGGGCAGCAGGACCGGCGTGGACGAGCCGCCGGGAACGACGGCTTTCAATTTGTGGCCGCCGGGAATGCCGCCGGCAACGTCGTAGATCATCTTTTTGAGGTTGTAGCCCATGGGAAGCTCGTAGACGCCGGGGTGCTCGACGTGGCCGCTGATGGAGAAGAGGCGCGTGCCGCCATTGCGCGGTGTGCCGACGGCGGCGTAGGCTGCCGCGCCCATTTGGATGACGTGAGGCACAGTGGCGATGGTCTCAGCGTTATTGATGACCGTGGGACCGCCGTAGAGGCCGACGACGGCAGGGAAGGGCGGCTTGATGCGTGGAACGCCGCGCTTGCCTTCGAGCGACTCCATGAGCGCCGATTCTTCGCCGACTTCGTAGGCGCCCGCGCCGGTCTGCGTGATGATCTGGAATTCAGTTTCGGTGCCAAAGATATTCTTGCCCAAAAAGCCGCGATCGTAGGCGTCAGTAACGGCGCGCTCCATGATTTCGAGGAGATAGCGGTACTCGCCGCGCAGATAGATGAAACCCATCTTCGCGCCGACGGCGAGACCCGCAATGATGGTGCCCTCGATGACGGCGTGCGGATCGTGCAGGAAGATGAGGTGATCCTTGCAGGTGCCGGGCTCGCTTTCGTCGCCATTGACGAGGATGTACTTGGGCTTGGCGGACTGCTTGGGAACGAAGGACCACTTCATGCCCGCCGAGAAGCCCGCGCCGCCGCGGCCGCGCAGGCCGCTGGCTTTCATCTCATCGACGATCCAGTCGGGGCCCTGCTCGAGGCATTTCTTCACGGCCTCGTAGCCGCCGAGCTCGATGTAGCGGTCGATGTTGGTGGCTCCCAGGCCGAAGCGGCGCGAGACGATCTTGACCTCATCGGGATGGGAGACGAGCCTAGGCATCCGGGGTTTTGCCTTTCTCACTTTCGTTCGCCTTGCCGCGATAGCCGCTGAGGATGCCGGGCACGAGATCGGGCTTAATCTCGTCGTGGAATTCGTAATTGACCTGAATAGCCGGCGCCCAGCAGCAGGCGCCGATGCATTCAACTTCTTCAAGTGAGAAGAGGCCATCTGCGGTGACGCCGTCAGGGCCGACGCCAAGCTCTTCGCGGAAGCGTTCGTAGACTTCGTAGGCTCCGCGCAACATGCAACTGATGTTTGTGCAGACCTGGATGTTGTATTTGCCGGCGGGCTTGAAGCGGAGCATGGAATAGTACGTGGCGACGTTGCGCACTTCAAGCTCGGTGATGCCAATGCGGCGAGCGATTTCGGCGACGACGGCGTCGGAGAGATAGCCAACTTCATCCTGCGCGTAGAGCAGCATGGGAATGAGGGCGGAGCGACTGACGGGATACTTCTGGACGAGCGCGTCGAAGCGCGCCGCGAGCGCGGGCGAGAAGACGAACACGGGTTCAGGCGTGGTCTTTTTGGGGCTCATCTCATTCGCTCCCGTGCGACTCCAACATCAGCTCCCGCGCCCACTGTTCGGCTGCCAGGTCCATGGCTTCTTCATTGGTTGCGCTGCGCAGGGTTCCGGATTCGGTGAGTTCCATGGTTCCCATGGTTCCATTTTCTCGCGTCCAGGTAAGGATTGCGTGATTGCGGTCGAGGCGCAGCCATTTTTCATTGTGGCAGACGGTGATTGTTTTCTCGGTCAGCTCAACAGCGGCCTCGCGTTTCGTGTGAAGACCATGCGCCGAGGTGTAACTGCGGAGCAGGGAAGCAAGCGAGGTCCAGAGCTCTGCCCAGAGCGCTTCCAATGAGTGAGCCGGTGCGGAGGTCAACGGTCGATCTCCCCCAAAACAATATCGATGGAGCCGATGACGGCGACGAGGTCGGCAATCAGGCGGCCCTTGCACATGGTTTCAATTGCTTGCAGAGTGGCGAACGAAGGATAACGCATGTGGACTCTGTAGGGCTTGGAGGTGCCGTCAGAGACGACGTAGTAACCCATTTGGCCGTGGCCACATTCCATTCCCTGATAGACCTCGCCGGCGGGAACGTTGAAACCTTCCGTCACAATTTTGAAGTGATGGATGAGGGCCTCCATCTCGGTCTTCATCTTTTCGCGGTCGGGAAGAACGATTTTCGGCGCATTGGCTTTGACCGGGCCGCCGGGCATGCCGTCGAGGGCTTGCTGGATGATCTTTGTGCTCTCGCGCATTTCGACAAGACGGACTACGTATCGCGCCCAGGTGTCGCCGACGGTGGAGGTGGGCACGTTGAATTGGAACTTCTCGTAGCTCGAGTAGGGCATGTCGCGACGGAGGTCGATATCGACGCCGGAGGCGCGCAGGGGCGGGCCGGTAACGCCAAGCGCAACCGCATCTTTCGGAGATAGATAGCCCACACCCTTCAAGCGATTCATAAAGATTGGATTGCCCGTGAGCAGGTTGGAATACTCATCGATTTTTTCAGGGAAAGTAGTAACGAAGTGCTGCACGCGGTCGAGCCAGTCGAGCGGCGGCTCCATCGCGAGGCCACCGATGCGGAAGTAGCTGGTCATCATGCGCTGGCCGGCCACGGCTTCAAAGAGGCGGAGAATTTCCTCGCGCTCGCGGAAGGTGTAGAGAAAAACGGTGAGGGCGCCAATGTCCATGGCGTGGGTGCCGAGCCAGATGAGGTGCGAGTTGAGGCGGCTGAGCTCGGTGAGGAGAACTCGAATCCACTGGGCACGGTCGGGAATCTCCAGGCCGAGAAGCTTCTCGACGGCCAGGCAGTAGCAAAGATTGTTGGAGAGCGGGTCGAGGTAGTTGACGCGATCGGTGAGCGGAACGACCTGCTGGTAGAACTTGGCCTCGCAGGTTTTTTCGATGCCGGTGTGCAGGTAACCGATCTCGGGCTGAACGCTGACGATGACTTCGCCGTCAAGTTCGACGATGAGGCGCAACACGCCGTGCGTAGCCGGATGCTGCGGGCCCATGTTGAGGACCATGCGGCGCTCGCCGGTGATTGCGGCAACGGGAAGCTCGAGGACAGGCGCGCCGGGATTCTCGCTCATCAGCGGTATCCCTCCACCGGGTAGTCCTTGCGCAGGGGATGGCCTTGCCAGTCGTCGGGCATCATGATGCGGCGGAGGTCGGGGTGGCCCGCGAAGCGGATGCCGAACAGATCGAAGACTTCGCGCTCGTAGTA
>JBEKAJ010000186.1:0-7166 GCA_050018295.1 Occallatibacter sp. | reverse complement strand
GATCGAAAGTGGCTTCGCCGTGCTGGGTTTGGGCGAAGAGCATGACCTTGCCGCCAGGGCGAACCGCATCCATGGCGGTGCGGATGAGCGCGTTGCCGCCGACAGCGATGATGACCGCATCGGCGCCGCGGCCTTCGGTCTCGGTGAAGACGCGATCGACGACGTTTTGTGTGCCGGCGTGGATGGGATTCGTGAGTCCGAAGCGCGCGGCAATCGTGTGGCGCTCCGGAAAGAGATCGGAGGTGAGCACACAGGCGCCGATGCGCCTGGCGAGCGCGGCGTGTAAAAGGCCGATGGGGCCCTGGCCGATGACGAGGACGGTGTCATCGGGCGCGAGGTTGAGCAACTTGACGCCCTTGAGCACGGTGTTGACGGGCTCAACGAACGCGGCTTGCTCGAAGGGGACGCCGTCGGGGATGCGGACCACTCCGCCATAATTGACGACAAAGTCCATGACGCGGATATATTCGGCGAACCCACCACCCGAAGGTTCAAAGCCTGCGGTCGCGCCGGTCTTTTTGTAGAGCGGACATTGCGCCGGAGTGTTCTTGCGGCAGTAGTAGCACTCTCCGCAAGGAACGTGGTGGAAGCTCATGACGCGGTCGCCGACGGCGAACTTGGTGACGCCCGCGCCGACTTCTGCGACGACGCCGGCCATCTCGTGGCCGAAGATGCGCGGAGCGGAGTGCGAGCCCATGTGAATCTTCTTGAGATCGGTGCCGCAAACGCCGCAGGTCGCGATCTTGATGAGGAGCTCGCCGGCTCCGATGCGCGGAACGGGGACGGTTTCCAGGCGCATGTCATTGATGCCGCGGTAGACCACCGCGCGCATCGTGGCGGGGATCTTGGTGTCGATCCGCAGTCTGGGGTTGGAGATTTGGGTAGCCATTCTATTCTCTGATGCGACCTCATTCACGAGAGAAAGTCGTGCAGCGACTCCGCGATGCTTTGGGAAGCCCGTTTACTATTTTCGCCCATCCGGATGAGTGAGGGCCAGTACCAAGGCCGAAGAATGGCAAAAAGAGTAAACGTAGCGAGCTCGAATTGGCCGCTGGGCGAGAGAAAACGGTTGAAGTCGGGCAGTCGGTCGGTGAGCGCGTCGCTGACGCCTTTGATCGCGTAGAACGGAATGCCGCGCATGGCGGCGAGGCGCGCGACAGCGGCGGCTTCCATGTCGACGAGCGCGGCGTTGTACGCGGAAGTGAGGCGGCGCTTTTCGGTATAAGGGGCCACCTTAGGGCTGGTGGCAAGCCACAGTTCGCCAGCGCCAGCATCGCAGCGGAAGCGCTCGCCGGTGCGGACGTCGATGACTCCGGCGACGTTGTGGGCCGTACCGGGGGCGATTTCGGCGCTTAGCGCTCCGGCCCAGCCGACGGAGAAAACGAGATCGATGGGGCCGCCTGCTTCAATGGCGGCGAAGGCGCGAGTGGCGGCGGGTTGGCCGGCTCCGGCGCAGGCGGCGATCCACTCATCTTCCTCGGTGCGCTGCGCCCAGAAGTGCGTGCCGTCGCGGGTCGAGTGCGGCCAGTTGCGAACGAGCGGCTTGAGCTCACCGGGGAAGGCGGCGATGATGGCGGTGCGGGTCATGATGATGTTTGGGCGCGGCCCTGCGGCGTGTTGCCGGGCGCGTAGCCGTTTGCGCGGAACCAGTCGATAGCGGCGCGCATGGCGGGGTAGACGGGTACGACGCGGAAGCCAAGCTCCTGCTGGGCGCGAGCGCTTGAGGCGTACATCTTCTTGCGGCCCATGCGGACCTCTTCGAGCGTGGCGCGGGGTTCACGCCCGCGGATGCGGCCCGTGATCCACTCCTCGAAGAAGGCGTAGGTGGCGGCGACGACGAAGGGAATTTTCACCGTGGGCGACGAAATGCCGGTGATGGCCGACATCTTGTCGAGGATCTGCTTGAGGGTGAGGTTCTCGCCACCTAATATGTAGCGGCGACCGGGAGTGCCTTGGGTCAGTGCGAGGACGTGGGCGCGGGCGACTTCGGAGACATCGACGAGATTGAGGCCGGTGTCGACGTAGGCGGGGAATTTGCTGTTGAGGAAGTCGACGAAGATGCGGCCGGTGGGAGTGGGCTTGCGATCGTTGGGGCCGATGGGGGTGGTGGGATTGAGGATGATGACCTGCTGGCCGTCTTGCGCGGCGGAAATCGCCTCCTGCTCGGCGAGAAACTTGGAGCGCTTGTAGTGGCCGACCATGTCGGCGAGCGAGACCGGAGTGTCCTCGTTGATGACGATGCCGTCGGTACGGAAGTGCATCGTAGCAACACTCGACGTGTAGACGAAGCGCTTGACGCTTGCTTCGCGGGCCATGCGGAGGAGCTCGCGCGTGCCGTCTACGTTGGCGCGGTACATGGCGGCGGGATCGGGAATCCAGAGGCGGTAGTCTGCCGCCACATGCACAACCGCGTCGCAACCTTGAAACGCGGAGCGCAGCGGGGCGGGGTCGGCGAGGTCGCCGACAACCGTTTCGCCGGGAATACCTTCGAGATTGGCGAGGTTGCTGGTTTTGCGGGTGAGGAGGCGCAGGTCGGCGCCTTCTGCGGCAAGCGCCTTGGCAACGTGGTGACCCACGAATCCTGTCGCACCAGTAACAAAAACTTTCATCAGGTCTTCTCACCTTCCATACTAAACCGGGGCTTCTGCTGGACGTGAGGGCCTCATTCACGAAAGGGACTCTGCCGATAGAGGCGATATGGGCAAACGATTCATCCTCACCACGAACAAGCGCGGGCAGGTCACATTTCCGAAGCAAGTGATGGAACATTGCGGACTTCCGTCGGGAGGAAAACTCAAGCTAGAGTATCTTCCTGGCGGAATTTGCAAGTTCAGGCCGATTCATCCTCGATCACGCGCGAAGGCATCTCAGGACTCGCCATCGTCGCCGCCTGAGTCAACAGGCCCTGCGGCAGAGCAAGCACAATGAAGGCAGGTTACGATTTTCGAAAGGGCAAGCCGGTGGCGATTTTGCCGATGGCGTGATCGTGTACGAGGGCGTGTGGCTGGGCGGGGAGACATTCGTCTCCTTTGACAAGAAGGCCGTGGCAGCGATCGCCAAGCAGGGGCAGAAGGCCAGGTTGCTGCGCTGATTGCTGACGCCTGGGGGCCACAGACCGGCCCTACTCCAACGCGTCGGGAACCAGGGCGATGTTCTTTTCGCCGGCGGCTTTCTTTTCGGTGTAGGCCTTCACCCAGTCTTCCCAGTGCTTGCCGGCGGCGCGGTCTTTTCCCGAAAACTCCAAGCGTGCAATCTGGTCATAGGCGAGCTTGCGCTTCTCTGTCGCATTAGGGGCGAAGTACTGCACCCAGGACTCGGCGAGAGTGGCGCCGGTGAAGCGATTGAAGATGTAGGCTTCAATCTTTTCGCCGGACTTGAGCGTGATAGTGACGTCGCCGCGATAATCGAAGGCCTTTTCGAGCGCCTCGCGCAGAGCTTCGTCGCTGGCAAGCACGGGAACCCAGCCTTCGAGCTCTTCATGCTCGGTGCCGGGAGCCAGTTCCAGCGCTTCGACCTGTTCCAGCGTGTACTTCAGTATTTCGGCGGTCATGCGCGCTTCTCCTCAAGCTCACGGTCGGGGTGAGTGATGTTCACCAGCGACGACGGGCCATGGGGCATGGGCTCATTGAGCAGGTTGAGTGCGTGCTGGTCGGGATAGAGAGAGAAGCTGCCCTTGACCATGGCGAAGAAGCCTTTGAGCGAGCCGAAGCCTTCGAGCACGGCTGAAGGCTCGTAGCCGCAGCTCACCATGCAGTTGGCGCATTTGGGATTACCCGACGCCACGCCGTACTCTTCCCACTTGGTAGTTTCCATCAGATCTTTGAAGGTTTCCGTGTAGCCATCCTGGAGCAGGTAGCAGGGCCGTTGCCAGCCAAAGATGTTGTAGGCAGGCGAGCCCCACGGCGTGCATTCATAGTTGCGGTCGCCCATCAGGAACTCAAGGAACAGCGGCGACATGTTGAACTTCCAAGTCTTCTTGCGGTTCGACAGGATGGCGCGGAAGAGGCGGCGCACGCGGGCGCGGCCCATGAAGTGTTTCTGATCGGGCGCCTTTTCATAGCTGTAGCCGGGCGAGAGCACGATGCCCTCGACGCCCATCGCCATCACCTCGTCAAAGAAGGCGCGAACGGGGTTGGGATCGGTGCCGTCAAAGAAGGTTGCATTGGTTGTGACTCGGAAGCCG
Organism: Occallatibacter sp.; assembly: GCA_050018295.1. GTDB lineage: Bacteria > Acidobacteriota > Terriglobia > Terriglobales > Acidobacteriaceae > Telmatobacter. Next base: position 2,983 of record JBEKAJ010000186.1, on the reverse strand, counting down.
CGCTTGACGGCCTCCTTGATGCCTTCGACGGCGATATCCCAGCCGCCTTCGCGGCAGACGGAGAAGTCGTGCTCGTCGCGCTGGCCGTCGAGGTGTACAGAGAAAGTGAGGTATTTGGACGGCGTGAACTCCGGCAGGCGGCGCTTCAATTCCAGCGCGTTCGTGCAGAGGTAGACGTACTTCTTGCGCGCGACCAGCCCGTTGACGATCTCGACGATCTGCGGATGGAGCAGCGGCTCGCCGCCGGGGAGGGAGACCATGGGCGCGCCACATTCCTCGATGGCAGCGAAGCACTCCTCGGGCGTGAGTTGCTTTTTGAGAATGTGCGGCGGATATTGCACCTTGCCGCAGCCGGCGCAGGCCAGGTTGCACCGGAAGAGCGGCTCAAGCATGAGCACAAGCGGATAGCGCTTGTTGCCCTTGAGCCGGTTCTTGAGGACGTAGGTTGCCACCGTCCACATCTGGGAGATTGGAACTGCCATCAGCGTTTTCCCTCAGGGGCGGAAGCCCCGGTGTTTCTTAGCTTGCAGCCGGTAGCTCGTAGCCGGCAGCTTAAAACCTCAATCGTTCTCTTCGATGCTCAAAGCAACATTGAAGCAGCTACGGGCTACCGGCTCCCGGCTGCAAACTGGTTGTTTCTTTCCATTGCGCGCTTGTACGCGGTGAGCGCCATCAGCGGGAAGTACTGGCGGTACATGGTGTAAGCCAGATAGAAAACTTTGGGGAAGCCTGTTCCCGTGATGATGGCCTGGCGCGTCGGTCCCTCGCCCATCGACTCGTCCCAGCTTCCATCGGCGCGCTGGCGCTCAAGCAGCCAACGCACGCCCTTGGCGATGGAGTCGGAGCGATCGTCGCCGGCGGCGAGCAGGCCGAGCATTGCCCATGCGGTTTGCGATGGCGTGCTCGGACCGATGCCGCGGGTGTCGGGATCGTCGTAAGTGCCGCAGGTCTCTCCCCAGCCACCGTCGGGATTCTGCACCATGCGAATCCATTCGGCTGCCTGCTGGATTTGCGGCTCGAGGTGGTCGACGCCAATGGCATCGAGCCCGCGCAGAACAAGAAACGTTCCGTAAAGATAGTTGACGCCCCAGCGGCCGAACCAGCTTCCGTCCGGCTCCTGCGCGCTGAAGATGAATTTGATGGCGCGCTCGATGCGCTTGTCGGCACGCGTGAAGCCGTAGACGGCCAGCATCTCGAGCATCCGCCCGGTGATATCCACGCTGGGCGGATCGAGCATGGCGTTGTGATCAGCGAAGGGGATGTACTGGAAGATCATCTTGGTGTTGTCTTTGTCGAAGCTGCCCCAGCCGCCGTTGCGGCACTGCATGGCGAACTCCCACGCGATGGCGCGCTGCGCGACCTGGTGCTGATAGCGCTCGCGGGGATTATCGACTTTGCTCAGCGCAAGCAGAACCTGCGCGGTATCGTCGGTGTCGGGATAGAACTCGTTGTTGAACTCGAAGTACCAGCCGCCGGGTTCGGTTTTAGGGACTTTCACGGCCCAATCGCCCTTGTGGCGGACCTCTTTGGCCAGCATCCAGTCGACGGCCTTGATCATGCGGGGATGGTTGCGCGGCACGCCGGCATCGCCCAGCGCGCAGACCGCCTGCGCGGTGTCCCACACAGGGCTCATGCAGGGCGTCATGCGGAAGGTGGGCTCGGGCATTTCGGGCGTGGCCGGCTGCTCGATGCCCAGCTTTTCAAATTCGTCGCGGGCGCGAATGACCTGGGGATCGTCTTCGGAGTAGCCGAGGCAGCGCAGGGCGATGATGGCGTTGAGCATGGCGGGATAGATGGCGCCAAGGCCGTCGGTCATCTCGAGCCGCTCGAGCAACCACTTCTCCGCGCGCTTCATCGCCAGGGTGCGCAGCGGGCGCAGGTGCACCATTTCAGACCAGTGCATGAGCCGATCCAGAATGAGGAAAAAATTGCGCCAGGAGATGAGGTGTTTGCGATCGATGCGCACGCGGAGGATGGAGTTGGCGCGGCCGCCCACGAACAACTCGTCGATTCCCTGCTCCGGCGGAATTTTCTTGTACGGCTTTTTGGCGTACATGATGGCCAGCGGCACGAGAATGCTGCGCGACCATGCCGAGATTTCGTAGATATTGAAGTAGAACCACTTGGGAAAGAGGACAATCTCCGGCGGGATGGCGGGGACGGCGTCGTAGTCGTACTGGCCGAGGCCGCAGAGATACATCTTGGTGAAGGTGTTGCACGCGGTGACGCCGCCGTGCGCGAGCACCCATGCGCGGCACTTGGCGAGGCGCGGGTCGTCGGGGCCGATGCCCATGAGCTTGGCCGCGGAGTAGCACTTGACGGAGAGCGAGATGTTGCCGGGACCGCCGGGATAAATGCTCCAACTGCCGTCTTCGTTCTGGTAGCGCATCATCTCAGCGCAGGCGCGCTTGAGCCGGCCCGGATCGCCGCTCTCGAGCAACGTGTGCAGAAAGATGTAATCGGCTTCGAGCATCGAGTCGGCCTCGAGCTCGCCGCACCAGTAGCCGTCAGGGTGCTGGAGCGAGAAGAGGCAGTCGCGCGCGCCGACGATCGCCGACTCCACATCGGCCAAGTCCGCGTCGATCCGGCCAAAACGTGGCGCCGCTGTTGGCATCTTCTGCTGCTCTGGAATCATGGAGTCTCGAAAATCCGAACCCTCAACTGGAACATGGAAATCTGGATGAATGTCCCGGTGCTGTGTGCGCCCATGTGCCACGCGGCGGGCTGATGCATTGCCGGCTCGTCAACGAACCGAAACAGGCTTTGCGCCGCTAGCGTTGCCAATGGCTTGCACAATCTCAGGAGGCAGGCCGAAGCGAACATTTTCCGGCATAACCTCCACCTCTTCGACGTCCTCGAAACCGTTCTGACGCAGATAACTGACCACGTCTTCGACCAGGATTTCCGGCGCCGAAGCGCCGGCGGTGACTGCGACGTTCGTAACGCCGGCCAGCCATTTTGGATCGATGGCCTGGGAGTTATC
>JBEKAJ010000185.1:0-7281 GCA_050018295.1 Occallatibacter sp. | reverse complement strand
GCTGAGCGGAACCATCCAGAACGACATTCTGAAGGAGTTCATGGTCCGCAACACGTACATCTATCCGCCCGCTGGATCGATGCGCATCATCGGCGATATTTTTCGTTACTGCGCGGCGAAGATGCCGAAGTTCAACTGCATCAGCGTTAGCGGATACCACATGCAGGAAGCGGGGGCGACGGCCGACCTGGAGCTGGCCTACACGCTGGCTGACGGGTTGGAGTACTTGCGCGCCGGCGTTGGCGCAGGGCTGGATGTGGATGAATTTGCGCCGCGTATTTCGTTTTTCTGGGGCGTGGGCATGAACCATTTTATGGAGATTGCCAAGATGAGAGCGGCGCGCCTGATTTGGGCGAAGCTGGTCAAGAGCTTCGGCGCAAACAATCCGAAATCGTTGGCGTTGCGCGCGCACTCGCAGACATCGGGATGGAGCCTGACGGCGCAGGATCCGTATAACAATGTGGTGCGTACGTGCGTCGAGGCGCTGGCCGCGGCATTTGGGGGCACGCAATCGCTGCACACGAACGGCCTGGACGAGGCGCTGGCGCTGCCCACGGACTTTTCCGCGCGCATTGCACGCAACACGCAACTTTACCTGCAACTGGAGACGGGGATCACGCACGTGGTGGACCCGTGGGCAGGATCGTATTACGTGGAGCGGCTGACGCACGAGTTGATGCACAAGGCCTGGGGCCTGATCGAAGAGATCGAGCGGCTGGGTGGAATGGCAAAGGCGATTGAGACTGGCGTGCCAAAGATGCGCATCGAAGAGGCGGCCGCGCGCAGGCAAGCGGGAATCGACTCGGGGCGCGACGTGATTGTCGGAATGAACGCCTATCCTGCGCTCGAAGAGCCGGAAATCCCTGTGCTCGATATCGACAATGACGCGGTGCGTACAGCGCAGGTAAAGCGCCTTGAGCAGTTGAAGCGCAAGCGGGATGCGGGCGCGGTGCGCGAAGCGCTGGAGAAGCTGCAGCGCTGCGCAGAAGCCGGTGACGGAAATTTGCTGGAGTGCGCGGTGGAAGCGGCGCGCAAAAGAGCAACGCTGGGCGAGATTTCGCTGGCTCTCGAAAACGTTTGGGGGCGCTACGAGGCGACGACGCGCACGATCGCCGGCGTCTACTCCGTCGAGAGCGCCAATGGAGAGGAATTCAAGAAGGCGCAGCGCATGGTGGAGGAGTTCGAGCGCGAAGAGGGACGGCGGCCACGCATTCTGGTGGCGAAGATGGGCCAGGATGGGCACGATCGCGGAGCGAAAGTGATTGCGACGGCTTTCGCGGACATCGGATTCGATGTGGACGTCGGACCTCTCTTCCAGACGCCGCGCGAGGTGGCGCGATTTGCCATGGATAGCGACGTGCACGTAGTGGGTGTGTCGAGCCTGGCTGCAGGCCACAGGACGCTTGTGCCGCAACTGATCGATGAGCTTCGCGCGCTGAGCCGGGACGACATTCTGGTGGTTGTGGGCGGCGTGATTCCGCCGCAGGACTACAGGTTCCTTTATGACGCGGGTGTGGCGGGAATCTACGGGCCAGGGACGGTGATTCCGAAGGCGGCTCAGAAGATTCTGGAGATGCTGAGCGCCGCGGTGATTGGTTAGGTGAGCGCGATGAAGAGCGCGTTGCGCGAATTGCCGGGGTGCCTAACGCCGAAGGCGCCGACGACTGCAAAGAGACCTCGGCCGCTATCACGCGCAGAATACGCGGACGGAATTCTGCTCGGCGACCGCACTGTGCTAGCGCGCGCCGTAACGCTGATCGAGAGCGCCCGCGAGGCGGATCGCGAGTTGGCCGAGCAGATTGTGGAAGATTGCCTGCCGCACTGCGGCGATTCGATACGCGTGGGGATTACGGGTGTTCCCGGCGCGGGCAAGAGCAGCTTGATTGAGGCACTTGGCGGATTTCTGATCGAGGCGCAGGAGCAAAAGGTCGCGGTGCTGGCGATCGACCCCAGCAGCCAGATTTCAGGCGGAAGCATTCTGGGCGACAAGACGCGGATGCCCACGCTGGCCGCGAGCGAGATGGCGTTTATCCGGCCGTCGCCTTCGCGCGGCATCGCCGGCGGCGTGGCGCAGCGAACGCGCGAGGCGATGCTGCTGTGCGAGGCGGCGGGATACCGGAACATCCTGGTGGAGACGATCGGCGTAGGGCAGTCAGAGACGGCAGTGCACGAGATGGTGGACTTCTTCCTGCTGATCACGCTAGCCGGCGCGGGCGATGAGTTGCAGGGAATCAAGCGCGGCGTGATGGAGCTGGCTGATCTGGTGGCGGTGAACAAAGCTGACGGAGCGAATGTAGCAGGGGCGGAGCGCGCACGCTCCGAGGCGCAGAACGCTCTGCACTTTTTTCCGGCATCGGGGTCGGGATGGACGCCGCGTGCGGTGACGTGCTCCGCACTCACAGGCGCCGGAATCAGCGAATTGTGGGAGTGCGTGCATGAGTATTCGGCGCTGACGCGAGGCAACGGCTGGCTTGCCGCGAGCAGGTGTGAGCAACAGCGGCGATGGATGCACGAGATGATCGATCAGTCTCTGCAGCAGCGATTTTTCGCCCATCCGGCAGTACGCAGCCGCATAGAAGCGCTGGAGCGCGATGTGGCGGAGGGGCGAACGACTTCATTTCGCGCGGCGCGGACGCTGCTTGCAGCCTATTCCGAGCCCGAGCGCCCCTGAAGACCGGCGATCACTTCATCCAGAGCGGACTGCCACGTTGGAAGCTGCACATCGAAGCGGGCGTGGAGCTTGGCGTTTGACAGGACGGAGTTTCGCGGGCGCGCGGCGGGGGTGGGATAGTCTTTGGTGCCAATCGGAACGAGCTCCGGCACTTTCACGCCGAGACGCACGGACGCACGGGCGAAGATGGCCTGCGCAAAACCGAACCAGGAGACGGAGCCGGCGCAGGTCATGTGGTAGAGGCCGCACCAGTCTTGTTGTTCGCCAAAGCGCCCAGCCAACACACCCGTGACGATCGCATGCGTTGCACGGGCCAGTTCAATGGATGTGGTCGGCGCGCCGACTTGGTCGTCAACAATGGAAAGCCGGTCGCGCTCACGCGCCAAGCGGAGCATGGTGAGCAAGAAATTGCTACCGTGCGGCCCATAGACCCAACTGGTACGGAAGATGAGGTGTCGGGCGCGGGAGTTCTGGACGGCCTGCTCGCCGGCCAGCTTGCTGGCGCCGTAGACACTGAGCGGCGCCGGAGAATCGTCTTCCGTCCATGGCTCCAGCTTGCTGCCGTCGAAGACGTAATCCGTGGAGTAATGGACGAGGAGGGCGTTGCGTTCCGCGGCTTCCTCGGCAAGGACGCGAGGAGCGAGTGCGTTGATGGCGTGGGCCAGAGCCATCTCCGACTCAGCGCGATCGACGGCGGTATAGGCGGCAGCGTTGAGAATCACGTCGGGCGCAGAGCGGCGGACAAGGTCGCGCGTCTGATCGGGATCGGCGAGATCGACGGACTCGCGATCGACGGCAACGATGTGACCGACGGCGGCAAAGAGACGCTCGAGCTCGCGGCCGAGCTGGCCGGCGTTGCCAACGATTAGAACGCGCGGCTTCCCCGATGGATTTGCGGCGGGAGTTTGGGTTGGCGTATCGGCCACGCGACAGAGCTCCGAAAAACGCTGGAGTGCACTTCCTGCATTCTAATTGGCACGGCTGGAAGGCGAATCGTCCAGAGCGCGATTCGATTGGCGCGGTTGGGCCGGCACGGTTCGCGCCGCAGCGCGATTCCCGTACAATTTAAGACAGGAGTGCTTCCCCGATGCGACGGGTTTATTGCGATGCCAATGCCACCACGCCCCTGCTGCCTGAGGTGATGGAGGCGATGCGCCCGTACTGGATGGAGGAGTTTGGGAACGCTTCGTCGATTCATTTGCAGGGTCAGAAGGCACGCACGGCCGTGGACCATGCGCGGGAGATGCTGGCGCGGTTTTTCCATTGCCGCGAGGCGGAGGTGGTGTTCAACTCCGGCGGCACTGAGGGAGACAACACGGCGATCTTTGGGCTTCTGCGTCCGGGCGATCACTTTATCACGACGTCGATTGAGCACTCGGCTGTGTTGCGCGCGGCTGATCGAGTGGCGGACCGCGGGGCTGAGGTCACATTTGTCGCGCCTCGCGCGAATGGGCTGATCGATCCCGAAGAGATTCGGCGCGCGATTCGGCCTACGACGCGGCTGGGCGATTCCCGCAGAACCCTGGTCAGTGTGATGCTGGCGAATAATGAGACAGGCGTGCTGCAGCCGGTGGAAGAGATCGGCAGAATCGCCGCGGAGGCCAAGGTTTTCTTCCACATCGACGCGGTGCAGGGCGCGGGAAAGATTGCGTTCGATGTGCGGCGGTTCGGATGCCATTTGTGCTCAATCAGCGCGCACAAGATACACGGGCCGAAGGGCGTGGGCGCGATGTACGTGCGGCGCGGAACGCCCCTGGAGCCGCTGATCGTGGGCGGCAGCCACGAACGGCGCCAGCGCGCCGGGACGGAGAATGTGCCCGGCATCGTGGGACTTGGCAAGGCCGCGGAACTGGCGATGGAGAGCCTTGAGGATGGGACGATGGATCGCGTCGCCCGGCTGCGCGACCGGCTGGAGGCGGGGATTCTCGCAATTCCCGGCACTCAAGTGAATGGCGCGGGCGCGCCGCGCGCAGGAAACACGACGAACATTCATTTTGAGCAGTTAGAGGGAGAGGCGCTGGCGATCGCACTGGATTTGAAGGGCGTTGCCGTGAGTGGAGGATCGGCGTGCCATTCCGGATCGACGGAACCGAGCCACGTGCTGATGGCGATGGGACTCGACAAGAACGCGGCGCGGGCGAGCTTGCGGTTTAGTTTGCTGAAGACGGCGACGGATGAAGATGTGGACCACGTGTTGCGCATGGTTCCGGAGGCAGTGGAACATTTGCGGGCGCTCGCGCCGGAGGTTGCGGGGACGCTTGGATGAAGCAGCGGAGTCGGCGGAGCTCGGGGGGTTAAACAAAACGAGTGCGAATCGGGTAAATTGCCTCGACAACAACATAATTATATCGGTGCGAAGAGAATTGGAATGAGCGAGCGGAGCACAATTGCGGTGGCGATGTCCGGAGGGGTGGACTCCTCGACGGCTGCGGCGATTCTCGCTCGTGAAGGCGACGGCTCCGCCGTTCCGCGCAACACGGTGGTGGGGTTGACTCTGCAGCTTTGGGATCAGACGCGACTGGCGGGAAAGCACGGCATTCCCGATACGCCGAAGGCAGGCCGCTGCTGCTCGCTTGACGATGTGTACGATGCGCGGCGCGTTGCGGAGCACTTGGGGATTCCGTATTACGTGGTGAACCAGGAAGAGCGGTTCGAGCGCGACGTGGTGCGGCCGTTTGTGGATGAGTATCTCACCGGACGCACGCCGATTCCCTGCTCTCTCTGCAATAACCACATCAAGTTCGATCAACTGCTCAAGACGGCGCGCAGCATCGGGGCGGAGCGAATCGCGACGGGCCACTACGCGGTGAACGAGTTCGACGAGAAGCGCGGGCGATGGATTTTGAAGCGGCCTGCGGATCTGGCGAAGGACCAGACGTACTTTTTGTTCGGGCTGACGCAGGAGCAGCTTGCGCGTACGCTGTTTCCGCTTGGGCACATGACCAAGCCGGAGGTGCGCGAGACGGCGCGGCAACATGGACTGATGCTGGCCGAGAAGCCGGATTCACAGGAGATCTGCTTCGTCCCGGGCGGCGACTACAAGCAGTTCATCACGGCGTATCTCGAGGAGCAGGGCGTGGCGACGTCAGAGACGGCAGGCGAGCTTGTGGCTGCGAACGGCGAAGTGATCGGGCGACACGCGGGCATTCACAACTTTACCGTGGGGCAGCGCAAGGGATTGGGCGTAATGAGTCCAGCGCCGCTTTACGTGCTCAACATCGATCCGACGAGTCATCGCGTGATGGTGGGCGCTGACGCCGAGCTGGCGACGCGCACGCTGCGCGCACGGCAACTGAACTGGATCAGTATTGCGGAGCTGACAGGGCCGATGCGGGTGTGCGCGAAGATCCGCCACCGGCACGAGCCTGCGTGGGCGACGCTGGAGCCGGCAGGCGCCGACGAGGCGGTTGCGACATTTGATGAGCCACAGCGCGCGGTGACGCCGGGCCAGGCCGCGGTCTTTTACGACGGCGATGAAGTGGTGGGCGGCGGCTGGATCGTCTGACGCCGGCGCGCCTCACGACCGTATATCGGGCGAAACGTCAACAAGAAACTCGTTTCGGGCGCTGCGCTGCTACTTCGGCCTCTGCATTTCGAAACGGTCGTGTGTGCGGACGTAGGCCGGGCCGCCCATGCGACCGATTGCATTCAATTTGTCGGGATCAATCTTGTAGCCGTCGAGCAACGACTCAAGCACATGGAATCGCAGGACCTCGCCTAGCACCAGCATGCCGCCTCCGGGCCTGTCGCTAACGGGCACGATCTGGTGCAGGCGGCATTCCATCTGTGCCTTGCTCTCGGCTACACGCGGCGGTTTGACGAGATCGCTGGCAATTGGCGTCAGGCGCGAAAGCTCAAACTCGTCCACTTCGGGCGGAACCTCAGCTGAGCACATGTTCATCTGCGCGGCGAACTCCTCAGAAACGATGTTGACGACGAACTCGCCGGTGGCCTTGACGTTTTCGAGCGTGTCCTTATACGGACGTGGGCCGGAACGGACAGATGTGGAGAAGCAGACGACGGGCGGATTGGAGCCGCACGCGGTGAAGTAGCTGAAGGGGGCCAGATTCCTGACACCGGCCACATCGACGGTGGAGACGAAGGCGATGGGCCGCGGCACAATCATGCCGATCATGAGTTTGTAAATATCATTGGGCGCGATCTGGGCAGGATCCAGTACCCGCATTTTTCAAACCTATTTCGATCGGCCGCCTGAGGGGCGCGAGCGGGTCCTAAACAAACATATCGTGATCGCCTGACGGCGGGTTGGACCGCGAACCAGGCTCAGGCACTCCGCTGCGCAACGATTCGACAACCGCCTTCACGGAGGCCAATATCGCCGAGAGTTGGCGCATGGGCTTGTTGACGGCATCGGTCATGAAGTTGCCAGCGCGGTCGAGAGTGTCGAGAACGTGAGACAGCATCGCGTCCAGCCGGCTGGCCTGGTTGCGCGCGCGCGCAATCATCTCGTTGGCCGCGTATTGCACATCGGCGGTCTGCACGCGCAGGGAATGAGTGAGGGCGGCAAGGTCGTTCGCGGTTTCTTCAATCTTCGGGGTCAGGCGCGTGACCAGCGCGCGGGTATTGTCGATGAGCGGAGTCACCGAGGA
>JBEKAJ010000184.1:0-7305 GCA_050018295.1 Occallatibacter sp. | reverse complement strand
TTTGCGCACGGGTTTGCAATGGGCAGGTTCCGTTCGCTGATAAGGAAGTAGAAGAAGGTACGGAGCACGGAAAGCTCGAAATTGATGGTGCGGGGCGTGATGCGCCGGTCCGGGTGCTGGTGGCTCGATTCAGCGGTGCGGATCGCTTTGTAATCGTCGATATCGGGGCGCGTGATGGCGTCAACGAACAGCTTGCGCCCGAGAATGCGCTTCGCGTGATCGAGCACGGCCGCATAGCGCCGTACCGTGCGCGGCTTGTCCGGTGAGTGCACCCGCACATGGTCAAGGAACAGGGTCACGGCATCCGCGAGGAGGGTGAATTGCGCCTCTTCCGGTTTGGGCGCTTCTCGCGTTCCGGTGCCGAGCACGAACGCGCCGATCAACTCGTTGCGCTTCCGCCGCTGTGCCTCCATCGCCTCGCTCGGGGTGATTCCCGCCGATTCGCGCCTGCGCTGCTTTCCTTCCCACCATTCCACGAAGTAGTGGCCGGGTCGCTTGTCCCACACATACCGTGCGCCCGCATGGCGCAGCGAGATAAAACGCCACTGCCCGTCCTCATCGCGGACCTTCTTGATGATCCGAACCGATTTCTTTATCGGCATATACGACTCCTTGGTGTCTATAATCAAACTACTTACAGACACCAAGAGCGTACCATGGATTTTAATCGATTGAATAAAAAAGAGTTATAAATTTATGGCGGAGAGGGAGGGATTCGAACCCCCGATACCCGTAAAGGTATGCCTGATTTCGAGTCAGGTGCATTCAACCGGGCTCTGCCACCTCTCCGCGCTGGCCATCGCTTGGAGAAGCTGTCATGAGGGCATTTGGCTCGCCCACGACTCCTATGCGAGTGTTTCAGGAACACCGGCCTTGGTTAGTTTAGTGGTAAACCGGCGCTGATTGCAACGCGTTGAGGTCGGATGCGCATCTCGGCCGCGGAGTGTGGTGCTCTTGCTCAACGTGAATTTGGGCGAGTAATCTTGGCTGTCGCCCGGTTGCGAGACCCAATGCGAGAGAATCCATGAAACAGGAGCTGCAGGCGACCAACGCCCGGAAGGGCGCACGTGCGGTTGTTGCAGCGGCGATTGCGTCCGTTTTGTGCCTGCTGGTTTCTCTGGTTCCGGGGCCGCGCGAATCTGCCTTGGTGCACGCGCAGGTCCACGCGCCTGTGCGGCTCGCGAGCGCGAGTTTTGCCGATGGGGGCGACCTTCCGCGGCGACTCACATGCGATGGGGCCGACGACTCGCCCGAGTTGCACTGGTCAAGCCCACCAGCGGGAACCAGGAGCTTTGCGATCCTGATGAGCGATCCCGACGCGCCCATCGACTTCACGCACTGGCTCGCCTACGACATTCCATCTGGCGTTCGAAGGCTGGCCGAGGGAGCCTCGGCGCGTGGCGGCATGCCCCAAGGTTCCGCCCAAGGGACCAACAGCTTCGGGCGTTACGGATACGGCGGGCCCTGCCCACCACCCGGCAAGCCCCACCACTACGTCTTCCGGCTCTACGCGCTCGATGGTCGGCTCGCTTTACCGCCCGCTGCGGCCAGGGACCAGATGGAGGCCGCGATCAAAGGGCACGTCCTGACTGAGGGTCAACTCATCGGAATCTGCCGGCGACCAACCCAATAGGAAGTGCATTGGCTGTGATCGGCCCTCGACGAAACGGGCCGCAATTGCACCGGAATGAAGATTCCCGGGCGGAGGGTGGTTGCAGCCTCTTTGGCTGGCTGCCTGCAGCGTGTGGCTCCAGGAAGTTACAATCACAGTTTCCGGCGGGCTTCTGGCCCATTGATGTATCTTTTGCTTTGGTTGCGGCTGCGCCAGAGGGATGCGGCAGACCGGAGAGCCGGATCGACGGGGAGTTGGGTTCTTGACGATGGAGTTCCACATTTCGCGGAAAGCGCGAGAACGATACGGTTTCGCGGAGTCCCTCTTTTCCTACAACGGCAATGTGATTCTGGCCAATCTGCCGGCGTGCCGCGAGTTCGCGCATCGGATGAACCAGGTGCGCGAAGTGCAGAAGCATCCAGAGCTGGCGGTGCACGCAGGGCAGCTGTTTGCGATGGGGCTCATCGACGAGGCCAGCCACGTCTTGATGGCTCGCTATCGCGAGCAATTCGATCCCCTGATGATGACCTCGGCGCTCGAATGGTTCGGCGCGCAGGTGGGCACCGACAACTTAGAGAAGATGCTGCTCGTGTTTGTGGAGCATTTCCCAGGGCAAAGCGTGATGCGCGGCGAGGTGTCGTCGGCGCAGTGGCTTGCTGGTGCGACGGCAGGAATGCCGCACCGCGCGGCCGCGCTTGAAGAACTGCTTCTGCTTTGGACGGCGAATCGCAATGAGGCATTCAAGCCGTTTGAGGAGCTGTTCGAGGACCGGACGCTGGCGGAGAAGACTGTTTACCGGCAAGTGACGGCGCAGATGCCGGAGTATTTCGCGACGCGGCCGCTGATTCCGCTGCCAGGCGCGCAGCCGATCAGCCTGCTCGATTTGTTGCGCGCGCCGGCGCTGCGCTCGCCACGTTCGCTCAGTGATCAACTGGAGATCATTCGCCAGCTTTGGAAGCCGCTGATTGGCGACACTCTGGAGCGGTTCCTGTTGATGGCCGCGGAGGTTCTTCGCGAGGAGGAACTGGCTGTCTGGGCGCAGTTTAACCCACCCGGGACGCGGCGTGGACCGCAGCAGTGGCCTTCGTTTGCAAGCCGCGCCGAGGTGCCGACCTTCGGCGATCCATTGCACGAATATGAGAGATTCTCGGCGGACATGGCTTGGATGCCCGGCGCAGTCCTGATGGCCAAGAGCACGTATGTGTGGCTGGCGCAGCTGAGCCGGCAATACGGGCGCCATATCGGGCGGCTCGACGAGATCCCCGAAGAAGAACTGGCGGCGCTGGCTCATCGCGGCATCAATTCTCTGTGGCTAATCGGCGTGTGGGAGCGCAGCCGCGCGTCGAAGACCATCAAGCAGCTCTGCGGCAATCGCGATGCCGTGGCCTCGGCTTACTCGCTCTTCGACTATCGCATCGCCGAAGATCTGGGCGGCAAGCCGGCATACATCAACCTGCGCGATCGTTCTTACCGGCACGGCATACGCCTGGCCAGCGACATGGTGCCCAATCACATGGGCATCGACTCACCCTGGGTGATCGAGCATCCGGAGTGGTTCATCTCGCGCTGGGAATCGCCCTATCCGGCCTACAGCTTCAATGGCCCCGATCTCTCGCACGACGCCCGCGTGGAGATCAAGATCGAAGACCACTACTACGAGCAGACCGATGCCGCAGTCGTTTTCCGGCGGCGCGACAAGGCTAGCGGAGAAACGCGCTACATCTATCACGGCAACGACGGCACAAGTTTTCCATGGAATGATACCGCGCAGCTCGACTACCTGAATGCGGCGGTGCGCGAGCAGGTGATTCAGACCATCTTGCATGTGGCGCGCCTGTTTCCCGTCATCCGATTCGACGCCGCGATGACTCTCGCCAAGCGGCACTTCCACCGGTTGTGGTTTCCCGGCCCCGGCTCGAGCGGCGCCATCCCTTCACGCGCCGAGTACGGGATGAATCAGGCGGAGTTCGACCGGGCGATGCCTCACGAGTTCTGGCGCGAAGTGGTCGATCGCGTGGCCGCCGAAGTGCCAGGCACCCTGCTGTTGGCCGAAGCGTTCTGGCTCATGGAGGGTTACTTCGTCCGGACGCTGGGCATGCATCGTGTGTACAACAGCGCCTTCATGATCATGCTGCGCGACGAGGACAACGCCAAGTACCGCTCGGTCATCAAGAACACGCTCGAGTTCGATCCCGACATCATGAAGCGCTATGTCAACTTCATGAGCAATCCCGACGAGCGCACGGCGATTGACCAGTTCGGCAAGGGCGACAAGTGCTTCGGAGTGGCGGCGATGATGTCCACGCTGCCCGGCCTGCCCATGTTCGGCCACGGCCAGATCGAAGGATTCACGGAGAAGTACGGCATGGAGTACCGCTGGCCGCGATACGAAGAGAACCCCGATCGCTGGCTTGTGGAGCGGCACGAGCGTGAAATTGCGCCCCTGCTCAAACGGCGCTGGCTCTTCGCCGAGAGCGGCAACTTCCTGCTCTACGACTTCTTCACTTCCAACGGCTCGGTGAATGAGGATGTCTTCGCGTATTCCAACCGCAACGGCGGCGAGCGCGCGCTGGTGGTCTACCACAATCGCTACGCCAATGCGCACGGGACCATCGATTTCTCTGCCAGTTATGCCGACAAGGGTTCGGGCCAGCTACGCCAGCGACGTTTGGGAGAGGGGTTAGGTCTGAGCGGGGACCGTGGCGCCGTCGTTGCCTGGCGCGATTCGCTCACCAGCCTTGAGTATCTGCGGCGGGCCGAAGATCTGCTCGACCGCGGCCTCAGCTTCGATCTCCATGCGTACCAGTGCCATGTCTTTCTCGATTGGCATGAGTTAGCTCCGACAGCGGAGCAGCCGTGGGACAGGCTCTCTGACTGGCTGAACGGGCGCGGCGTGCCCAATCTCGCCGACGAACTCGTCAATTTGGAATTGAGGCCAGTACATGATGCGCTGAGGCAGCTCTTGGATCCCAGCGTGGTGCGGCATTTTGCCGATATCGCGGAGCATCCACGCGCCGTAGGCGCGGAACGAGTGAAAAAGATCGAGCGGCAACGGAACGAATTTCTGAAACAGGCGTGGGCGCGGGGCGAGACTTTTCTGCGCGAGGCTCAGGCGGCCTACGCGACGCGGCTCAGGGCGGAGAATCAACCCGCGCTCGGCGGTGAACCGGCCGCGGCGGCATCGCAGACGGCGAGATTCATCGAGTTGCTCCGCGCGGCCATGCGCATGCCTCAGGTCGAGGCACTGTTCCCGTCTCCGTGGACCGCCGCGGCCCGCCGCATGCTACCCAGTCCCAGCCCGCAATTCACGGCAACGGAGATGTGGGGCCCGGTGCTTGCCTGGTGCGCGCTCCAGTTGCTTGCCGAGTGGATCGATAAGGAGCAGCCCGAACGAACCGCGCTCGATCTCTTCGATCGACTACGCCTGCGCGAGCCGTTAGCCCGCATTTTTGCGGCGCTCGGGTTCGAGGGCGAAGAAGCTTGGCGGGTGGCGGCGCGGATCAAAGTGCTCCTGCTGGCAAGCGCCGGAATCGGCAAAGTGCAGGACGAAGCACCGGCAGCCAAATGCAAGACTGCGGCGACGGAAGTGCCAGCCCAGCAGGTGGCCGCGCCAGAATCTGCATTGGCTCACGACGAGAAGGTGGCGCTTGCTCCCGCGTTATGGCGCGATCCTGACGTGCGCTGGCTGTGCGGCGTCCATGAATCGGAGGGGCACATCTACCTGATCCGCGAGCGCTACGAGGAGCTCCTCTGGTGGTTGCTGATGCCGTCTCTGCTCCGGCTCGCGAGCGAACCCGCGCCGAGCCGATCTACTGTGGAGGAGTTGAGCAAAACGGTTGCAGCGGCGCTGGCGTCGGCAGAGGCCGTAGGCTACCGCATCGATGTGCTGCTTGGCGCGAGCGAAGCAGAGGTCATCGGCGAATCGCCGCAAGCGGCGCAAAAAAAGAGGCCGCGAAAAAAGCGGGCGCGCAAGCGCAAGAAATAGAGTCAGACACGCTTTGCATCGAAGAGTCCGCGCTCCCCTTGTGCGGATTCAGGCCAGGCGGAGCTTCGGCACGCCCTTCCTTTGTCGCGCATAAATCCAATCGTCACAATCGAATGTGACCTCAGGCACATCGGAAAGACCTTGAGGAGGTTCAAAGTTCCAAGCGGACGTTCTCCGGGGAGAAGTCTCGCAGGCTTAAGTGTGCCTGGGCAGGGCCGAATCGAGTTGGACGGGCGTTCGGCGCGCAAACATCATGGACTTTTTCCTTCGTTTTGTTCCTTCTCTCTGAGAGTTCGTGCACATGCAGGAAGGGCCGGTGCATTGTGTCTGCGCCGAGCGGGGCAGGGAGGGAAGATGGCCAACGCCACCCACGACGTCGCCCGTGAAGGTCTCGAGGATCAAGAACGCCTGCTGATCGATCAGGCCATCGCCAGGACCGGGAACCAGCCCGGAGCGCTGCTGGGAATCCTGGAAACCGTTCAATCTGCCAACACACACAAATTCCTCTCCATGGAAGCGCTGCGCTACATCGCGGGGGAGACTGGCGTCCCGCCGGCCCGTGTATACAGCGCGGCGACGTTCTTTGCGCTCTTCAACCTCGAACCGCAGGGCGACAACGTGATCTGCGTCTGCCGCGGCACGGCGTGCCACACGCGCGGCTCCCGCGACCTGCTGGACAAGCTGTGCCTCGACCTCGGAGTGGGCGAACACGAAACTGACGAGAACAGCGAAGCCGACAAAATGGCGATCACTACGCCGGACCGCCGCTTCACCATTCGCACCGTCGCCTGCTTTGGCCAGTGCGCACTGGCGCCGGTAGTCGAAGTGAACCACCACATTCTGAGCCATGTGAATGAGCGCACATTGCAGCGCGAAGTGAAGTCGTTGACGCAAGGGAGGAAATGATGCCGCGCATTCAGGATATTGGCGCCTTCAACGCGGTGCGCGAATCGGGCCTTGCCAAGCTGACGCCTGCCGTTCCTCGAATCACAGTTGGCATGGGCACCTGCGGCCGCGGCAACGGGGCGGAAGAGGTCTTTCACGCGCTCAATCAAGCCATTCAAGGTGGCGGCCTGGATGTGCTCTTGGCCAGCGTGGGCTGTTTCGGTTCCTGCTTTCAGGAGCCGCTCGTCGGTGTGCGGCTGCCCGGCAATCCATTGGTGATCTTGCGCCGGGTGCAAGCCAACGATGCCGGACGAATTCTAGAGGGCGTTTCCTCGGGGAGCCTGCCGCAGGATCTGATTTACTGCAAGATCGAGGAGTGGGATCACATCACGGCGCACATCCGTTACAGCCAGGGCTATCCGGACATCCCTTCGTGGAATGCGCTTCCTTTCTTCAAGGGACAGAAGAAGATCGTCCTGCGCAACTGCGGCCTGATCAGTCCTTCGGATATTGAAGAGTATATTGCGGTTGGCGGCTACCAGGCGCTTTACAAGGTGCTCATCGACGGCCGCACGGACGCGGTGATCGAGCAGATCAAGGCCTCGCGGCTGCGCGGGCGCGGCGGCGCGGGTTTCCTTACCGGCAACAAGTGGGATTTTCTGGCCAAGGCCAAAGGCGAGACAAAGTACATCATCTGCAATGCCGACGAAGGCGATCCCGGCGCTTACATGAACCGCAACGAGATCGAGGGCGACCCGCACTCGATGCTCGAGGGCATGATCATCGGCGCCTACGTGATGGGCGCGACCGAAGGCATTGTGTA
>JBEKAJ010000183.1:0-7305 GCA_050018295.1 Occallatibacter sp. | reverse complement strand
GTGATGCCCGCCAGCACAAAGCTCAGCGCCACGGCCGGTCCCGCGTACAGCGCGGCGGCCTGGCCCGTCAGCACAAAAATGCCCGCGCCGATCACCGCCCCAATGCCCAGCGTCACCAGGTTGACGGCCCCCAGCGAGCGCTTCAGCGTGTGCTCACCCTGCTCGCCCGCTTCCAGCGTGAGCATCGACATGGGTTTAACGCGCAGCAGTTTGGATATCAATGAGCGACTTCCTCCCTGGAGAATGAATGGAACAGCAGAGGCGAAACTGAATCGGCTGGAACTCCGGACGGAGCCGACTTTCTCCGCCGGAACTCGTTACGCAATCATACGATACAGCACCGTCCGGCCCGCGCAAATCCCTCGCGCAGGCCGCCTGTGCAGGCCCCTCGCTCATGAGAATTGTCTCGTTTTCAGACAGGCGATGTCTCGATTTCAAACAGAGATTGCCTTGTCTCCGGCCAGCTTGTGTATCGAACCCGCACAGCCGCCCCGCCTCAGATCAGGGCAGCCCCGTCTCGTTTTCGGACACTCGCGATTCGCGCCTAGCCCAACGCGGTCATCCACCGCCGAAACTCGCCCGCCGGATCCTTGGCGCGAAAAATCGCGGCAGAAACGCCCACCACGCTCGCTCCGGCCGCCAAAACCGCGGGAGCCGTTTCCAGCGTGACTCCTCCTACCGCAACCAGCACCGCATTTCGTCCTGCTTGCTCGCGCAACCGGCGCACGCCCTCCGCACCGATCGGCGCCTTCGCCGTCTGCTTTGTTGTCGTGGGAAAAATCGGCCCGATCGACAGATAATCCGCCGGCTCCTTCAGAATTTCCTCGACCAGCGCCTCGCTCCCGCCAAACGTGCCCACAATTCTGCCCGGTCCCAGCAGCCGGCGAGCTTCGGCAGGCGTCGCGTCGCCCGCATCTACATGCACACCGTCAAAACCGGCCCGCTCAACGAGATCAACCCGGTCATCGAGAATCAGCTTCACCGTTCCCGCAGGCAGCGCCGCGCGAAGAATTGCCGCATCTGCCAGCACGTCGGCGTTGCTCCCGGTCTTGTTGCGGTACTCGAGCAGCGTCACGCCAGCCTCAGCCAGCTCGCTCGACAATCGCCGCAGGAACTCTGCTCGCCCCGCCTGCGGAAACACTCCGGCATCAAGAATTGGATACACCTTCGGAAAGGAAAACAGCATACATAAAGACTAGTCCCGAAAAGTACAGGACCAGAAACCGGACGCGTGCGAACCGGGCGAATTGGGCCCGAGTCCGACTCTCCGTGGCGCCTGCTTCCCGGCTCGCCGTCCCCGATTTCCTATGCTCCCGGCATCTCGTCCGCCGACGGCCCATAGACTCCCGGCACCTTCGCGCCCATGAGCCGCAGATACACGCTCAACTGTGCGCGATGGTGAATCATGTGGTTCATCACGGTGCCGCGGAACACTTTGTGCTTCGCATCGTTGATGTATGCAGTTCCGGCCCACAGAAACTGCCAGTTCCTCTCCCACGCGTCCCCTGTCGTGCCGACCAGCGCCGCACGGCTCGCAGCCAGCTCTTTGTCGAACTTCTCCAGCAGCGCCTGTTTGCTCGCCGGCACATACGGCTCCCATTTCATGTCCGGCCCAAACTCCACTCTGTCCTTCGTCAGTGTGCTCATGGTCCACTCCCCGGCAAAGTCGGTGAGATGCCCCGCCAGCCGCCCCAGGCTCATCGATTTGGCGTGTGGTTTGTAGTTCCAGTCGGCATCGGCCGGAATAGCATCGAGCATCTTGCGGGTCTTTGCGGTTTCACTGTCAAATTCAGCAATTAAGTCCTTTTGAAAGTCCATTTGTGCAACCTCCGCGTTGCGCACACAGAATAGCCGATTTCAACCCAAAAAGGCGAAGAAAAAGCGATAGAATTTCGCCTCCTGGCGCCCCGACCTAACCTCATCCCTACGAGAACCGGGTCGATTCAAACCCCGATGTAAATGCCTCCTGCCAGCCTCGAGCGCCCCCAGCGGGCGGCGGCGTGCCTTGGGGCGGCACATCGACAGGAAGCTGCAAAATCGGAACCGCCGGCGGCGGTTCGTCAATCTGCAGATAATTGCCGTGATCGAAACTCCATCCGTCCGGAATCTCAAACGGTGCCCTGAAGTTCGCCGGCCACGTC
The DNA here is from genome assembly GCA_050018295.1 of Occallatibacter sp. Taxonomy (GTDB): domain Bacteria; phylum Acidobacteriota; class Terriglobia; order Terriglobales; family Acidobacteriaceae; genus Telmatobacter. The sequence continues at coordinate 5,164 of JBEKAJ010000183.1, read as the reverse complement.
TGCACTGGTCCGAGGTGCCCAATGGCCGCGTGCCACCACGGGTGCCCAACCGTAAGAATCCCTCCCACAAAGTTGCCCAGCGGAAACAACCTCGAAAGCACCGTGTCCTCTTTCGAAGCCAGAACGGAAATGGTATCGATATTCTTTGCCGCAGCTGCGAACTCCGTGTTCAAGCAGTTGTCGTCGATGGCGCCGGCCATCAACGTCAGCCGCCGCACGCGCAGATTCATCTTCTCGATGGTCGCCAGCACCACCCTCGCGCCCAGGCTGTGCGAGGCAAACGACACGCTGGCCGCCTCGCCAAAATTCGCATTGATAAACGGCGCCAGAAGCGTGGTCGCGGCTTCATCGGCAATCTTGGGCTCGTCGGGATAATCCAGTCCGTGCGCCCAAATCGAGTCTCCCGGCCACAGCAGGCCCAGGAAGGCGAAGGGATTGGGATCGGGAAAATAACGCTGCACCAGGCTCTCCCAATTGGAGAGGCTCGCAATTCCGTTGGCGCGGTCAACGTTGAAACCGTGCGTGGCGATCAAAACATTTCGACCGCGGATGCCGGCCAGCAGGTCGCTAAGGCTCAGGCTCTGGTAATCGCCTGCAACGGTGGTTTGGTTCAAGTTGACCTGGGCTGCCAGGCCTCCGCCCACCGGCGCATAGCGGACGTCGAGGAAGCGGGTCATGGCTTCTTCACCAGCTGCATGGTGTTCACCGCGGCGGCCAGCGCGCTGGAAAGATCCTTGGCGATGGGCGCAAGCGGCGTGGCCAGCACTCCGACCAGAATCGCGCGGCCGAAATCGACGCTGGTCAAGTAGCTCCCAAACGTGACGCTGCTTGGCTCCAGCATTGACCCGCCCACAGCAGCCAGAACGATCGCGATCATCGCCGCCAGGCCGCGCGTCCAGTTGCGGTAGATCTGGTCCGAACGCTGGTAGCACTCGTCGAGCATTGCCGTCACGATCAGGTCGAACCGCGAGTAAGCATCGCCCTGCTGCTGCGTCAGCGCCGTCCCGGAGGCCATACTCGTGGCCACCGCGGTCAATTGCGTGGAATCGACATTCGTTGCTGCCGCCAGCGCCGCCGCGTTGCCCACGCTCAGGTGCAGTTTGATCAACGATTTGGCAATCGCCTTCTGGCTCGCCAGGTCGGTGCCATTCACCCAGTTGGCATCCAGCGACTCCAGCACCTTGGCGCTTGGCAGCGCGTTAATCGGGGCCTTCGCGCCGGCCTCGGGCGGCGTCAGGCTAGAAACGGTTTTCCGGATGCCGCCGAAACCGATGTGGTTAATGAACGGGCACACCGGTTTCAGAGCTTCGAGCAGTCCAAAGGCGGCAGTGCCCAGCCCGCCGATGGCCGTGATTGCCTGCGGCAGCGTCAGAGTTACCGCGGCATTCACACTGGTTGTATCCATGGTTTTCGCCCTCCGGAGACTTCGACTGACACGATACAGCGGAGAGTGGGGGAGGTAAAGAAATTTCGCGGCTTCGGTCGTTAATTCGCCTGCTGGCCGTCCCGCTGGCGCGAGAATCTAGGCTGTCTGCTTCTCCGCCTCGGCTCGAGCTGCTAGAAACCGCTCCATATACCCCGTATCGAAATCGCCGGCCCTGAACCCGGCATCCTGAAAAATCGCCTCGTGCAGCGAAATCGAAGTATCAATCCCTTGCACGATGAACTGGTTCAGTGCCCGCTCCATCTTGGCCATCGCCTCCGCGCGGTCCACACCGTGCGCGATCAGCTTCGCGATCAGCGAGTCGTAGTAGGGCGGAATCACTCCCTCGGCATAGAGCGCCGTGTCCACGCGAATTCCGTTCCCGCCCGGCACGTTGAACGCGGTAATCTTCCCCGCCGATGGCGTGAATTTTTGCGGATGCTCCGCGTTGATCCGGCACTCGATCGCATGTCCCCGCATCTCCAGCTTGGCCGGCAGAATCGCATCCAGCCGCTCGCCGGCCGCAATCCGCAACTGCGCCTTCACCAGGTCCACTCCAGTAATCGCCTCCGTCACCGGATGCTCCACCTGAATGCGTGTGTTCATTTCGATGAAGTACAGGTGATGACTCGCGTCCATCAGGAACTCTACCGTCCCCGCATTCTGGTAGCCGATCTCCTTCATGCAGTGGCACAGTGTGCGGCCTACCTCATCGCGCATCTTCGGCGTCACTTGCAGGCTCGGCGCTTCCTCGATTAGCTTCTGGTGCCGCCGCTGGATCGAGCACTCGCGCTCAAACAGCGAGGCCACGTTGCCATGCTCGTCGGCCAGCACCTGGAACTCGATGTGCCGCGGCTGCTCGATGAACTTCTCCATGTAAAGCTCGCCGTTGCCGAACGCGTTTGCCGCTTCAGTAAAGGCCGCATGAAACAGATTGGGCAGATCCTCGGCGTCGCGCACAATTCTCATCCCGCGTCCGCCACCGCCCGCCTTGGCCTTTAGAATGACCGGGTACCCCACCTTCGTGGCCCACTCGCGCGCTTCTTCCGCCGTCGTCAGGATCCCGTCCGACCCCGGCAAAATCGGCACCTTGGCCTTCTTCATCGCCTGCCGCGCCTTTTCCTTTTCGCCCATCAGCCGCGTCACTTCCGGCGGCGGCCCAATAAACTTGATATTCGATGCGCGGCAAACTTCGGCAAAGTTCGCGTTTTCGCTCAGCAGTCCATATCCGGGGTGGATCGCCTCTACGTCTGCAATCTCGGCCGCTGAAATCACAGCCGGAACATTCAGGTAGCTATCCGACGCCCGCGGCGGCCCGATGCAGATGGCCTCGTCGGCGAAGCGCACATGCAGCGAGTTGCGGTCGGCCTCGCTGTACACGGCAACCGTGCGAATCCCCAGTTCCCGGCACGCGTTCAACACGCGCAGCGCGATCTCGCCTCGATTGGCAACCAGTACCTTACGAAACATGAATGACCTTTGGGAGGAGTGTTAGCGATCGATTCCGCTAACCCCGCTCCGCCCAGCTATGCCGGGCGGATTGAATACAGCGGCTGGCCAAACTCGATGGCCTGCCCGTTCGAGACCAGGCACTTCAGCACCTCGCCCGCCACATCCGATTCGATCTCGTTCATCAGCTTCATGGCCTCGATGATGCCGATCACCTGGCCCTTCTCCACGTGATCGCCTGGAGTCACGAACGGCGCTGCGCCCGGAGACGGTGAGCCATAAAACGTGCCTACAATCGGTGACTTCACCATGTGCAATCCGGCCTCCGGGTTCGCGGCCGGCTCTGCCGCAGCCGCTCCTGTGCCCGCTCCCGCCTGAGTCGCAGCAGCCTGAGCCACGCTCTGCGGCGCCGTCTGCAGCAGCCGCGCCAGGTCGCTCAACCCAGTTGCCGCGCCCTGTTGCGGATTGAATTTCAGACGGATTTTCAGGTCGCCGCGGTCCACGTCGAACTCGGACACACCGTGCGACTTCAAAAACTCAATCAGTTGCCGCAGATCCTCAATGTCTTGTTGCTTCATTCGTTCCTTCACTTCCACTTCCCTCAGCCAATGCCGCCCTCAGTCGCGTTTCAAAGCTCAATCAGCGCCTTCGGCGCCGGAGTCAGCACCTGCCCTCCGCTGCGCGTTACCGCCACCATATCCTCGATGCGGATGCCAAACTTGCCCGCCAAATAAATGCCCGGCTCGATGGTGATCACCATGCCCGGCTGCAACCGCGTCGTCTGCCCTGCCCCAACCCGCGGCGGCTCGTGAATCTCCAGTCCCACCCCGTGGCCGGTGGAGTGAGTAAACGCCTCAGCCAATCCTTCCCTGCGCAACACGCTGCGAGCGGCCTCGTCCACTTCTGCGCAACTCGCACCCGGAGCCACTGCGTTTACCGCGGTCTCCTGCGCCTCCAGCACCGCCTCGTAGGCCCTTCGCTCCTCGGGCTTTGGCTTGCCTAGGAAGACCGTCCGCGTCATGTCCGAACAGTAACCCTTGTGGATTATACCGAAGTCGAGCGTCACGAACCCCCGTCGCGGCAGCGGCGCACTCGTCGCTCGGCCGTGCGGCATCGCCGAGCGCAACCCCGACGCCACAATCGTTTCAAACGACATTCCTTCGGCGCCCGATATCCGCGCCCGGTGCTCCAGCTCGGCCGCCACTTCAACCTCGGCAATTCCCGGCCGCAGCACGCCCAGAATGTGCTCAAACAGCTTGCAACCTACTAGCGCCGCTTCGGCCATCAGCGCCAGCTCATCCCCATCCTTAATCGAGCGCAGCAGCTCGACCAACGGCGCCGGCACAGCCTGAAAAAACCCTTTGCGCAAACGGCTCGGCAGCTCACTCTTCCATCGCGCCAGCTCCGCCACAGTGGTTTTCGCCGGGTCAAACCCTGCCATCGCCACGCCCGGTTGCGCGGCCAGCCCCGCTTGCGCAGCCAGCCATTGCCCCGCCGCCACCGCGGGCGAACCCGACGCAATCTGCACCTGTGCCGCACTCACCTCTTCGGCCGCCTGCGCCGTGTATCGCCCATCCGTGAACAGTCGCGCCGTTCTGCGCGTCACGGCCAGCGCGGCGCTCGAACCGGTAAATCCGCAAAGATAGCGAACGTCTGGAGGGTGTGTAACGAGAAGTCCGGGGAGCCCGGCGCGAGTCAGCCTGCGGCGCAGCGCGCCCATGCGGCGGAAGTGGTCCACGCGCTCAGTTTTATCACGGCGGGGGCGGGACTTCAGCCGTCAGCCCGTAGCTCATAGCTTCCGGCCATCAGCTTCAAGCGGTAGATTGGCATGCGCGCCATCCGCCCTTAGCGCAATGGGTAAGCGCCGGGCGTCTTTGCCTCCGCTTCGTTCCATCCCAGAAGCGCGCGAACCTCCGAAGGCAGGAAGTTCCCAGCCGGCGCATCCGGCAGCGCGCCTTGCAACTCGAAATGCCCCAGATCGGGCCCTTTCAGAACCGAGCGGGGAGAACGATCGATCTCAACGCCGTTCTTTTCGAACGCAGGCTCCAGCTTGTGGAACTCATCGAGCGAGGCAAGCCGCGAGGTGCAGTTCTCTCCTTCCGACGGGGCATAAACAATCAGCGGCGCCGGCGCGCCGGAATCGCTGCCAGAAACGGCCCCAAGGTCTTTCGCCGCCGCGGCGCGAATATACACGTTTCCGTCGACTTCGGTTGCCTGCGCATGATCGAGCTTGCCGCAGAGCGAGGACGGCCTCTGCACAAACTCCAGCAGCGGATCGCGATACGAATCCGA
>JBEKAJ010000182.1:0-7319 GCA_050018295.1 Occallatibacter sp. | reverse complement strand
GTACCTCGCGGGAGACGGTGACGCGGCTGCTGAACCAGTTCCGGCGCGACCAGTGGATCACCATCAAGGGGACCAGCCTGACGATCCTGAAGCCGGACCAGCTGGAGCGGTTGACGGCGTAGGTGTCCGGTCCCTCCCGTCCTTTGGATTCTCCCAAGCAAATCCAAGCCCAACAGCAGTTTGATAGCTTGAGGACATGTCTGAAACGAAATCCCAGCCCAACGAAACCGCTCCCGATCTCGAATCCCTCGTTGTCGATGTCGTCGCACTGGCCACAAAAACCGGCGCCAGCGACGCGGAAGCCGTAGCGCGCGAGGGCGATGAGTTCAGCGTGAACGTGCGTATGGGCGAGGTGGAAACGCTGAAAGAATCGGGCTCGCGCGGGCTTGGGTTGCGGGCGTTTCTCGGCAAGCGATCCGGCTCGGCTTCGACCAGCGACCTGACTGCGGATGGAATTCGGCAGCTTGTTGAGGGGGCGCTGGCGCTGGCAAAGGTCACCGAAGAAGATCCGTTTGCTGGCTTGCCGGATGCGGGCGGATTTGGCTCCGCCGCCGGCGATCTGCACCTTTACTTCGACGATGTGTACTCGCTGGTTGGAGCGGAGCGCATCGAGTGGGCGCGGCGAGCCGAGGCCGCGGCGATGGCTGCCGACCCGCGCATCACCAACTCTGACGGCGGCAGCTTCGACGCTGCCACAGCCCGAAAGGCGTTTGCCAACTCGCGCGGATTCGTGGGCAGCTATCGCACCAGCTATGCGGGGGTTTCCGCGGCGCCGCTGGCCATGGACGCCAATGGCAAGATGCAGCGGGATGGCTGGTGGTCGAGCGCGCGGCGTCTCAAACTTCTCGAATCTCCTGAAGCTGTTGGCGCCGAAGCGGCGCGCCGCACGCTGCGGCGGCTGGGTGCGCGACGCGTGCCTACCCAGCGCGTGCCGATTGTCTTTGCTCCCGAAACAGCGCGAACGCTCGTCGGCTCACTCTTCGAGGCCGCATCCGGCGACGCCATCTGGCGCAGCGCATCGTTCCTCGCGGGAAAGCTTGGCGAGACGATTGGCGCGACGAACCTGACCATCGTGGACGACAACGCCATGCTGCTCCCGACGGGCGTGGGGGGATTTGGATCCTCCCCCTTCGACGACGAGGGCTTGCCTTCGTTCCGTACTGTTGTCGTCGAGCGTGGAATCCTGCGCAATTACCTGCTGAACACCTACACCGCGCGCAAGCTGGGCATGAAGTCCACGCACAATGCCGCGCGAGGATTGGCAGGTGCGCCGGGCATCGGCTGCGGCAATCTTTACCTTGAGCCAGGAGAAGTGACGTCCGAGGAGATCATCGGCGATGTTTCGGCGGGACTGTACGTCACGGGTCTAATGGGCTTCGGCACAAATCTCGTCACGGGCGACTACTCGCGCGGCGCGACCGGCCTTTGGATTGAAAACGGCCGGCTCACGCATGCCGTGGAAGAAGTGACGATCGCCGGGAACCTAGCCGAGATGTTGCGCAATGTGACGGCCATCGGCAACGATCTGGTCTTTCGCGGATCGGTGGCCTCGCCGACCATTCGGATCGATGGCATGACGATCGCGGGGGCCTGAGCGCGGGCGGGGATGAAGACGTCGCTGTGCGTGATCTCGATCCAGTGCCGCTCGATCTCGCTCCCATAGCTCGCCAAACCGCCGCCGGCGCATGCGCTTGCTACCAGGAAGCGGCGGCGCGTCATAGGCGCCTTAGAGGGCGAGCAAAACACTGTCATAGTCCATGGTAGCGAAGTTCCACGGATGCAGCGCGTTCGCGCGGCCGAATGGCTGCGCTTGCCGGTTGCCGCGCGCCGATCAGGCGGCGGCCGCCGGTTGCGAAGGAACGCCGGCGAAATACTCGGCCACTTCGCGCCAGTTGTTCACGCGGACGAATCCGGTTGCTGCGAGGTTGTGCGGCGCGGTGTAAAGCAGTCCCTGGCCCTCGAAACGAAGCAAGTTCCTGGGCTGGTCGTCGATCAGAAAGTCGGCGCGGAGGATGGTCTTATTGCCGCAGAAGACGTAGTGCGTGGGCGGGATGAAGGGAAAGTGGCGCTGCAGCCAGCGGTACTTGGGGCCGAGCGAGTTGGGCACGGCCATGGCCTGCGTGGCGATGAAGATCTCAAAGCGCGTGGAAAGATCCTTCAGCACCGGTTGCGCATCGGGAATCACGGCCAGGACCTCGAAGAAATCTTCGGCGTCGAGAAAGGCACGCAACTGGGCTTGGCGGTCGAGCGGCGTGATCTCCCACAGGCCTTTGCCCGCCAGGTCTTCCGGCGTCACGTCTTCGTCGAAGGTTTGGTTGTAGCGGCGCAGGTGCTCGGCGAGGGTGTCCGCCATCACCTCATCCATATCGACACAAATGCGCTGCACGGTAGTGCTCCTGCGAGGGGTCTTTTAAGAAAAGCGTAGCAGGCGCGGAGCGGGGAGCAGCGGCTTGGGCGGTGGAAGAAAAATGTCCGCAGGGCAGACGTAGCTACGCGCCGGCCTGGCGGGGTTTGCGCGGGGCGCGGCCGGCTCCGGGGATCAGCTCAGGTTGCGGCGCTTTGGGAGCGGGCGCCATCGCGGGATCCCAGTAGAGCAGGCGGCTGCAACTGTCGCAGCTGAGCAGCTCACCCTCGCGGAGCTGGTTCCAGACTTGCGGTCGCACCCCCATGCTGCAGCCGGTGCATTGCTGGTTCTCGGCGCGGGCGATGCCGGTTCCGCGCGCGCTGGCGATGCGGTCAAAGCGCGCCAGCCAGTCGGAATCGAGAGCTGCGCGCACTCGCTCGCGCTCCGCGTCCAGGCCGGCCAGCTCCGACGCCATTGCCTGCTGGCGGGCGGCAACGCTCGAGCGAACCGCGTCTACCTCGGCGGCAAACTGTTCCACCTGAGCGCGGGTTTGGGCCAGCGCGGCCTCGTGCGCCTCGGTGCGCTCCAGGCTTGCGTATTCGTCGGCTTCCAGGCGGTCAGCTTCTGAAGTCGCGAATTGAATCTCGTGCTCGATGGCAGCGGCCTGCTCGGGAGTCGTGACGGAGTCGACCTGGACGCGGAAGCGCGCGGCCTTCTGGCGATGCGCGTCGATATCCCGTTCCAGGCGGGTACGCATCGAGTCTTCGCGGCCCAGCGCGGCAGATAGATCGGCGGACTGCCGCTCGGCGGCGGCCAGCGCAGCCGCGGCCTGAGCAATCTCGGCAGGCAGCGCGCGCATCTGTTGGTTCAGGCGGGCTCGGTTCAGTTCGATCGCCTGGAGCTTTACGAGGTTTTCAATCAGCGCTTGCATCCGTGAGAAGAAGTCTACGGCATGGAGGGGAAAGGCACCAAGCAGACGAGGGACGCAGAGATCCTTCGACTTCGTTCAGGACAGGCTCCGGGGCGCAGGGCAGCTGGGCGGAGGGACATGGAGGCGGAGGGAACGAAAGCGGTGATGGCGGGCGGTGAATCTCAAGAAGAAAGAGGCGCGAGTAGGCTGGTGCGATTTCGGCCGCGGCTCGCGTCAAACGGAGCGAGAGTTGCGATTTCAGCGTGAGCGCGGCCTGCGAGAATGGTTGCAGGCAAGGACGAGTGGTGGCGGCGAGGCGAGCGAGAAAACGGCACAAGCGCGGGTGGTGGAAGTGGGCCGCTGCTGCGGTCCTGCTCGCGTTTCTTCTGCTCGGCGTGGCGATCTCGATTGTGCTGCACCGGGCTGAGCCCATGCTGCGCGCCGCCATCGTGGAGAAACTCGAGGAGCACTTTCACGCGCATGTTGAGCTGGACAGCTTTCACGTCTCGCTGATCGACGGGTTGTGGGCTAAGGGCAAGGGATTGCGGATCTGGCCTCCGGCGAACGTGGTGGGCGTGGCCGTTCCAGGCCCGAACGGCGCCGTCGAAACCAAGCCGCTCATCCGGCTGGATGAATTTCGCTTTCATGCGCCCCTGCGCTACAAGCCGGGCGAGCCGATCAGAATTGCCGTCGTCGAGTTGATTGGCCTCGATGTAGACGTGCCGCCCAAGCCGCACTTCACGCACGTGGCCGCGCCGGCTGGTGGCGTCACGCCCGACCAGGACCACGAGCCCATGCTGCGCTTCGAGATAGAAAGCATGGAATGCAAAGGCGCACACCTGACGCTGGAGACCAGCAAACCGGGAAAGCTGCCGCTCGAGTTCGCCATTGCGCACATAAAACTGAGCCACGTGAGTGTGGGCGGTTCAATGCAATTCGATGCGCAGTTGACGAACCCGCGGCCGGCAGGAATCATCGTTACCTCCGGCAGCATGGGGCCGTGGGTGGTCGAGGATCCGGGAGAGACTCCGCTCGAGGGCAACTACCGGTTTGAACATGCGGACCTTAGCGTCTTCAAAGGGATTGCGGGAACCCTCAACTCGACCGGCAAGTACCAGGGCGCGTTGCGCAATCTCACGGTGGATGGGCGGACCGATGTGCCGGATTTCAGGCTGACTCACTTCGGCACCTCAGTGCCGCTCGAAACGGAGTTTCACGCTACGGTGGATGGCACAAATGGCGACACGTGGCTGCAGCCGGTGCATGCAAAGCTCGGCGAGTCGCGCTTTACCGCCGGGGGAAAGATCGTGGGTGTTCCTGCTGAAGCTTTGCCTAACGGAGCCGCGCGGCCCGGCGGGCACGAAATTGCGTTGAACGTGAATGTTGACCGGGGGCGGGCGGAAGACTTTCTGCGCCTGACGAGCAAGAACGGGACGCCTTTCCTGACCGGCGCGCTTACGCTCAAAACAACGCTTGAGATTCCGCCGGGAACAGAACCGGTGCAGGAAAAGATGAAGCTGAACGGTAGTTTTGTGCTTGAGGACGCGGCATTCACGAGCGCGAAGTTTCAAAACGAAGTGGGCGAGCTGAGCCGGCGCGGGCAAGGCCAGCCGAAGGACGCGAAGAACGCCGGATCCCAAGTGCGCTCGGCGATCGCGAGCGATCTCATGATGGACAACGGAGTGATTACGCTTCCCAATCTCAAGTACACCGTGCCCGGAGCGGAGATCGACTTAGCGGGCAAGTACGGCCTGGAAGGCGGTACGCTCAACTTCAAGGGAACGGCCAGGACCGATGCGACGGTGTCGCAGATGGTGGGCGGTTGGAAGGGAGTGCTGCTGAAGCCGGCCGACCGTCTGTTTAGAAAGAATGGTGCGGGCACGCTGGTTCCCATTCATATCGATGGCACCGAACAGGATCCGAGGTTCGGGATTGATCTTGGGCGGATCGGACACACGGCCCCACAGATCCCCGGTCAAACGCAGTAGGTTGGCGCAGTACGGTGTTTCCGCAGAACGAATGATCTTGAGAACGAGGAGACCGCCATGATCGCGGCAAGTGGAATGTTGAGAAGGATTGCGAAATGCGCCGCCGGCTTCATGCTGGTGGCCGCGGCGATCGCCGCAGGAGGGCAAAAAGCGCCCGTGAAAAAGACGAGTACTGCGCAGAGCGCGGAGCAGGCGAAGCAACTGGACTGGTGGAAGAATGCCGTGATCTACGAGGTGTATCCGCGCAGCTTTCAGGACACGAATGGCGATGGGATCGGCGACCTGAACGGGATCACGGCGCGGCTCGACTACCTGAAGGAGCTGGGCGTGGACGCAATCTGGCTGACGCCGGTGTACCCGTCGCCGCACGTGGACTTTGGCTACGATATTTCGAACTACAAGTACATCGATCCGCAGTACGGCACGCTCGCTGATTTCGACCGCCTGGTGTCCGAGGCAAACAAGCGCCACATCCGGGTGCTGATGGACATGGTGATGAACCACACTTCCGACCAGCACGAGTGGTTCATTCAGTCGCGGTCGTCGCGCGACAATCCTTATCGCGACTGGTATTGCTGGCACGACGGCAAGGGACAGACCGCAACCGATCGGGGCCAGCCGCCCAACAACTGGCAGTCGCTCTTCGGCCACTCGGCCTGGCAGTGGGATGAAAAGACGCGCCAGTACTACTACCACAAGTTCTATATTCAACAGCCAGACCTGAACTGGCACAACCCCGCGGTGCACGAGGCGTTCAGGCAGATCATGGCCTTCTGGCTCAAGCGTGGCGTGGGAGGGTTTCGCTTCGACGCGATTACGACGCTCTTTGAGGACCCGACCCTGATCGATGAGGGAGTGCGGCTGGACAAGGACGGTAAGCCGGTGATGAACGCATTCGGCGATCCGCAACTCGACGGCTCGAAGACCGACAACCAGCCCGGTGTGCACGAAGTGATCGAGGAGATGCGGGCGGAAGCAGACAAGTTTAGTTCGAGCGAGTTTCCGGGGACGCGCGTGCTGATCGGCGAGACCTATCTGCCCAACATCGGCGAGCTGAAGAAAATGTACGGTACGCCGGAGAAGCCGGAGTTTCACCTGCCGATGGACACGCAGGTGGGCATGATCAACAAGCTCGATGTGACGGAGTTTCGCCAAAGGCTGATCGACGCGGAGACGCACCTCAGCGCAAATATTCCGCTGCTGCTCTTCGACAACCACGACAACCCGCGGATCGACGCGCGCTACGGCGACGGCGCATACGACGTGGACATTCAGCGCGCGATGGCAACGATCCTGTTGGCCAGCCGCGGCGCGGCCCTCGTCTACTACGGCGACGAGATCGGAATGATGACCACGCCGCCCACGCGCAAGCGGGACGTGAAGGATCCGATCGGGATCATCGGTTGGCCGAAGGAGAAGGGCCGCGACGGCGAGCGCACGCCGATGCAGTGGGACGGATCCGCGAATGCCGGCTTTACCTCTGGCGCGCCGTGGCTGCCCGTGCCGGCTAGCACGGCAGCAATCAACGTGAAGGCCGAATCGGGCGACCCCAACTCGCTGCTTGCGTGGTACAAGACGCTGATCCGGCTGAAGAAGACACTGCCGGCCCTGGAGAACGGCGCCAACATCATGCTCGACACGGAAAACACGAAGGTGCTGAGCTGGATGCGCCAGGCGCCGGGCGCGCCGCAGGTGGTGGTCAGCGTGAACTTTACGGCCAACCCGGAGATCGTCGATCTGACCTTGGACGAAGTCGGCATCCCGCCGAGGGAATTGAAGACGCTGCTGAAGACGCCTGGCGCACCCGACTCCGCTGCGCTGAATCGTATTGTGGTAGGCCCATTCGGCGTCTACATCGGCGAGGTGCAGTGAAGTGCTCTGCAATCTCGCGGCCCGCAGCACGAAGTTCATTCACCGCGCGTAGACTGTTGGCAGAATTCAAGCCACTGCGATCAAAGGATCGGCGATGAACGTTCTGCCGAAACACGATTCCACCGATAAGCGCCGGCACCAGTATCGCGATGCTCGCTTCGCCATGCTGTTGTCGTTCATCGTGGGCGTGCTCATGCTTGCCGGC
>JBEKAJ010000181.1:0-7344 GCA_050018295.1 Occallatibacter sp. | reverse complement strand
CATTTTGTTCGTATTTCCTGTATTGAATTGCGCTGGATGAATCGGAGCGAACACTGGCAGAATCTTGCTTTTGGGCGAGTACTGCTCACGCCCGGTTCGGTTCTAACGCTGACCATATTCTATCATTTTCGTCAAAATTCTCTGCAGGAATTGTGTGTTTCATCTCACCAGATGGTGTTAGTCCACGGAAGCTGTTGAACCATGGAGCTTTAGCGGCGCGCCACAACGTGTGATAAGGTGAGAGGTCGCCATGGCGAAGGATTGCGTTCCCGAGTTGCTGGCTCGCGCCACTGAGGAGCTGGAGGCCGAGTTTAGAGCGTTGCCCCCCTTCGGCGAGCCCCTTCCTCTGCCTGGCATGGAATGGGTGCTCGAGGCAGTGGCGCACCGCCTGCGCGACAACTATCCCTATTTCCATCCTTTATATGCCGGGCAGATGCTGAAACCGCCGCATCCGCTGGCACGTGCGGCGTATGCACTGGCAATGACCATCAATCCCAACAACCACGCACTCGACGGCGGGCGGGCGAGCTCGGCGATGGAGGTCGAGGCGGTAAAGGAAATCGCGGGCATGTTCGGGTGGAAGGAGTTTCTGGGCCATCTGACGTCGAGCGGGACGATCGCCAATCTGGAGGCGCTGTGGATGGCGGGGCAGATGGCTCCGGAGCTGCGGATTGTGGGCTCGGAGCAGGCGCACTACACGCACCGGCGGATCAGCGGCGTGCTGAAACTGGAGTATGCGAGCGTGGCCGCGGATGAGCGCGGCCGGATGAGCCTGGAGGCATTGGAAGACGCGCTGCGCAAGGGCGACGTGGGAACCGTGGTGGCGACACTGGGCACGACGGCTTTGGGCGCGGTGGACGCGCTGGACGAGATTCTGAAGCTGAAGGAGCGGCACGGATTCCGGGTGCATGTGGACGCGGCATATGGCGGCTACTTTGGGCTGATTGCGGAGGCGCTGGACGAGCCGGCGCGAAGGGCGTACGCCGCGATCGGGCAGGCGGACTCGATTGTGATCGATCCGCACAAGCACGGCCTGCAGCCGTATGGGTGTGGATGTGTGCTGTTTCGGGAGCCGGCTGTCGGGCGGTTCTACAAGCACGACTCGCCGTACACGTACTTCACGTCGAAGGAGCTCCACCTTGGTGAGATCAGCCTGGAGTGCTCGCGCGCCGGAGCGGCGGCGGTGGCGCTGTGGGCGACGCAGAGGCTGCTGCCGCTTGTGCCGGGCGGGGCGTTTGCACAGGGGTTGGCGAAGGGGCGGCGAGCGGCGGTAGAGCTGGATCGGAGAGTGCGCGGCGATGCTCGTTTTGAAGCGCTCGCGGCGGGCGGGCCGGAGCTGGACATCGCGGTGTGGGCATTGCATGCAGCAGACTTTCGGAAGGCATCTGAGCTGGCGCAGAAAGTCTTCGACGCATGCGCCGCGCGCGGGCTGCACCTGGCGCTCGCGCAATTGCCGCGAGCATGGTTTGGGTTTCGGCCGGGCGACCGCATGGACAAAGGCTCCGGCGCTGTGACCTGCCTGCGGAGCGTGCTGATGAAACCGGAGCATGAGGCGTGGATGGGTGAGATTTGGGAGCGGCTGAGCGCGGCGTGCGGTGAGGTTGTGGGGACGTGAGAACAGCGGCTGAAGTTGGAAGGCCGGAGGTTGACGAGAAAACGTTATCATTGGGCAGGGAGCGAGGGGTCACGGAATCGTCTCTTGCGGTGCCTGAAGGCTTGAATTCAAAAAGGGGTTGAGGAAGATGCACGATCCATCAGTATTTCGTTCGATGCACCGTCAGCGCTTTGGCGCGGAGCCGGCGATCTTTGTGGGGCCGGGGCGCGTGAACCTGATCGGCGAGCACACCGATTATGCCGAGGGCTTTGTGATGCCGGCGGCGATCAACTTTGCCACGCTGGCAGGGATTTCGCCGCTGACGGACGGCAAGATCGCGATCTACTCAGAGAACTACGGCGAGGAGAAGGCGTTCGACGCGGCGGCGCTGCCAGCGAAGGGGAACAAGCACTGGACCGACTACCCGATGGGAGTGGTGTCGATCCTGGCGGGCGAGGGACACAAGATTCCCGGGTTCAGCCTGAGCATTTGGAGCGATGTACCGCTGGCGTCAGGGCTCTCGAGCTCGGCGGCGCTTGAAGTGTCGACGGCGCTCGCGGTTTTGTCGCTGGTAGGTGCGAGCTATCCGGGCCCAGTGCTGGCGCGGCTGTGCCAGCGGGCGGAGAACGAGTTTGTGGGCGCGAACTGCGGGATCATGGACCAGTTCATCAGCGTGAATGGGAAGGAAAACAACGCGCTGCTGCTGGACTGCCGCGACCTGAGCTACAAACTGGCGCCGATTCCCGACCACGTGGCGCTGGTGATCGCTAATACGATGGTGAAGCACTCAGTGGCGGGAGGAGATTATCCGACGCGGCGGCGCGAATCGGAGGCGGCATGCGCCGTAATCGCAAGCCACAGGCCGGGTGTGCCGTTTCTGCGCGACGCAACGCTCGAGGACCTGGAGAAGTGGGGCAACGAGATGGAGCCGAAGAGCCGGATGCGAGCCAAGCATGTGATCAGCGAGGACTTACGCACGGTGGCGGGGTGCGAGGCGCTGCTCAAGGGCGACATGAAGGAGCTGGGACGGCTGATGGCCGAGGCGCACCGGAGTTACAGCCAGGACTTCGAGGGCAGCTGCGTGGAGGCCGATGCGATGGTTGAGCTGGCCGAGAACCTGCCGGGGCTGATCGGGGCGCGACTGACGGGCGGAGGGTTCGGCGGCTGCACGATTAACCTGGTGGAGCAGAGCGAGGCGGCAAAGTTTGCCGAGGCGCTGGGTGTGCGTTATGCGGCGCGGACGGGAATCACTCCTCAGATTCACATTTGCCATGCATCGGGAGGGGCGCGCCGGCTGGAGTAGCAGCATTTCAGAAAATAGATTTGAAATGATTCATCTCGATGGGTGGAAACCTGTAAGTAACTGACACAAAAGAACCATTTTCGCAACCGTGCCGAGACATTCTTCTCTGCGGATTCCTTGCTAAACTTGTGTGGTATTTGCCCCGATGAATCAGGCAACTGTTGCAACCTCGCCGGGTTCGATTGGTTTCGGGGCGGGCACGCTGTGCCGGCCAGTTCGCCGGAAAGAAAGGTATATGGAACCTACTCCCTCGAAGTCATCGTTGCACGAGACAATTCCGGACTCGGGCCTGGTGGCCTACTTCTCCATGGAAATTGCGATCCGTCCGGAGATGCCCACGTACTCCGGCGGTCTGGGCGTGCTGGCTGGGGACACGCTGCGCTCGGCGGCGGATTTGGGCATTCCGCTGGCGGCGTTCACGCTGATCCACAGGAAAGGCTACTTCCAGCAGCACCTGGCCCCGAATGGGGCGCAGACCGAAGAGGTGCAGCCATGGAACCCGGCGGACTATTGCACGGAAGAAGCGGCGCGGGTGACGGTGGCGGTGGAAGGCCGTACAGTCCTGGTCCGGGCCTGGCGGTATGATCTGGCGGGGCAGTTCGGGCATGTGGTGCCGATCTATCTGCTGGACACGGATCTGAGCGAAAACTCGGGATGGGACCGGGGCCTGACGGATCACTTGTATGGGGGGGATACAAACTACCGTTTGCAGCAGGAGATTGTGCTTGGATTGGGCGGCGTGCGCATGGCGCATGCGCTGGGGCTGCGCATCAACGTGTACCACATGAACGAGGGCCACGCTGCGCTGCTGACGCTGGCCCTGCTTGAAAGCCAGTTGGGCGGCGGGCCGCAGGGCGCAGCGACAGATTCGGATATTGAAGTGGTGCGGCGGAGGTGCGTGTTCACGACGCACACTCCGGTGTCGGCGGGGCACGACCGGTTTTCGACCGAGCAGGCGATTCGCATTTTGGGCGGGGAGCGGACGGCGCGCCTGGAAAAGCTGGGATGCTTCCGCGACGGATTACTAAACATGACGCTGCTGGCGCTCAAGTTTTCGCGCTATGCGAACGGCGTGGCGATGCAACACGGCAAGGTTTCGCGGGCGATGTTCCCGGAGTTTTCGATCGACTCGATCACCAACGGCGTGCACGCGCCGACATGGATTAGCGAGCCGGTGCAGCGGATGCTGGACGAGCATGTTCCCGCATGGCGGCGCGACAATCTTTATCTGCGCAACGCGATCGATGTGCCTGAGGCCCAAATGCTGACGGCGCATGCGCGAGCCAAGGAAGAGCTGCTGGCGGAAGTGGGTTCGCGGACGGGGCTTGTGCTGAATCCCAAGGTGCTGACGCTGGGGTTTGCGCGGCGCGCGGCGACGTATAAGCGGGCGACTCTGCTGTTTACCGATGAGGATCGGCTGAAAGAGATCGCGGCGAAGGCCGGTGGGTTGCAGATTCTGTATGCAGGCAAGGCGCATCCGCAGGATGAGCCGGGGAAGGCGCTGATCCAGCAGGTGGTAGCGGAAGCGGGCAAGCTTTCGAACAGCGATCTGCGGATTGTTTACCTGGAGAACTATTCGTGGGACCTTGGCGCGCAACTGACGGCGGGCGTGGATGTGTGGGTGAATACGCCGAAGCGGCCGTATGAGGCGTCGGGCACAAGCGGGATGAAGGCGGCAATGAACGGCGTGCCCAGCCTGTCAATTCTGGATGGGTGGTGGATCGAAGGGTGCATTGAGGGCGTTACCGGATGGGCAATTGAGGACGGAGCCAACGACGCCGAGGAGGCGCACTCGTTCTACACCAAGCTGGAGACGGCGGTGGTTCCGCTCTACCGCGACGCGCCGGAGAAGTGGGCGCGGCTGATGCGGACGACGCTGGCGTTCAACGGGTCGTACTTCAATACCAACCGCATGGTGAAGCAGTACGCGCGCAACGCGTACTATCCGGAGCGGCCGACCGAGACGGCGAAGGTGGAAGAAGAGGCGTTTGCGGATTAAGAAAGACAGCTATTAGCTCTTAGCCTTTAGCTCTTAGCTCATCGCGGCCAAGACAGCTTGCCGTCCAACCGCCGACAGGAACCTAGGAACAAGTGAATGATTCGCGACAAGCCTGTTCGGCTCCCGCATCTAGAGCTTTTTGCGCAGAAACTCGAAGATGCCGTAGCCGATGAAGGCGCTGACGATGGCGATGAGGAAGTTGGTGGGCGTGATGATGTCGCCGAGGGCGAAGGCGAACGTCTTGTTCTGGCCGTTGACGCCTGTGAACTCGCCCATGAGCAGATTCGAATAAAAGAGGAAGACGATAAACGCGACCTCGACCAGCGCTCGCCAGAGCGGCTTGATCCGGGGAGGCGGAGTGAGCGGCGTCATGAAGCGATGATAGTGGCGTGGTTGCGGGAGACCAAGCGAAATCGGATGGATGGCGCCGCGCGTCGTTGAAAGCCATAACGCCTATAATCTCCCTGACGTGCTTCATCGAAATGCAATGCGGTCGTGGCGGGTGCGGCGGATTGGCGCCGGCGCGGCGATGACGGTTTTTTGCGCATTGTTTGCCTCGGTTTGCGTGTGGGGGCAGGCGAGCTCGGAGGCTTCGGGCGACGGAGTGGACTCTGGGGCTGGCGGATCGCGAGTCCTGCTGGTGCTGCCGTTCGACAACCGCACGGGGCAGCCGAATCTGGAGTGGATGCGCGAGGCGGCAGCGGAGATTCTGAGCTCGCGCTTTGCTTCGGCCGGGTTCCAGCCGACGAGCCGCGCCGACCGCATGTACGCGCTGGACCATCTGGGGCTGCCGCAGGGCTTTCAGCCTTCACGGGCGAGCGCGATCAAACTGGCGCAGACGCTGGACGCCGATTCGATTGTGGTGGGCAGCTACACCACCGACGGAAACGGGATTGTGGCCGTGGCGACGCTGGTGGACGTGCCCCAGTTGCGCATGCTGCCTGAGGTGAGCGCGCGCGGCGAGATGAAGGACTTGATCGCGGTGTTCGGCGAGCTGGCGTGGAAATTGACAAAGCAGCTCGACCCCAACTTCAACGTGGCCGAGCAGACGTTTGCGGCCGCGGGAAACGGGATTCCGCTGACCGCTTTCGAGCAGTACATTCGCGGCATTACGGAGCCTGACCAGGCGGAGCGATTGCGGCACTTGCAAACTGCTGTGCAGCTAAACCCAGGATTCGGGCAGGCTTGGATGGCGCTGGGGCGCGAGGATTACAAAGGACAGCAGTACCAGGACGCTGCCGAGGCCTTCGCCAAGGTGGATCACAATGGGCCCGACGGGCTGGAGGCCGGCTTCTACCGCGGTCTGTCGCTAATGTTTTCCGGCGACTATCCTCACGCCGAGGAGGCGTTTGCGGATGTGGCGCGCGTGCTGCCGCTGGCCGAGGTGGTGAACAACGAGGGCGTGGCCGAGAGCCGGCAAGGCAAGGATGGGATCTCGCTGTTTATCCAGGCGGCGGCGGCCGATCCCAATGCGGCGGATTACCACTTCAACTTAGCCGTGAGCCTGAAGCACGAAGGGAATCTTCCGGGAGCATTGAACGAGCTGGCCCAATGCCTGAAGCTGCGTCCGAGCGACAGTGAGGCGCAGTCGTTGAATGACGCGTGGAAAGGAAAGCCCGGAACAATGGGGACGGATGGAGCGGATCCGGCCGCCGATCCGCTGGAACGGATTGTGCGCACCTTCGATGAATCGGCGTTCCGTCAGGCAGCGGCGATGCTGGACCAGATGAACGCCGGGCGGCTGACAGCTCTGATGCCTCGCGAGCGGGCGCAAAGGCTGTGCACGCAGGCAAAGAGCTTTCTGGATCGGGGGCTTTTGCTTGAAGCGGAGCGGCTTTATCAGGATGCCGCCGCTGCCGATAGCGCAAGCGCACAGGCGCACGCCGGGTTGGCCGAAGTGCGCGAACGCAGCGGCGATGCCGATGCAGCCCGCAAGGAAGCTCACGCGGCGCTGGAACTGGGGTCTTCGGCCGACGCGTATCTAGTGCTGGCGCAACTGGACTTTGCGGCGGGGTCATTGGATGAGGCCGATACCGAAGCCGAAGACGCGCTGAAGCTGGATCCGGCGAATCGAGTGGCGCAGGATCTGATGCGGCAAATTGAGGCGAAGAGGGGAAGGTAGCGGAGTCAGCTGAGGCAGCGGCGTCAGCAAAGTTTGCTCCGTTCTCTGCGTTGGCAATATGGTTCTGGCGGCCGGTTGGAAAGGGGCGAGCCATGAGACGAAACGTTGGAAAACTCCGGATCAGTTTGGGACTGGCGAACGCAGCTATATGGGTTTTTCTCGGATTTGGGTTGGGAGTTTCGGCTTTTGCGCAGGGACCGGTGCCCGCGCAGCCCATTGTGGACAAGCTGGTGCTGGATGACACCATTCAGCCGGTGAGCTCGGATGAGGTGACGAGGGCCCTCGATCGGGCGAACAGCGACGGGGCGAGCGCGCTGCTGATCGAG
>JBEKAJ010000180.1:0-7346 GCA_050018295.1 Occallatibacter sp. | reverse complement strand
ATTCCGCAGGTTCACGGCATGTGGCACGGCGACCGCAGCCGCAAACAAACCCTTGTCGACTACGGATTTCGCCTGCCCTCGGCGATGGATAACCGGCCGCTCAAGTTTGAGGAGTTCGAGAACCGGATTCATCAGACGATCTACGTCTCCGCTACGCCGGGACCGTATGAGCTCACACGCTCCAGCGGAGTTGTCGTCGAGCAGGTGATCCGGCCGACGGGACTTGTCGATCCCGAGGTCGAGATTCGCCCAGTGAAAGGCCAGATCGACGACCTGCTCGCCGAGATTCGCGATCGAGCAAAGCGCAACGAGCGCGTACTCGTCACCACCCTGACCAAGCGCATGGCCGAGGACCTGGCCGGCTACTACACCGAGGTGGGCGTGCGCTGCCGCTACATGCACTCCGAGATCGAGACTCTGGAGCGCGTGAAGCTCCTGGCGGGCCTTCGCAAGGGCGAGTTCGACGTGCTGATCGGCATCAACCTGTTGCGCGAGGGGCTCGATCTGCCCGAGGTGTCGCTGGTGGCGATTCTCGACGCGGATAAGGAGGGATTTCTGCGCTCAGCCGGGTCGCTGATCCAGACCATGGGCCGGGCAGCGCGTCACCTCGAGGGCAGGGCCATCCTCTATGCTGACAGAATCACAGACTCGATGCGCCGGGCGATGGACGAGACCGATCGCCGCCGCGTCATCCAGCGCGCATACAACGAGGAGAATGGCATCACCCCGCAGTCGATCATCAGCCAGGTAGAGATGGGACTGGCACACATCCTAAAGGCCGAATATGGCGACGTGGAGGAGGAAGAGACGGCCGGGATTCCCGAATTCAAGATGCGGGCAGAACTCGACGCCTATATTGCAAAACTCGAGGCTGACATGCGCGAGGCGGCCCGGAAGTTCGAGTTCGAGAAGGCCGCCCGCCTGCGCGACAGCATCAAGGACCTCCGCGACAAGGAATTCCTCTTTGGGTAATTTCGGAAAGTGGGCGTACAGGCAACCTAAGGGGCATGGTCACCATCTCAGTTAGCGAGATAGTAAATATATCTCCGGCGCTTTCAGGCGGGGTTGAACGCACAACCAGGGCCAATGACAACCATTCTCATCGTGGACGACGATCCCCTTCAGGCATCTTTGATGATGTCGCTTCTGGGGCGGCAATTTGGCAATGTGTGCCGGGTAAACGATGCCGCCGAGGCTCTGTGCCTGATCGAGCAGCCCGAGTTCGCGGGCAAGCTCGGCCTCGTCATCACCGGACATCACACGCCGGGAATCGGCGGGCCAGCCTTCGTCGCCGAATTGCGTTCGCGGAAGCCGGATTTGCCTGTGCTGGTCCTGGGCGCGAAGGGCACCGTATCTTCCGACTACAACGGTGAGCATGTCGTCTTCCTACCCCGCCCAGTCGGTGGGGAAAAGATGCTGGCCGTGACGGGCCAGCTCCTTGCCGAGCACAGGAATGCGGTAGCCTAAATAGCAAAGCCAATCAATTCTGCCCTGCAGGCTCTCCTGGTGTGAGCCAAATCACACGCAGAACCCCTATCATGGATGGAGAATAACTTCGTCCGTAGGGAGGTCACTCGCTTCCCTCGTGCGTGCGACAATCATCCTGGAGTTCTGATGGCCACGTTTGGCAGCTTTTGTCTTCTTATCGCTTTAGTTCTGGCCGCCTACAACCTACTCGCGGGATCGGTGGCGTTGCGACTGATTGCCACCGGCCAGCCCGCGCGAATCTCCCCGGAGCGGCGGGCCGACACCGCGCGCCGGGCCGGAATCGCCGGATTTGTGGCCGTCACCGGGGCTGCTTTTGCTCTCATCTGGTCGGTCTTTACTAACGATTTCTCCATCACTTACATCCTTGAGCACTCCAACCGGGCGCTGCCCATCCCGTACAAGTTCGCGGCGCTGTGGAGCGGCCAGGAGGGGTCGCTGCTGCTCTGGGCCTGGCTGCTGGGAACATACGGCTTCGTTCTCCGCCTGCGCCATAAGACCGATGTGAAGCTTTACGCCTATGCGGGCACGATCCTGTCCGGTATTCAGGTGTTTTTCCTCGCGGTGCTGGTTTTTGCCGCGCCCCCGTTCTCCCTCCTCCCAGGCTATGTCGCCGGGGGGCCAATTCCCGCCGACGGCAACGGGCTTAATCCTCTTCTCCAGTACCCAGAGATGGTGATTCATCCCCCCATGCTTTACTTGGGCTACGTGGGCTTCTCGGTTCCTTTCGCTTTTGCGCTGGGCGCGCTGATGATGCGCTACCCCGGCGAAAAATGGATCAGAATCACGCGCACATGGACCATGGTCACCTGGCTGTTTTTGACGTGCGGCATCTTCCTCGGCATGCACTGGGCGTACGCCGTGCTTGGCTGGGGCGGCTACTGGGGCTGGGACCCGGTGGAGAACGCGAGCTTCATGCCCTGGCTGACCGGAACCGCATTCCTGCACTCAGTGATGATGCAGGAGCGGAAAGGCATGATGAAGAGCTGGAATGTGTGGCTTATCTTCTCCACGTTCCTGCTCACGATGCTGGGCACGCTTCTGACCCGCGCGGGTCTTGTGAGTTCTGTGCACGCGTTTGCGCAATCGTCCATTGGGACCTGGTTTGTCGTCTTCATGGGCATCGTGCTGGCTGTCTGCATCTTCACCTACATTCTGCAACGCGGGCACCTGAAGACGGAGCACCACATGGAATCGCTGGTGAGCCGCGAGTCGAGCTTCCTTTTCAACAATCTGGTGCTGCTGACGGCCTGCTTTGTGATTCTCTGGGGCACGCTGTTTCCCATCATTTCGGAGTATGTACAGGGCACCAAGGTGACAGTCGGCGCGCCGTTCTATAACCGCGTTGCGGTGCCCATCGGGCTCTTTCTTGTTTTTCTTACCGGCGTGGGTCCGCTGCTACCGTGGCGCGCGACATCGTTCAAGGCCATCAAGCGCAACTTTGTGCTCCCGGTGATCGCGCTGTGGGTCACTGTGATTGTCTGCCTCGCCGTGGGCGTGCAGCCGTGGAAGGACGGCGCTCTCGATCAGGGCAGCTTTTACGCGGTTGTGGCGTTTGCGGTCGCAGCGGCGGTGCTGACCGCGATCATCGCAGAGTTTCTGCGCGGCGCCGGCGTCATCTCGCGCCAGACCAGCCGCAATCTTTTAGCGGCGACGTGGCTGCTCACGCGTCGCAACACGCGTAGATATGGCGGCTACCTCGTTCATATTGGCGTGGTGGTTGTTGTCATTGGGCTGGCGGGTTCGGCTTTCAATCGCAGCATCGAAAGCGAAATGGGCTTGCACAGTACGATGCAGATCGGCCCCTACACGCTGGTGTGCCAGGGCTTCACGCAGGACTCGAATCAGAATTACAACTCCGACTACGCGGTTCTGGACGTCCAACAAGGCGGAAAGAAAATCTTCCAGATGACTCCGGAGAGACGGTTCTATCTTGCCAGCGGCCAACCGCAGACGATGGTTGCGATTCACTCGGTTCCCGAGTGGGATCTCTACGTGGTGTATGAGGGCACGAATCCTGATACCGGCCAGCCGATCATCAAGGCGTTTCTCAATCCGCTGGTGGGCTGGATCTGGTTCGGCCTGGTGGTGATGGTCTTTGGGACATTCGTTGCGCTGGTTCCCAGCCTGACGCCGGCGACCGCCGCTTTGCGGGTGCCTGTGGTGAAAGCGGCGCCAATGACTCCTGCACTCAAGGGAGGCGACTGATGAGTCTTCCCTCACGTTTGAAGTTTTGCACGAAAGCAGTGGAAGCCTGCGTTCTGGCGGTTGCCATCTGCTTCTCTCTCGGCGCCGCCACTCCCGCCTCTCGAATGAATACCCTGAGCCACCAGTTGATGTGCCAATGCGGATGCGCGCAACTGCTGGGCGAGTGCGATCACGTGGGATGTCCCGACCGTGACAAGGAACTTTCAGAGTTGACGACCGACATGGCAGCGGGCATGTCCGACCAACAGATCATGGATGCGTTTGTCGGCAAGTACGGCGCTACGGTGCTGGCGGCACCAACGACCAAAGGGTTCGACCTGGTCGCGTGGGTGGCTCCCTTTACGGTGTTTGCAGCTGCGCTGCTGGGAACGATCCTGCTTATCCGGCGCTGGGGCGGCTTGGGCGGTAATCCGCAGACAGCCGCGACGGCCGAGGCAGAGAATTCCAATCCGGCGGACCGGGAACGGCTGGAGCGCATTCGCCGGGAGACCGGCGCCAACGACGGGTTTTGACGGAGGTTTTGAGTCATGACGGAAACAGATGGTCTGATTGCCGGAGTGCTTCTCCTGTTCGCGCTCTTTTTGTACACCTTTTGGCCGGAGAACAGCTTCGCCAGCCAGAGACAGAAGACGCGTCTCGACTATCTGCTGGAGCGCAAGGAGCAACTCTACGAGAATCTGCGCGACTTGAACTTCGAGTACCGCGCGGGCAAGTATCCTGAAGAGGATTTCGTTTCTCAGCGTGGCCTTCTAGAACACGAAACAGCTGAGCTTCTGGCTGAGATTGATCTTTTGCAGCAGGTGTAAAGCTGAGCCGGGAGAAAGCCCGGCAGGAGATTCCCTCCCCCAGACCGGCGCGCAGGATGAAGCGCCGCTGAAACATAAAGGAACGTTATTACGACAATGACATTGACCTCGTCTGTTTTTCGTACGTTGAACTTGAGCCTTTTGTTTGCCGGCGCAATGGCGCAGGCCGCGACTGTCAGCGGGACCGTAACCGACAAGACCACCAACAAGCCAGCGGCGGGCGACGCGGTGACGCTGCTGGAGCCGATGTCGGGCATGAGCGAAGTGGGCCGGGCGAGCACCGATGCACAAGGCCGCTACTCGCTGAATTTACCAGGCAGCAGTCCGTACTTGATTCGCGTGACGCACCAGGGCGCGGAGTACTTTATTGCCGCGCCGCAAGGTGGTGGAAACGGCGACATCTCGGTCTACGATGTCGCCGCGAAGGTGGAAGGCATCACGATCGCCGAGCATGTAACAGGAATCGAGACAGATAACGGTCAGCTTCGCGTGGTGGAGCGCTACGATATCCACAATGCTAGTTCGCCGCCGCGCACGCAGTGGAGCAAGCAGTCATTTGAAGTGATTTTGCCAGCCGATGCGGTCGTGGGCGATGCCTCTGCGCAGAGGCCGGGCGCAAGCAGCCTGCCGACCACCGTGAAACTCAATCCCGTTGGCGCCAAGGGCCATTACGCATTCGATTTCCCGATCCAGCCCGACGATGGCGCCAAGGGCACGCTCTTCCAGGTTCAATATCAGTTGCCGTATAGCAGCGGGAAATACAGCTTTCAGTCTCTAGTCACGCTTCAGGCGGACACCGTTTGGGTGGTGCTGCCCAAAGCGATGACGTTTACCGGCGGGAACGGAGCGGGATTCGAGTCGTCGCCGCAGGATCCCACCGTGCAGACGTTTCTGGCGCGGAACGTTGCCCCAGGGAAAGCCATTGAGTTCTCGGTTTCTGGCACAGGTTCGTTCGCCCGCGACGACCAGAATGGTCAGGGCGGCCAGCCAAGTGATAATGGCCCGGAAGCCGGGGCTCCTGGGAATCAGCCAGGCGGCGGCATTGGCCAGCCCATCAATACGCCCGATCCGCTGTCAAAGTACAAATGGTGGATTCTCGCCGCGCTGGCGGTGCTGCTCGCGGCTGCGGCGGCGTTTCTGCTGCGGAAACCGGAAGGGGCGGTAGCGGGTGCGCCTGCGGTTACTGGCACGATCGCATCCACTGGAACCTCGTCGGCTGACTCCGTGCCGAGCTTAGCGGGTGCCTCGCCGGCAGCGAAAAACGCTGCACTGCTGAATGCGCTCAAAGAAGAGCTGTTCGCGCTGGAGAGCGAGAAGATCGCAGGTACCTTGGCGGCAAGTGAGTACGCCGAGCAAAAAGCAGCGTTGGAGACCGTGCTGAGGCGGGCGCTGAAAAAACAGTGAACAGTGGACAGTAAACAGCGAACAGTCTGAGGCTCTACCCTTAAGACGTGCCGGGCTGGCTCGTGAGTTAGAACTGTTCACTGTACACTGCGCACTGTAAGCTGCCTTTATGAAGACTCTTCTTCGTACGCTGCTATCTTTGTCGCTCATTGTCTGGCTGGGTGCTGAAGTCTTTTTCCCGATCGTTGCCGCAATCACGTTCACCACGCTGCAGCCAGACACGCATACCGCCGGAACGATCGTTGGTCAACTGATTCGCATCCTGCATGGGATAGGATTGGTTTCGGGAATGGTGGCGCTGGCGGTGATGGCTTTGGCGCCGGCCTGGGGCATCTACAAGCCGCGCGCAGTGCTGGTCCCCATGGCGCTCGTGGTGCTGATGATTGCCTTCACGGTCTATTCGCAGTTCGGCATCATTCCCGCCATGGAACGCGACCGCATTGCTGCCGGGGGCGCCATTGAAGCGGCCAATGCGTCTGACGCGATCACCGCGCACTTCAACAAGCTGCACAATAGAAGCGAGTTCGTGGAGGAGGCCATCCTGCTGATGGGGCTGGCGACGGTAGTGCTGGTGGCGCGGGCGGAGACGGAGAAGGGCTAGGGATCAGTTTCCGGGTTGGATTCGTGGTCTGCCGCCGAGGTTCCCGAGTTCGTCACAGCGGCTTGCGTCCGGCTCGTGTTAGGCTTTGCGCCGGAGGCGGATTGGCATGACGCCTGGAGGCGAAACTGTAACCTCAGATCCTATTCCTGTGAACGGGTTTTCCGCGATAAGAGACCGCGCGGTAGCGGGACTAATTTCGTGGACAGGGCCGCTGCTGCTGGTCGTAGCGCGGTCAGTGTTGTGGCTGACATTGCAATCCCTGCTTGCGCTGATTCTCTTTGCCCTGCATCGTCCGGCCCCGTTCCGGGCCGCGGGCAACTGGTGGATGATCTACGGCACCCTCAGCGATCTGTGCTGTCTCCTCGGCATGTGGTATTTCACGGGCAAGGAAGGCATTCGGCTGCGTGATCTCATCGGGCCGATCCGGATGCGATATGGACGCGACTTGTTCCTCGGGCTCGGGATTCTGGTTCTCTCCTATCCGCTCCTGATTGGCGGCGGCTATCTCGCAACCGCGGTGGTGTACGGCTCCACAGCCAAGGTCCCCATGGAGTTCATTTTGCAAAGGCACTCCCTGCCCCTGTGGGCTACGGTGTACACCCTCACCGTTTGGTGGATCATCCAGTCGGCCACGGAAGAGATGACTTACCAGGGATATGCGCTGCCCCGCTTGCAGGCACTTACCGGCCGCACTTGGATGGCCGTCGCTATTGTCGGGTTCTGGTGGGCAGCGCAGCACTGCATGGTTCCATTTGTTGCCGATTGGCATTACCTCGCGTATCGGTTTCTGATGTTTCTTCCCCTGGTCCTGGTGTGGATGCCGGTCTATTTGCGCATGCGAC
>JBEKAJ010000179.1:0-7352 GCA_050018295.1 Occallatibacter sp. | reverse complement strand
GACGGGGACATCGATTGGGTCATGATGCAAGTTCCAAACGGAACGGACTGGATCGAATACATGCTCTATCTACCTGATCGGCCAACACGCGCACAGCTAGGCAGCGCGGATCACTTTGCGCCGGGCGTGGTGAGCGTCGCCCAATTGCAACGCCGGCTTGAGCAGCGCGGATGGAAACCGGCGCCGGGCAAGAACCCACAAGTGCTCGGAGTTGACGGCAAACTTCAACTGGATCTGACCGATCCGACGGGCACCCGGGTTGAATTCATGGAGTTCCTGCCGGTCAAGACTCCATGCTGTTCCCCTTACACCGGAACTCAGCCCTCGCCGGATCCCAATCAATGGTAGCGGAGGAGAAGCAGATGGGAATCGCGTCATTGGCTGTGAAAGGCAACGATCGGATTCGAACAGCGAGGGCATGTGCATTGGCCGTCGCCCTGTGTTTCACATTCGCGAGCGCAACCGCTCAGCAAAGTCCGTCCGCCGTTGACGGCAATCCCACACCGTCGGCTGGTCCGGATGACGGCCGCCCCCTTCACGTTGCAAAGTTCGATCGCACTGCGGATCGCGCCTTGCTGGCCATGGAAAAACGCGCGCACGAACTTGGAATTCAGGGCGTTGCGGTTGTGGCGTATTTCGATGGCGACGGTGTTCGCTCGTGGGTATCGAAGATGATCGTTATAGGCAGTGGGATCGAGGATCAGCCGGGGCAGAGCCAAAAGGTCTCCAATTTGCTCGCAATTGCTTATTCCAAGGCGTCGGAAATGGCCGATACGTTAAGGAACAGCGGTAGCCACGTCCGTCCCCCTCTCACTGGGGAATTTGGTTGGAACGGAGGCGCAATCGCACGGGGAAAACATGGATACCTCGTTGCAGCCTTCAGCGGAGGAAAGGGAGACCAGGATTTCAGCGTTTCCACAGCCGGCATCGCGGAGATGAAGAAGAGCCTGTAGATTGCAGTGAACAGTTTTTTTGCAAGAAAAAGTGAGGGGACATGTTCTCATTTTCTCGTCGTCGATTTCTGCAAAGCGGAGCGATCGCTGGAGCTTCGTCACTCTTGTCCGTGGCTCCCGGCAAGATCCACGCCGCGCTCGCCGGAGTGCCCATTGGCATCCAGCTCTATACGGTCGGGAAGGAATTCGAGAGCGATGTGCGCGGTACTCTAAGGCAGATCGCCGCCATCGGCTACACCGAGGTGGAAACCGCGGGCTTTGCCGGTCTGACCGCCCGGGAGTTCCGCGACGAGCTCACGCGCGCGGGACTTCGTTGCCACAGTGCTCACATGCAGTGGAACGTCCAGGACCTCGGCCCCCTCTTCGATGATGCGCACGCGCTTGGAGTCAATTTCGTCGTAAGCTCAGCGCTGTTCTCATCCGGAACCGGCGACGGGCCCTCTGTAGATGACTACAAGAAGCTGGCAGCGAAGTTGAACGGCGTCGCGCATAAAACGCACGACGCAGGTTTGCAATATGCGTACCACAACCACAACTTCGAGTTCAAAGACCTGGGGACCGGGATCATCGGCTACGACATTTTATTGAGCGAGACGGATCCGTCGCTCGTTCAATTCGAACTCGATTGCGGGTGGATGATCGCGGCGGGATTCCAGCCGATCGAATACTTTAAAAAGTATCCTCGCCGTTACCGGATGCTGCATATCAAGGATTTCGTCGCTGGCAGCAAGATCAGTACCTCACTGGCGCCAGGTCTCAGGCCCCAGGGCACCGAACTTGGGAGAGGGTATATCGATTACAAACCGATCCTCGATGCCGCCGCCGGCACAGCGGTCAAATTCTACTACGTTGAACAGGAACCACCTTTCCTCGATATGTCGGCGCTGGATGCCGCCAAAGTGGACTACGACTATCTTCGCAGGCTTTAGGAGCGGGCTCCTTACCGAGGGGTGCGAAAATCCGAAGAATGATCGATCGGGCCTCAAAATGTGGGGTAATGAAACCCGTTGAGAACAGTTACGGGCGAGAAAGCAGAGGGATGGTTATGAATCGTCGCACATTTGTTCAGCTCGCTGCGGGGGCAACACTTGCACAACCGCTGCTCACCGATGCGCTTCACGCGGCCGCCGATCCAGCCAGGTTTCGGTTTTCGGTCATGCTGTGGACACTCGAGAAACAGTTTCTCTTCGAGCGCTGCGTCGAAATCGCAGCAGAGGCGGGTTACAACGGAGTTCAGCTCGTGGGAGAGTTTCAGAAGTGGACCGCGGAAGATACTCAGCGGATCATGAGCCGTATCCATTCTTTAGGCCTCGTTGTCGATTCCATGAGCGGTGTACGGGCCGGCTTCTCGACCACTTCCGAAACTGAGATCTTTATCTCGCAGTTTAAGGATCAGCTTGAAGCGGCGAAGCGGCTTGAATGTCCGCAGGTCATTATTCTATCTGGCAAGCGCGTGCCGGAATTAAGCCCCGCTGCACAAACGCAGACCTCGGTCGAGAATCTTAAGCGTGCTGCAGATCTCGCCGCTGATGACCATATTGAGATCGTAATTGAACCGATTGATGCGCTTGAAAATCCCACGATCTTTCTTGAGACAGTGACCGACGCTTTCGAGATCGTTGGGCAGGTCGGCAGGCCGAATGTGAAGGTCCTGTATGACTTCTATCATGAGCAGCGCGGGTTCGGTAATTTGATTGAGAAACTCGCAAATCACATCGATCAAGTCGGGCTTGTTCACATCGCCGATGTCCCGGGACGGCACGAACCCGGTACAGGCGAGATAAACTACGCGAATATTTATCGCAAGCTCGCCGATCTTCGCTACGACAGATTCATTGCCATGGAATTCTATCCAACTGGGGATGCCGTCGATTCGCTCAAAAATGCTCGAATCGGAGCCATGCAGGCCATCCGGGGTGGTTGTCTTTCCACGCCAGTTTGAGCTGTGGCTCGCCAAAATATCGATCTACCGTCGAATCAGATACATAACGAGAGGTCCAATTTGGCTTTATCAGATGTGAAACTGGCGTCATGCTTTGCCTTTTAGACCTCCTAATTACCTCCTTCTTTCATTTCTTTCGCTCACGCCGATCTCTCGTCATAGAAAACCTGGCACTTCGGCAGCAACTCGCAGTCTTGGGGCGGAAACGTCCCAAGACGCGGTTTAGGCCTTCGGACAGATTGTTCTGGGTTCTTTTGCGGCGACTGTGGCCGCGATGGAAACGAGCCTTGATCCTAGTCCAGCCGGAGACCGTGATTCGATGGCACCGGGCCGGTTTTGAGATGTACTGGACGTGGCTCTCACGACACCGGACCGGTGCGGGAAGAAAATGCGTCGACAAGGAGTTGCGCGAACTGATCTTTCGCATGGTCGCCGAGAACCCGACCTGGGGAGCACCACGCATTCATGGCGAACTGAAAATGCTCGGTTTAGACATCTCGGAGCGCACCGTACTGCGTTGGATGAAAAAAGCTCCGAGGAATCCTGAGCTGGCAAAGCGTTGGGTGGCGTTTCTAAACAATCATCGAGAAGCCATCGCCGCGATGGACTTCTTTGACGTACCGACGTTGACCTTTGGCGTCCTCTATTGCTTCTTCGTCATCGCGCATGACCGGCGACGGATTCTTCACTTCAATGTCACCAGATATCCAACGAGCGCCTGGGTTATTCAGCAACTGCGCGAGACTTTCCGATACGACGCTGCGCCTCGTTACCTGATCTTTGGCTGTGGCAGCAACTTCAATGAAGAGGTCATCGATACCATCCAGAGCTTCGGCATCCAACCAAAGCGAACCAGCTTTCGTAGCCCCTGGCAGAACGGCGTGGCTGAGCGTTGGGTGGGCGCCTGCCACCGCGATTTGCTCGATCGCGTGATCGTTCTGGATGAACGGCATCTGAAACGCCTGCTGAGCGAATACGTTCGGTACTATCAGGAGGACCGGACGCATCTCGGCTTGAGCAAGCAAACTCCTGCCGGCCGAGAAAGGGCAGAGGATACGACGGTCGGAGCCAAAGTCGTCTCGATGCCACGACTCAGCGGCCTGCATCATCGCTACGATCTGGCTGCCTGAATTCTCTGATCGATCCATTTTCAGGAGAATCGTGAATAACCCGCAGGAGGGGTGTACCCGCCAAACACTCACCGTTCACGCGATGGCAGCATGAGAACGATGCGCGGTGGCCGAACATAGTTCCCACTCTGGAGAATCGGCCTCAGAGCTGTCCCAAGGTGAGGAATCTGGCCCATTCATCCTCGGAACGAATTTTGGCGAGCGACAGGAGAAAAATCGACAAAAAGCGCAGGCGAGAAAAACGGCTCACAGAGGCGACAGGGCTCGCGAAATGGGGAGACAGTCAAGGAATAAGACACAGATTCTGAAGAGGTTCCGGTCCAGGGACTGGCGGAGAATGCTCAAGTTTCTATCCGCAGTCTATTTCCCATTTTGCATCCCGCCAGATTACGATGGACCGCCGAGGGGGTTCCGTCGTGCGATTCTCATGGACTGCGCTCTCTTTTCGTCTCTGTGCCCGCCTTCTCACCGCCGCAATCCTGGTGGCTCTACTTGCACCGGCGCCGGCAGCCACTCAAGCATCGGATCAGCAGGATTCTCTTGCAGCCATCCGCGCCGGATTTGCCAAGCCGCCTGCCGACGCGCAACCCATGATGCGCTGGTGGTGGTTCGGACCGGCCGTGGATAAGACGGAACTGGCCCGCGAACTACGTACCATGAAGGCGGGCGGCATTGGAGGCGCCGAGATTCAACCGGTATATGCGCTCGACCTCGACGATCCGGCCAAGAACTTCCGCAATCTGCCTTATCTCTCTAAAGATTTTCTCGACATGGTTAGCTTCGCTGCGCAGACGGCGCACGAACTCGGCATGCGCCTGAATCTGACACTGGGTAGCGGTTGGCCTTACGGTGGATCGTATGTTCCGGCGACGGATGCGGCAGGCCGCCTGCGCGTCGTGGTCGACGCTGTGCCAGCCGATGCCACCTCCCTTCCGATTCCCTCCACCGGCGATGGAGAGAAGTTACTGGCCACGTTCCTCGCCTCAGGAACTCCGAGCCAGTACGATGCCGAGCACGCACGGCAGTTGGAAAGAGTCAGCGCCTACAGGTTGACCCTGCCTGTCGGCCTTTCCGGCCCGCACGTGGTGCTCTTCTTCATCTCCAGCCGGACCGGGCAACAGGTGAAACGCGCAGCCGTCGGTGCGGAGGGATTTGTCCTCGACCACTTTAGCATGGAAGCGATTCAGGACCACTTGAGGACCGTTGCCGATCCACTCATCCAGGCCTGCGGTAACAACGTCCCTTACTCGGTCTTCAGCGACAGCCTGGAGGTCTACGAGTCCGACTGGACGCCCGACTTCCTCGATGAATTCCGCACGCGCCGCGGTTACGACCTGACACCGCACCTGCCGGAGCTCGTGGCCGGGACAATGCCTGAGGCCGCCGACCTGCGCTACGACTGGGGCCGCACGCTGGCCGAGCTGATCGACGAGCACTATCTGACGCCGCTGAACACCTGGGCGCGCGAGCATCACACGCGGTTCCGCTCGCAGAGCTACGGAACACCCGCTGTCACGCTCTCGAGCAACGCGCTCGTCGATCTACCCGAGGGTGAAGGCTCGCAATGGCACGGACCGTTCTCGTACACGCGGTGGGCGACATCGGCAACCCACGTGTATGGGCGGCCCATCACATCGTCGGAGACGTGGACGTGGCTGCACTCGCCGTCGTTCCGTGCAACACCGTTGGACATGAAGGCGGAGGCCGACACATTTTTCCTGCAAGGAATCAATCAGCTCGTGGGCCACGGTTGGCCCTATTCGCCGCCATCAGCCGGCGATCCCGGCTGGTCGTTCTACGCAGCCGCAGTCTTCAACGATCACAATCCATGGTGGATTGTGATGCCGGATGTGACGAGTTACTTCGCGCATATGAGCTATCTGCTTCGCCAGGGCAAACCGGCCAACGACATCGCCGTTCTGCTGCCTGAAGAAGACGCACAGGCCCGGTTCCGCTCGGGCCACGTCTCCGTCACCGACGAGATGCCTCGACTGCTGGGACCCGATCTTGTTCCAGCGATTCTCGATGCGGGCTATAACTTCGACTTCATTGACTCGGCGGCGATCGATCGCATTGGCATTCGTTATCCGGTGCTGATCCTTCCGGACTTGGAGCGATTGCCGCTCGCGACGTACCGGCGCATCGAGGACTTCGCGCGTCGTGGCGGCTTAGTGATCGCCATCAAGAGCCTTCCCTCACGCGCACCGGGCTTTAAGGAAGCTCCACGGGATTCGGCTGCCGTGGAGCGAGTCTCGCGGGAGCTGTTTGCGGCCGGAGCGAAAAATGCCACGCTTGTTGCAAGCCCTGCTGAGTTGGGCGGAGTCATCGGCGCGATTCTCCCGGCGGATGTGACGATTTCTCCGGCAACGCCCACGATCGGCTTCATCCACCGTAAGCTTCCGGATGCGGACATTTATTTTGTGGCCAACACCGATAATCGCCCGCATACATTTGAGGCTACCTTCCGCACCGCGGGAACCTGCGCGGAGTGGTGGGATCCGTTCAGCGGCAAGGTCACTGGCGCGGGAGCAAACCGCACGCTGTCAATGCATCTCGAGCCGTATGAATCGAAGGTAGTTGTCTTCACTGATCACGCCGCACCCGCATCAAGACAGCAGCGCCCCGCGCAGTTTGCGCCCATCGACTTGACCCACGATTGGAAGGTGACGTTCGACAAAACGGGCGCGATGGAAACCATGCAAAGCCTGCACTCATGGACGGACGATGAAGCTCAGAAATACTACTCCGGCACGGTGACCTATGAGCGCGCGGTCGAGATTCCCGATTCGGTGGCCCAGGCAGGCACCGTGTTTCTCAGTTTTGGCGAGGGAACGCCGGTAGAGCGCACCACGCTTCATCAGGCCGGAATGCGAGCGTGGTACGACCCACCGCTGCGCGAAGCGGCCCTGGTTTACGTGAACGGAAAGCCCGCGGGAGCAGTGTGGCATCCGCCCTTCAAGCTGGATGTTGCACCGCTGTTGCACTCGGGCAGGAACGAACTGAAGATTGTTGTGGCCAACACCGCCATCAACGAGCTCGCAGGGCGCGCTGCGCGGGATTACCGGCTGCTTAACCTGCGATACGGCGAGAAGTTCACACCGCAAGACATTGATCATCTGCAACCGCTTCCCTCAGGGATTCTGAGCCCCTTGCGTCTGATTTCAGGACAGGACGCGGAACAGGAGGGTCATTAGCAATGACAACGGAATCCGCGGCGAACAAGCAGGCAAGCTGGAGCGACTGGTGGCGGAGCTGATCCTGATTCACCTGTAAGCCGCCATACTCCTTGCGCCAACGGTAGTAAGTCTGTTCTATGATCCCGGCTTC
>JBEKAJ010000178.1:0-11976 GCA_050018295.1 Occallatibacter sp. | reverse complement strand
CTCTCGAAGTCCTACAACATGCCCGGCTGGCGCGTCGGCTTCATGGTCGGCAATCAGCGCCTCGTCGGTGCCCTCGCCCGCCTCAAGAGCTACTTCGACTACGGCACCTTCACGCCCATCCAGGTTGCCGCCATCGCGGCCCTCGAAGGCCCGCAGGAGTGCGTCGCTCAAATCTGCGACACCTACCGCCGCCGCCGCGACGTCCTCGTCGAAGGCCTCAACAAAGCCGGCTGGAGCGTCGCCAAGCCCCGAGCGACCATGTTCGTCTGGGCCCAGATTCCCGAACCCTACCGCGACCTCAAGTCGCTCGAGTTCTCGAAGCTACTGCTGACCGAAGCCAAAACCGCCGTTAGTCCGGGCATCGGTTTCGGCGACTACGGCGACAACCACGTCCGCTTCGCCCTCATCGAGAACGAAGAACGTACCCGCCAGGCCCTCCGCGGCATTAAGGCCATGCTGGCCAAAGGCGTTGTGCCTGCGTAGCTACGAGCAGGTCCAGATAACCTGACCAGAAATCGTGACGCTACCAGGATCCTGCAAGCCGGTGAACTGGAACGAGCCCGAAGCGTCGGGCTTGACGATCAGCGTCCCCACGCCGGTTGGAAACGCGAAGATATGAGTGTCCTGGGAACCGGGTGGGGTGTCCACATCCATCTGTGTCGCGGTCAAGCCGGAGCCCGTGTATGTGCCTGGGCCGTGATAAGGCCAGGCCGCTACATCGGTCGAGAAGGTGTGGCCGCCGCCCACCGGGCCGGGATTGCCGCCGGGATCTGGAGGTGGTATCGGTACATCGAACGCCGCACCGCCCGTGCCGCCGGACTCGCCTGTTCCGTCCCTTGCGACATCGGCACACGTGCGGACTGACAGGCGATCGTCATAGGACCCGGTGAATGCCAGGCCTCCGGTGATCGTGACAGTCGCGTGCAAAATTGCCATCTTCGGCGAGTTTGTATTGGGCGTCACCTGTGCTTGCACGGTTGCCCACACAAGCAAGACCACGACCACCGTCCCTGCTCCACCCGCCAATACCTTCCGCACAAACGCGAGGTCCACATCTGCCTCCCCTTGCCAAGAGATCCGAGCCCAGACGGGCTGGGCCGTGCCCGGCAACCACTTCCTCCGTCTGGGCCATAATACGATCTTCAAGCCAAATCTCGTCCGCTTCGCCCTCCCCTTTTGCCTTGATCGAGAACGAAGAACGGACGAGGCAGGCCCTCCGCGGCATCAAGGCGACGCTCGCCAAAGGCGTCGTGCCCGCGCAGTGCTCAGGAAGCTCCAGTAGGGAGCGCAAGAAAATAGCCCAGGGCGCCATAGCATTTTAGGAAATTCCGTGTACCGAATCCGAGGCCCTCGAGTCGGCGCGACCATCAGGGAGCGACGACCTTGCACGAGATAAAGACGGCTACACCATTTCCTAAAATGCCGTAGCCCTGGGAACCCGGCTCGTTTTTCGCGAAATAACAAAGCACGCGGCGCCACGCGCACCCACGCCGCAAATTTGAGACGCACTTCTCCACTGTGGGGTATAACGTAACTGTCGGTCCGTCGCGCGGAATCTTCCCAGCCGCACGCGGAAGCTGGGGGTCATGATTGCATTCGATGCTGAGCATGGAGCGGTGCACTATCCCGCGGACCGCCGCCACCGTCTCTGGATTCGTCCTTCGATTCTGATCGGAACTGCCGCCGCAATTGCCGCGCTGGTGGCAGCGGCGTGGATTGAGATGGCCGTGGCCGGCCTGCCGCACATTCCGCCCGTCCCGCTCGTCTATCCCAGCGACTTCTCAGGGCCTCACGGCTTCCCGCTCTGGGTCCGCTACTGCCACTTCTTCAACTTCCTCTTCGTCACCATGCTTATTCGCAGCGGCCTTTCCATCCTCGCCGATCATCCCCGGCTCTATTTCAACGACGATTGCACGCCGAACAGCGAGTGGATCCGCCTCACGCCCATCAGGGTTCCGCGCGACTGCCTGTGGACGGCGAAGGACGACGCCCGCTACCTCACTCCTCTCATCGGCACTCCCGGCTACCGGCACACCATCGGCGTCGCGCGCGTCTGGCACTTCATCAACGTGCACGGCTTCATCCTCTGCGGCTTGTACTTCGTCACCATGCTCTTCACCACCGACCAGTGGAAGCGCCTGGTGCCCGCTTCGCCCACGGTCGTTTTGCAGGCGTGGAATACCTGGGTCCACTACGCCACCTTTCATCTGCCTGCCGAGCCCAACGGCTTTTATGGCTATAACGCGCTGCAGCAGATCGCCTACTTCACGGTGGTCTTCGTCTTTGGCCCGCTGGCGATTCTCACCGGTATCGCAATGTCACCCGCCGTCGTGAATCACTTCACCTGGTACGCAAAGCTCTTCGGCGGTCGGCAATCGGCGCGCTCCATCCACTTCCTCACCATGCTCAGTTTTCTCGCGTTTCTGGTTGTGCACATCACGCTGGTGGTCATGACCGGATTCGCGCGCAACATGAACCACATCGTGCTCGGAACCAACGACGAGGCCCGGCTGGGCATCTGGCTGGGCCTCGTGGGCATCGCCGTCGTGGTTCTTTGCTGGATCGCCGCGCATTATCTCTCCTGGTTTCAGCCGCGCGCTTTGCAGCATGCGCTCAAGGTCGTCACCTATCCCATGCAACTGCTCACGCTCAACCGCCTGATGCCGCAGCAAAAGTATTCGGAGAAGGACATTTCGCCCTTCATGTGGCCGAATGGCAAGCTGCCCGTGCGCGATGACTGGAAGCGCTTGGCCGAGGGCCACTTCCGCGATTTCAAGCTGAAAGTCGGCGGCCTGGTCGAGAATCCCGTCGAGCTTTCGCTGGCCGACCTGCGCGATCTGGGTGAGCTGGAGCACATCGCCATGCATCATTGCATCCAGGGCTGGAGCGGCATTGCCAAGTGGGGCGGTATTCCCATTAAGACGCTGATCGAGCTCGTCCGCCCCAGGCCCGAGGCGCATACCGTGGCCTTCTTCTCCTTTGGCGAAGCACTCTACGGCGGCGCCTACTACGATACGCAGAGCCTTGAAAATGTGCTCAAGCCGCAATGCCTGCTCGCCAGCGAGATGAACGGCCAGCCGCTGCCCGAGGTCTACGGCGCCCCGTTGCGGCTGCGCGTCGAAAACCAGCTCGGCTACAAGATGGTCAAGTGGATCGAGCGCATCGAATTTGTCGAGTCCGAAAAAAAGATCGGCGAGGGCGAGGGCGGAAAGAACGAAGACGATGAGTACTTCGATCTTCTCCCCAATATCTGAGCAATCGAAAGGCGCACATTGCGAGTTGCAGGCGCGAGCACCAGCGATAGAGGACCTGAGCACGTTGCGGTGCTGCTTGGGCGCTTGCGGCTCGCGTGGCTGCTGGACCATTTCCCACCCCGCGTGGTCTGGGCAATCTATGTCGCCGTGAACGGCTTTCTCACTATTACGCTGCTGGCGCTGCTGGCGGTCGTCACCGGCAGCCCGTTCGTCTTTCCGTCGCTCGGTCCCACGGCCTACCTGCTATTCATCGCTCCGCTCGCAGAGAACTCCAGCCCGCGCAACACCATCCTGGGCCACGCCATAGGCCTCATCTGCGGCTATGGTGCATACTCCCTTACCGGCGCCGCGAATCTGCCCTTCGGTGTGCATTCCGGCGTGTACTGGCCAAGGATTCTTGCCGCCGCGCTGTCGCTCTCGGCAACGGGCGCGCTGATGGTCCTTTTGCGCGCCGATCACCCTCCCGCCGGCGCCACAACGCTCATCGTGTCGCTGGGCATCATCTCGAAGCCCAAAGCATTGGTCATTATTGAAGCGGCGGTCTTTCTCCTTATCGCTCAGGCCGTTGTCATCAATCGGCTGGCCGGGTTGCCGTATCCCCTCTGGAGATACAGCCAGAAGCCCGTTCCGCGATGATCGCCGCCCGCACCGCAAGAAAAAACCTCCCTCTTCCCCGCTACCGCGGTATAGCCTCAGGCCCGGTCCATTTGGCCCAAGCTGAGCCTCACGGGCCAGGCAATCTCAACAACCAAAATTTCCCCGAGGAGGAGAAATCATGAAATTTATGGTGGCGTGGAAGACTGTTCCAGGTAAGTACAAGACTGCCCTTGACCAATTCTTGAAATCGGGCGGCCCAGCGCCCCAAGGAGGCTCCTTCACTTCTTCACTCCAACGATGAATGTCAAGGCCCCGGCCCTGAAAATCGTCTTCCCCGCCGCACCTTAAGTCCTTGTTTTTCTGATCTCTGCCCCCTGATCTCTGATCTCTGCCAAGTTTGCCGATCATTTCTCGCCTTCGGCGCATACTCGTTCCAAGATCACCAACCACACTAGAACCGCATCCACGTCGGCGGTCGGCTACTGGCTACTGGCTACTGGCTACCGGCTTCCGGCTTCCGGCTTCTGGCTTCCGGCTTCTGGCTCGGGTTTCGGAGGTCAAAAAACAAATAAATACGAAAATTAAAAAAATGTGCCCCACCTGTGGTGCAAAGTGAGGTTAACTCCTTCAGCATCAACAAATCGGTCCCAAAATCTTCGCCGATTTTTGTCGATTCTTATCGATTTTTGTGCGCCAAATGGCCCCATTTCGACCCAAAACCGCACTCTTAGCGCCGTGTTATCGCCGTGAAAGGGCGGTGTCCTAGGCCGGGCTAGACGACGGGGACGGCTGGGAGAGCAGAGCGCAGAGGTGAGATTGGCCGCGGGTGCCCTTATCAACGAGGCTATCAACTCGGCTAATGCGTGTCAAAAGAGAATGGCCGGAGCCGCGCAGCGCTTTCACGCATCCAAAGGGCGTGGCCGCGACGGGCGGTCAGCAGGCCGCCAAGAGCCGCGCAAGCCGGAACCAGAAGCGTCACCGCCGCGTAGCCGTCTTGTACGCTATCCTCGATGAAGATTCACATCGAAGCGGACGCTGCAACGGACGGCGCCGCTCCGTTTTTTGTGTCAGTTACCCAGATCCGCGTAACGCATCATCCAGGCAAGAACCGCAACGAAGCGAATCCGGCGACGATCATGGCGGAGACGCTCCACCGCCTGCCCGCCCCACGAGTCCATCGCAGAGCGCGGCGGTCACGGTAGCCAGAGGAAGAATCGAGTGACCCAAATCAGATTCCAACGCATTTATACGATAAGTTGCGTGATCCTGGCGGGATTGGCGGCTACCGGCTGCCAGAAGAAGCCAGCGCCGGCGGCCGGCGGACCCCAGATGCAGGCCTTGCCGGTGCAGACAGTGGCGGTGACGATGGCGCCGGTGGCGCAAAGCAGCGAGTATGTGGCCACCATTAAATCGCGCCGCTCGACCGCGCTGTTGCCGCAGGTGAGCGGACAACTGACGGATATTCGAGTCCACTCCGGTGACCAGGTGAAGGCCGGCCAGTTGCTCATGGAGATCGATGCACGGCAGCAGCGGGCGACGGTGGACTCATTGCGCGCAACCGAACAGCAGAAGAAAGCGCTTGACGACTACGACACCGTAGAAGTGGAGCGGCAGCGCAAGCTGTTTGAGGCCGGCGTGACCAGTCGCGACGCGTACGAGCAGGCGCAACAGGCTTTCCAGAATGCCAAGGCGGACTATCAGTCGGCAGTTGAAGCGCGCAAGGCGGGGGAACAATTGCTGGGCTACTATGCCATCCGTGCGCCATTCGATGGCGTAGTCGGCGACATTCCGGTTCACGTTGGCGACTACGTTTCTCAAAATCAGTCACCGGCTACGGTTCTGACCACGATCGACGACAACAGCCATCTTGAGGCGTATATCTATATTCCCACCGAGCGCGCAGGCGAGGTGCACCAAGGGCTGGCAGTGAATCTGACGGACAACAGCGGAAAGCTGCTGGAGAAGACGCGGATCGATTTCGTTTCGTCGGAGGTGGACAGCACGCTGCAAGGGATTCTGGTGAAGGCTCCCGTGCAGGCAGGGCCGGAGGGGCTGCGCAATGCGCAACTGGTCAAGGCCGACGTTATCTGGAGCACAAAACCCATGGCAGTCGTTCCGGTGCTGGCGGTGACGCGGCAAGGTGAAGAGAGTTTCGTGTTTGTGGTTTTGAAGCAAAATGGAATGGCCGTGGCGCACCGCACTTCGGTCGTGCTCGGCGACACGGTGGGGAACAACTACTCAATTATTTCAGGGCTGAATGCGGGCGACAGCGTCATTGTGTCGGCAACACAGTTCCTGGTGGACGGCATGCCAGTGATGCCGATGGGCGGACCACCGCCAGCCGCGCCCTCGCAGGGGCAAGCGAGCGGACCTCACGCAAAATCAGAGGGAGCGCAGGCGGAGAATAGCGGCGCGCGCCGCACTGCGGCTTACCATCCTCGTCACAGAAAGCATCACAGGGCTCGGGCAAGGAAGAGCAAACACACGCAGCCCGCGACGGTCTCGTAGGAAAGAGGGCTCATCGTGTTTGTCGACTTCTTTATTCATCGCCCGGTCTTCGCCACGGTTTGCGCTTTGCTGATCATTCTCGCGGGCACCATCTGCATTCCCAATCTTCCGGTGGCCATGTATCCCTCGCTGGCGCCGCCCGTGGTGTCGGTAACCGCGAATTACGTGGGCGCCGATGCGGAGACAGTCGAAAAGGCCGTCACGATTCCTCTGGAAGAAGCGATCAACGGCGTGGAGGGGATGCGCTACATCAACTCGTCGAGCACCAATAGCGGCAGTTGCGAGATCGACATCACATTCCAAACCGGATACAACCTCGACATCGCTGCCGTGGACGTGCAGAACCGCGTGGCCAGCGTGGAGGGCCGTCTGCCCGGCGAGGTCGTTTCGACGGGCATCAACGTCCTGAAATCCAACTTCAACTTCGTCTTTGGCGCCGGATTCTATACGCTCGACGGCCGCTACTCAGACGAATACATCTCCAACTATCTGGACATCTACGTCGTCGACGCGCTCAAGCGCGTACCAGGCGTCGGCGATGTCATCGACTTTAGCGCCCGCAAGTACGCCATGCGCGTGTGGCTCGATCCAGTGCGCCTGGCTGCCCGCGGCCTGACCGCAACCGACGTGGTGAATGCGCTCGAGGAGCAGAACGTCGAGGTTCCGGCGGGGCAGCTCGGGCAGCCGCCAGCTGACCCGAAGCAGGCTTACCAGATTCCCGTGCGCGTCGTGGGCAGGCTTACCAGTCCGGAAGAGTTCGACAACATTATTGTCAAGAATTCGCCCAACGGCCTGGTGCAGCTGAAGGACGTGGGCCATGCGGAGGTAGGCGCCGAAAGCTATGGCACCGGGCTTAAGTACCAGGGCCATAGCGCGATGGGCCTCGGAGTGGAGCAACTGTCGAACGCCAACTCTCTCGAGGTTGACCGCAAGGCCAAAGCCGCTCTGGAACAGCTCTCAAAGAGCTTCCCGCCCGGCCTCCACTACGCAATTGCTTTCGACTCCACCACGACAGTGGGCGAATCGATTCGCGAAGTGCTCATCACGCTGGCCATAGCCATCGTTGTCGTCATCACGGTCATTTTTCTATTTCTGCTCGATTGGCGCGCCACCATCATTCCTGCCGTTACCATTCCGGTTTCGCTCATCGGGACCTTTGCGTTTATCCGGATATTCAATTTCTCCATCAATTCGCTTACTCTCTTCGGCATCACGCTGGCCACGGGCCTGGTGGTCGACGACGCGATTGTGGTCATCGAGAATGTGCAGCGCCACATTCACATGGAACACTCCAAGGCCCGCGAGGCCACTTCGCGCGCCATGAGTGAGGTAACCAGCGCCGTGATCGCCACCTCGCTGGTGCTGATCGCCGTGTTCGTGCCGGTCTCGTTCTTCCCCGGCACCACCGGCATTCTCTATCGCCAGTTCTCGCTCACTATCGCGTTTTCCATCGCCATCTCGGCGTTCAACGCGCTTACTCTTTCGCCGGCGCTTTCGGCGATGTTCCTCCGAGGCGAAGAGGCCCGTCCGCGCCAGCTGGATTTTCTTCACATCCGGCTGGTCTCGCGCGCTTTCGCGGGATTCATTCACGGCGCCGACGCTTTCATCAATTGGCTGGCCAGCACTTATGCGCGCATCATTCATGTCGCGCTGCAACTGCGCTATCTTCTTCTGCTGGTCTTCTTCGCCGGTCTTGCCGCAACGGTGTGGATCTACCGCGTGGTTCCCACGGGCTTCATTCCGCAGGAGGACCAGGGCTACTTCATGGTGATTGTGCAGGCTCCGCCGGGTTCCTCGCTTTCCTACACCACAGCCCTCGCCGATGAGGGAGCCGCCATCATTGCGCAGAATCCCCACGTGGGCGGATTGTTTTCAATTCTGGGCTTCAGCTTTGCCGGCAGCGCGTCCAACGCGGGCATGATGTTTGTCAACACCAACACAACGAACGAGCACGGAGAAAAAGCATATTCGACGGCCGACATCATCAAGGATATCTCGCCTAAACTGCAAATGCTGATGTTCGCCCCCAATGGCGGCCTGGTGGCCGCATTCGAGCCGCCGGCCGTCGAGGGCGTGGGCAGCTACGGTGGCTTTCAATTCATGCTGCAGGATCAAGGCGGCAACACTCTGAGCGACCTGGACCGCGTGGCGCACCAGGTTGTGAACGCGGGCGGCACACACAAGGATCTCACCGACCTGATCACGACTTTCTCCGCCAACGATCCCCAGGAACTGGTGACGATCGACCGCGAGAAGGCGAAGGCGATGGGTGTCTCGATCACGCAGATCGCGACTACACTCAGCGTCTTCATGGGCTCGGAGTACGTCAACGACTTCGACTACAACAGCCGTACCTATCGCGTTTACGTGGAGGCCGACCAGCCCTTCCGCATGAAGGCCAGCGACCTGCACAGCTACTATGTGCGCTCCGATTCCGGCCAGATGATCCCGCTCGACAACCTGGTCACGGTTCAAGCGAGCGCAGGCCCTCCAGTGATCACGCACTACAATCTCTTCCGCGCGGTGGAGATCGACGGCTCGCCCGCACCCGGATACAGTTCAGGGCAGGCGCTCGTGAGCATGGAGAAGCTGGCCACAGACAACATGATGCACGGCATGAGCTACGAGTGGACGGGCCTCACACTCGACGAGCTCGAGTCCAGCGGCAAAGCCCTCGTCATCTTCGGGCTGGGCATTCTGGTCGTGTATCTCACGCTTTCGGCACAATACGAGAGCTTCGCGCTGCCGTTCATTATTCTGCTGGCCGTGCCAATGGCGGTTCTGGGCGCGCTGGGGCTGATTGCGCTGCGCGGACTGGCGAACGATGTCTATTGCCAGATCGGGCTGGTGATGCTCATCGGCCTCTCGGCGAAGAACTCGATTCTTATCGTCGAGTTTGCCGAGCAGTTGCGGCGCAAGGGCCGCACCATCGCCGAAGCAGCGACCGAAGCCGCCGAATTGCGGCTGCGACCGATTCTGATGACCTCGTTCGCGTTCATTATGGGCGTTTTGCCGCTTGTGTTTGCCACCGGAGCCGGCGCGTTGGGCCGCCGATCCGTGGGAACGACGATTGTCGGCGGCATGTTGCTCTCTACCGTGCTGAACCTCGTGTTTATCCCTGTCCTCTATGTGATTCTGAGCCGCTTGCTCAGGCGCCGCGATCTGGAGCAGGCGCGCGCGGAAAGCTAGCGTGGCGCGCCGGTCTGCGGTTTTTTGACCACCTGCACTGGTCCCACCTGCG
Organism: Occallatibacter sp.; assembly: GCA_050018295.1. Classification (GTDB taxonomy): domain Bacteria; phylum Acidobacteriota; class Terriglobia; order Terriglobales; family Acidobacteriaceae; genus Telmatobacter. Next base: position 2,376 of record JBEKAJ010000178.1, on the reverse strand, counting down.
TGGCCGTGGCCGTGTAGAGATGGCAATTGTCCGCGGTTTCCTTGAAGCGGAAATACGGGTGGAGGAACAGCGCGGCGCGCGCGGCGCCTGAGCCTTCGGCCAAGTCGGTGAGCCAGACGCCGTCGGGACGCGGCTGATTGTGGATGTGCAGCCACAGGCCCTTGTGCACATTGGCCACCAGCCCGCCGCCGATCTTCAAATCCGCAACTGACGTTACGTTGATATCGATCATTTCGCCTGTCTGCTCGTCAATGGAAACTTTGCCCTGCATCACCTGAGCCAGATGCTGGTTCAGATTCTTCGCCTCGAACTTCGGGTTGGGCACAATGTCGCAGAAGAGCACGCTATGGCCGTCAACACTCTGGCGGCGCCCCTTGGCCAGCATCATGGCTTCCATAAAGTCTTCGAGCTCCTGGTTCTGCTTGTCTTCTTCTCTCTGCGCATTGGCCTGGTTGCTGTATTTGAGCGTCTCCTTCATCACGTGATCGTCCTGCTTGTGCTGATCATCGGCGGACAGATCCTTGCCGTTTTTCTGGAGGGTGCGCTCGATGGGAACGCCATTGACATAGAAGAGGTCCGACACCACCGATGTGTCTTTTTTGGTGTTGCCTTTGCTGTCGGTCTCGATCGTCCGGTCGTTGATGCGGCAATCGTATTTCTCGCGCTCGGCCGCCAGCTTGCGCTCATTGGCGAGCGCCCGTTGCAGCAGCTCGCTGGCATTGGGCAGGGGCGCATGCGGAGCAGGTTTGGGGGTTTGCGCGGCGCTGGCACACCTCCCGATGAAGAGAACGGCGGCGGCGGCGAATAGAACCATGGCGACGTTACGATTCATGAGAAGGCGATCGCGTCGTGTGCGAATGTTGGACGCGCTGGCGCGTCGCTTTGTTGGGGAGCTTTCTAAGGTCCCACCGGCAGCGCTGGCATTGTGCCTTGCGCCTTGGCTTCGGCAACCACGGCGTCAAGCTGATCGAGCACTTCGGCAACGGTCATGGTGTAGACCTCGCGCCGTGAGTCGTAGCCTTCTTCGACTAGTTGCTTCAAATATCGCCCGGCAATTTGCGCCGCCAGTTGGTCCGTGATCACCTTGCCGGAGCGTTTCTTCTGCTCCACCCAGGCGGTGCACGGTAACGCGATCCACATGGGGCGGCCGTTCACGTCGAAACGCACGTCCACGGCGTCGGCGTGGCGTGTGGCGATGGCCACCATCGTCTCCTTCCAGCGGCAGTGGAGGTCTTCGCCGCTCCAGCGGTCGGCGACGTGGAATTCCTCGTACATGTCTTTAGCGTATCGTTCCGGCGGTGCGGCGGCAAGCGTTCACCGTCCTTCGCGGAAGGAGTAGGGTCCCACAGCATCCGCGCCTCGGTGGACTCTGCTCAAATCGCGCTGATACACTAATTGGGTTGCAGTGGCGCCATTTTCTTCTGTTCGGACCCGCCTGCAAGTCTATCTGCAAAGGATAAGAAAGACCCCGTGGATACTCGAACCCGTCACGCCCTGAAAAAGGACAAATTTGCGCAGGCTGCCGCAAGCAGCGCCAGTTGGATCGGCGAACACCAGGCCGCCGCGGTGCGCTGGAGCATCGGCATTGGAATCGTTGTGGTTCTGGTCATCGGCGGACTGATTTTCTGGAACATTCGCTCGTCGGCGGCAAACGCCGCACTGGGCGCAGCACTGGATGTGTACACAATGCCGCTGGCCACCCCCGGCGCCCCCCCTGAAACGGGCACGTACACCACCGCTGCTGCGCGCGCCAAGGAAGCCAACCGCGAGTTCGTAGCCATTGCTCACGATTACGGCTGGCTGCCCGAAGGGACCAAAGCCCACTATTTTGCAGGCGTTACCTACGAGGTGCTGGGCCAGAACGGCAATGCCGAGACCGAGTTGAAGACGGCGGCTGGCTCGTTGGATCGCAATGTAGCCAACCTGGCCAAGCTGGCTCTGGCGGGACTTTACAGACAGACTTCCCGCGACAACGATGCGATCGCGCTTTATAACCAGATCGCTGCCAAGCCTTCCGCTACGGTGTCAACCAGCGTGGCGCAGCTCGACCTGGCCGATCTTTACGCCGCCGAGGGCAAGCAGGATCAGGCCCGCGCACTGTGGGCTAAGGTGAAGGATGCGGACAAGGATGGCGCGGCGGGATCGATTGCCGCGCAGAAGCTCGCCGCCAAGTAGGAGCGCGCAGGCTGGGAAGTCCGGCAATCCGTGGAGCCTTCTCCTGGGGCTTTTTCTCGAAATACCGGAGAAGCGGTTAAGCGTACCTGAGCATTTTCTTCTCTGGCTGCGTCTGGTGAGTGATGAGCACCAGCCAGGCCATTGTCGCAGGGTGGATGGAGAGTCCCACGAGCGCGGTGAACGACGAAGCCCGCCGGCGCG
>JBEKAJ010000177.1:0-7429 GCA_050018295.1 Occallatibacter sp. | reverse complement strand
AGAAAGTAGTCGTGATCGGCGCCGAGCAGGAATTTGGTCAGGCGCGTGAAATCGACTTCGAGAGCCTGCTCGTTGAAGGGTATGCCGGCGAGGCGGAGAAAGTAGTACTTGAAATAGTTCAGATCCCAGGCGATGGATTGGCGGTCAAAGCTCGCACGCGGATAGCAAACTTTGTAATTTAGATCGCGTCCAGCCTCGACCTGGAAGCGTGGGAGGACGGCGACAACTTTTCGATACGCTTCAACGACATCGGGCGCGATGTCGTGCCCGGAACGATTGGCGCTGAGGAATTCGAAGAGAGTGGTGTTGCCCAGATCTTCTTCGAGGTAGGCTCCGTGGCTCAAATCCTCGGCATAGATCTGCGGCACCGGCAGCCCGTGACGGCGGAAATGGCGTGAGAACCCAAGAAAAGCAACATTCTCTTCGCGCACGGAATAAAGAATGCCGATGGCGGTCTGCCCCGCGCCGGCGAGGCGGACAATGACGCGCCCGGAACCGCCGAGTTGGCCCTGGAGCGGCTGAACGCGCTCTGGAGGCGACTGGAAGTGCTGCTCGAAGAGGCGTTTGAGATCGTCCATGAAGGTTCACCTGGGACGGATCGCTGTGCTTCGACAAAGATAGTCACGCAGGGGAAGCGGGCGCAAGGCACACAAGACGTACATGCGCTCAGTCGATTTCGTGCGTCGTATCGGGATTGTCGAATCGAGTGAACCGGGATGCGAAGTTCAGGTGAACGATGCCGGTGGGTCCGTTACGCTGTTTGGCGATGATGAGCTCCGATTTGGCCTTTTCGTCCGACGTCATCTCCTCGTCGCGTTTGTAGTAACTGTCGCGGTGAATGAAGGCAACAACATCGGCATCCTGTTCAATGGAGCCCGACTCGCGCAGATCGCTCAGCAAGGGGCGCTTATCGTCGCGTTTTTCGTTGCTACGCGAGAGCTGCGAGAGCGCCATCACCGGTACCTGGAGTTCTTTGGCCATGGCCTTGAGGCCGCGCGAGATCGCGGATACTTCCTGAACGCGGTTCTCATAGCCTTTGCGCCCGGCTCCCGGCGGGGTGGCCGACATCAGTTGCAGGTAGTCGACCACAACGAGATCGAGGCCGCCGGCGTTCTGCTTGAGGCGACGAGCCTTGGCGCGCATCTCGGCCACCGTGGTATTCGCCGAGTCGTCAATGAAGATGCGCGACTCAATGAGTTGTTCCAGTGCCACCTGCAGCTTTTCGTGGTCTTTTCCACCAATGTGACCGGCCTGCATCATTCGCTGGTCGACCCACGCCTGAGACGCCAACATGCGACGCAGGAGCGATTCCCTGCTCATTTCCAGACTGAAAACGGCGACGACTTTCCGATGCGTGACTGCCGCGTTTTGTGCGATATTGATGGCCAGCGCCGATTTGCCCATGGAGGGGCGTGCGGCGATGATGATCAACTCCCCTTTCTGAAGGCCTCTGGTCATCTCATCGAACTTCGTGAAATCGGTTTGAAGACCGGTAATCGTGAGGCTCTGTTTGTAGAGGTTGTCGATGTTGCCAAATGAGTCGCGGACGATGATGTCGAGAGGTTGCAGGCCTTGAGCGAGGCCGGCTTCACTGACCTCAAGCAGTTGCGACTCGGTCTCATCGAGGACGCCGATGGCATCCTGGCTCTGGTCGGCAGCCTTGGCGATGGCGGCTGAACAGATGCCCATGAGGCGGCGCAGCATGCTCTTGTCTTTAACGATGCGGACGTAATCCTCGATGACCGGACGGCGGGGCAAACCCTCAGTGAGGGAGGCGAGGTAGGCGACGCCACCGACGGACTCAACCTCCTTGTAGCGCGCCAGCTCATTGGCAAGGGTGACGATGTCCACGGTGCGCCCTGTGTCGATCAACTCGCTCATTCGAAGGAAAATGCGGCGATGCGAGTCGAGAGAAAAGTCGTCGGCCTTGAGAGCTTCGGCAGCCTCAGCGTGGGCGGCGTTATCGAGCAGGATCGCGCCGAGGATGGTCTTTTCCGCGTCGAGATTCGCGGGCAGGCCGGCTTCAAGGGTGAGGTCGGGGACGGTGGCCATAGGAAAGAGTGTAGGCCAGAATTCCCCATCGGCGAGGCTGTGCGAATCAGGCGCGTAACTGGAAAACTTGGAAATCAGATACGGTGACGCGGCTACGCGAAAGACTACCGCGTCAGGGCCGGAATGCGGCTGGCGAGGCACCGCGGCATCAGTGAACGACGACGGTAATCTGCGCGCTGTGCACGATGCCGTTGGCTGTGCCCGTGACGAGCACGGTGTAGGTGCCAGCGGGCGTGTTGTTGAATCCGCCACCCCCGCCCCCTCCGCCAACGCCGCCTGTGCTCCCACTGCCTCCACAGCCGGAGAGGATCGCCGCGGCGAGCAGAATCGGCAGGCAAGCAAAGCCAATCCAGCGGCGCCTGCGCAGAGGAAAGACGAGCAGGATGCAAAAGGCCAGCGCCGATGCGCCGCCGCCGGGCCATCCATGTAGCCAGCCGCGCCGGCCGGAGGTGGGGGAGATCTTTGCGGATGCGCCGGAAACCGCGGCCTTCACGGTAAGCGTGGTGGACGCCTGTCCGTTGACGGTTACGGTGGCCGGGCTGAGGCTGCAAGTGATTTGGCTCGACGACGGCGTGCAGGTGAGTGTCACCGTCCCGTTGTAGCCGTTGAGAGAAGCCAGATTGAAGCCGGCAGTTGCGGAGCCGCCGGACTGCACTGTGATCTGCCGCTGTTGCGGAGCGAGGAGGAAATCAGTCGTCTGAGTGAGATTGATCTGGTAAGTGATCTGGACGGCCGACGATTGGTACACGCTGTCGCCGGAGTAGACTGCCTTGAGCTGGCTCGATCCGAGATCCATAAAGAAGCCGTTTGCCATTTCTGTCACCGTCGCGCTGTTGGGGCCCGATGGCGCGAGCGTTCCGCTGGTGATCGGCAGACCGTCCTCGAAGAAGACGACGGTGCCTGTGGGTGGTGTCGTGGAACCTGGTGCGGCGGTGACAGTGGCTGTTAGGTAGACGGTGGTCCAAAAAGTGTCTTGCTGCGAGGGTGGGTCTGCGGAGATGGCCGTGGTGGTTTGCAGTAATGCCGCGGGCGGAGCCGTGGCAACCACGGTGAAGGTCGGAGCCGAACCAAGCCTCGGATTTGGAACCGCGGAGGTTGTGGGTAATGAATTCATATCGCCGGCGTAAGTTGCGGAGAGCGGGTAAGTACCGGCGGGCAGGTTTGGAAATGCCGCCTCGCCGATCATGACTGGTGTTCCAATGAAGTCTTCCGATTGCGTGATCAGCCCACCGGGAGTGAGCGTCACGTTCTGTGAGAGCGGACCCAGGTTGACGGTGATGGCGCCGGTTGGGACGTGGCAGTTTGCCCGAGAGATTTGCACTTCGACCAGCAAGGTGTCACCGGCGTTGAATGAGCAACTGACTGGGTTACCGATGTTGCCAGTGCCCCAAAAGCTGGAACAGTTTGCAGCCGGAGTCGCGTTAAACGTAGGGGTTACCTGCGACACGATGAAGGTGTAGGGCGGAGCCGTTGAAGAAGAGTAGCTGCCGTCGCCGGAGTACGTGGCGCCGATGGTGTGGGTGCCCGCATTGAAGGTAGAGGGCGGAATCCAGCCCGCGTAGCCGTAGGAATTCAGGGCGACGGTAGCCTGCGGCGTGCCGTCCACTGAGAATGTGACGCTGCCTGTACCGGATCCAAACGAGGTTCCGGACGATGGCCATGAGCCGTTGACGATGGCGAGCGGCGCGACCTGCCAACCCGTGAAGCCGGACCCGCTGGGAGATGGGCCCCAGGGTCCGAAGTTTGTCGACTGCTCGTAGAAATCCTGATTGGGGGCGAGTAAACACGGAGCGGCCGGGTTCAGGGTTTGTCCCGGGACTGCGAAGCCATAGAGGTTCACAGAGCTGGCAACCGACGTAATGGTCACTGACTGCGGCGCGGACTGGCTGGGGGCGAATGTGCCATCGCCGCCGTACTGAGCCCACACCTGGTAGGTACCACCGGGAAGATCGGTGAGCGAGGCTGTGGCTGAACCGCTGCTCAGCACGAAGACGCCAAGTGACGGGGCCGACGCCGAAGTTGGGTCGGCCAGAATCGTCACGTTTCCCTGAGGAGTTCCACCGCCAGATGAGGACTTGACGTCGATGGTGGCCGCGACTGGCGCACCAACCTGCGCAGTGGAGGGAGATATCTGCAGGGTGGTCGTGGTCGGCTTGAAGGTGATGGAATTCCAGTTGTTCACCAGCACGCTGGCGTCTACTGAACCCATGCCAGTGGCAAGATCGTAGCCAACTCCCGCGGAGTACTTTTGCAGGGAATAGAAACCGTCACCGTTGGTATCGAGTGAGCAGCCGGGCGATCCTTCGACACAGGTCATGTTGTTGCTGCCGAGCGTGATGTCGTGGAAGGCCGAGGGCGCCTGGTGAGCCAGCGGATAAAGGGTGAAATTGGCCTGGCCTTGACGGCCATACTTCTGGTTCACGAGCGCCATGATTCCCGCCATCGCCGGAGCCGACGCCGACGTTCCACCCACAAGCGTGATTTGTTCCTCTCCGCTCGAATCGGCTACGCAGTCGCCCGCTTGAGCGCAGATGGGATAGGCGCTCAGATTCGTACCGGCGGCCGCGAAGAGAGAGACGTCGGGGATGTCGCGAACGCCGTCATTGGGGACGCCCGCTCCACTTTGCCAGCTTGGTTTGGCGTAGCCGTACAGGGCTTGCGTCCCTACATTGAAACAAACGAACGGCAGACCGCTGCCCGATGCATTCTCCGCCGAATCGATACAACTGCTGGCGCCGCCACCGCCAGCAGGGATGGAAACGGTTGTGAGTTGCTTGTAAGGACCGGCCGCATTGAATCCGTAGACCGTGTCCCAGACCTGCTCCGGCAACGGGGCTTTCAGCGATCCATTGCTGGTGTCGTTCGTCTGATTCCAGAGGCTGGCCATGCTGGCGCCGCCGGTCGCATAGTCGCTGTAATAGAAGTCCGTGCCGCCGACGGCAACATCCCAAGGCGTGGAAGCCAGCCCGTTTACAGCAAGCCCATATTCGGTCGTCCATTGATCGTTGGCGTCATCGCAGCCAGCCGAACCGCTGTCGCCGCTGGAAACCAGTACGGTTTGCCCTTGCGCCGCGGCTTGCTCCCAAAGTGCTGACCAAAGCGCATTGCCGGACTGCAACATGAAGCCTTCGCAATTGCCAAAGCTTACGCTGAGGACGCTCGCCTGGTTATCTTCCTCTGCGCGCAAAGCCGCCATATAGAGCGGATCGACATCATCGGTACCGGAATTGAAGGTGCCGGTGAAAAGGCCGCTCGAATTTCCGATATAGAGATTGACCTGGGCTCCGGGAGCCACTGCCCCAGATTCTTCCACGTCGAGGTAGGCTTCGACGTCGACGCCTTCCAAATCGCCGGGATCGGAGCCATCGATGACGAGCTGCGGTACCCCGCTGGAGAGGCTGAAGAGCTTTTGATAGGCCGCTACCAGGCTTAGATCGATATTCGATTCGTTGATAATGCCGATGGTCTGACCGGCACCATTCACTCCTGATTTATAAAGAGGCGCCAGGTCGTACTGGGTGGCAAAGTCTTCCGGGGCCAGCGCATAAATCGTCTTGGCTCCGTTGGGGAGGGTCCATTGTGGAGTCGCCGTGTGGCTGCTGCGCAAATACGTTGCTTGCCCAAGAACTCGCAGCATGGGTTTGGCGCGAAAGTCGTTTATGGGCGAGACGCCCACGATCAGCGGCGCGAGCGCGGCCGGGATCTTTATTTCGCCGGCGTTCGCATAGTGCGTTTCGCCGTTGACGCTGTACTGGTGGATTTCTGTGTGGAAGGCATCGCGTACCGCACCTGCCGTGCCGGAAAACTCGATGAATTGCCGGCTCTTCGAGGTCTTCGCCACAATTAGTCCCTGCGAAGCGAGCCAGGCGGAAGCGGCTTGGAGGTCGGAATCGGCAGGGCCAAATTGCTGGCCGAATTGCTCTGGCGTAAGCCATTTATGGTAAGTGGCCGATCCAGGTGCGTGAACGGCCTGCAGGAATTGCTCGAGCGCGGCCTCTCGCTCCGGCGGACGGTTCAACAGAAGAAGCATTCGCCCTGTGGGAAAGGAATCGGGGACGGGTCCACGGTCATTGCCGGCCTGCGCCAACGGATGCACACTGCCGCGCAGCGCGACCAGGTTGGTTACGTCGATGGGTCGAGTTACCAGTGGCGTAGCAGGAATCTGTGCGGCAGCGGGAAACGCGAACAAGCTTCCCATGAGGAGGCACAACATCTTCCGTTTCATTTCAGCGCCTGCGGTACTTTCGGTAGAAGAATGGCTGAATACACACCGCGTTCGCGAGCTAATCCCCGCGGTAGTGCGAGAACGGCTGAATTATATGTCTGCGCGACTAAAACCGCTGTGACAAAGGAAACATCAGCGCACGTCAGCCTGCGGCGCGTTGAGCCGCGCGAAGATGGTATCGAAATTGCCGGATTCGGCGGCGAAGCGGAGGGTCTTCACGTTCTCGACGCAGATCTCCGGCGGTGTGGGCTGCGTCTTGAGTATCTCCATGGCCTCAGCGATGAACTTGTCGAGCGGCATGGCACGCGGGTTGCCGGCGCCGTCCATCAGGTTGGTGGCGATGTAGGGAGGAATCAGCTCGAGAACTTCGATGCCGGTGTTGCGAAGTTGCGCGCGCAACGAAAGCGTGTAGGAGTGCAGGGCCGCCTTGGTGGCGCAGTAGGTGGGCGTGCGAGCCATAGGCAGGAACGCTAACCCCGATGAGACGTTCAAGATGGTGGCACGCGGTTGCTGTTGGAGGTGCGGCAGCAAAGCTGCCGTGAGGCGAATGGGACCGAGCAGATTGGTGGCGACGATAGCCTCTGCGTCCGCCAGGTCGGGCTGCTGCTCGAGAAGATTCTCGCGGCGCATGATACCGGCGTTGTTAATGAGGACATTGAGAGCGGGGAACTCAGCGATAATCTGGGCGGCAAATGCACGGATGGGGGCGCGGTGTTCGATATCGAGCTGGAGCGACTTGATGCCGGGATTGGCGGCGGTGGTTTCGTCGAGAGCTTGGAGCCTACGTCCGGCGATGATGACCTGGTTGCCGAGGGCGTGGAGGGATTCAGCGAGGCCGCGGCCGATACCGGAACCGCCGCCAGTGATCAGGATGGTGTTGCCGCTGGGATTCATAAGAGCAGGTGCCTCTAACTGGCATGATAGCCGGGTCGCGTGAACGGTGCGTGACGACGGCCACAGGCGACCAAAGAGCCAAAGTGGGCCAGGGTGGGCAGTTATTTACCACCTTGGGACCGATTAGCTACGGAGTGGTTCAAATCACTCGCCATCGATTTGACCCAAAAGGATAATGAGGCATCGATTACGAAGCAACGCCTTTCGCAAGGCATCTTTGTTGTCGACCTCGACTGATTCTGTTCGGCACATTGCCGA
>JBEKAJ010000176.1:0-7432 GCA_050018295.1 Occallatibacter sp. | reverse complement strand
AAAACGATCCCCGACCCTGCCGGCGCGGGCAGTAGCCGCATCGTCACAGGAGCGCCCGAGTGCAGTCCCACGCCTGAAAGCTCAAGCGGTTCTGCGATCGTTTGTTCCTGGTGCGCTCTTTGACCCAATGTGCCTCTCCGGGGTTGAAGACCTTTACTGTGTTTAGAATAGACGGCGTGTGGAAATCGAGTTGTGTGGCATTTTTGCCACACCCTGCGCCAATTTCACCTATGGAGCCTCCCTAATAACCGCTGCTAAAGTCGCTCATAAGTGTCGTAGAATCAAGGAGTCTTTCGGGTTCGATCGACTCGAATCTGGCGAAAGAGGCACGAATGTCGTTGGCAACTGACTCGAAGATTCCCATGCGCGCTCTGCTCGCCGGCGCCCGCCGTGAGCTGCCGAGCCTCATCGCGCTCACCCGCCAGTTGGTTCAGGCCGAATCCCCGTCCGACAATAAAGCCGCCGTCAATGCCTGCCTCGCCCTGGCCGCCGCGCGCGGCAAGCAGTTGGGCGCCCGAGTCAGAATCCACCGCCAGACTGACTTCGGCAACGCTCTCGAACTCCGCTTCGGCTCGTGCGCGGAGATTAAGGACGCGGCCAAACCCATCCTGCTCCTCGGCCATCTGGACACAGTTTGGTCCCTCGGCACCCTCCGGACGATGCCGTGCCGGCTGAGCGCCGGCCGTCTCTTTGGTCCCGGAACCCTCGACATGAAGGCCGGTGTCGCCATGGCGTTCACCGCTGTCGAAATGCTCGCCGAAGCGGACTTGCTCCGCCATGAAATCGTGCTCTTGCTAAACGGCGACGAGGAGATTGGCAGCCCGGGTTCCCGCCCGATCACGGAAAAACTCGCGAAGACCTGTTCCGCCGTGTACGTCCTCGAGCCGGCGCAGGGGTTAGCCTACAAAACGGCCCGCAAGGGCATCGGCGACTGGCGCATCGACGTAAAAGGGATCGCAGCCCACGCCGGGGTGGACTTCGAAAAAGGCGCGAACGCAATTCGCGAGTTGGCGCGCGTCGTGGAGATCGTGAGCGGCTGGACCAACCTCGAGCGCGGCCTTACCGTGTCTGTCGGCGTCGCGGGCGGCGGCACGAAGAGCAATGTCATTCCAGCCCGCGCCTGGGCCGAAGTCGAAGCCCGCATTGTGCGCCGCGCCGACGGCCCCCGCATCGAACGCAGATTTGCCGCCCTCAAATCACTTAAATTAATTGACCCGCGCTGCTCGCTCACCGTCACCGGCGGCATCAACCGCCCCCCCATGGAGCGCAGCCCCGGGACCGTGCGCCTCTTCCGCAAAGCGCAGGCGCTCGCCCGCGAACTGGGCTTCACGCTCCACGAGGCCTCCACCGGCGGCGGCTCCGACGGCAACTTCACCGCCGCTCTCGGAATCCCCACGCTCGACGGCATGGGCGCCGTTGGCGAAGGCGCGCACGCCCGCCACGAGTCGGTTCTCGTCGAGCATCTTGCTTCGCGCACCGCTCTCCTAGCTGCAATGCTGATAAGCTGACCCGCTCATCGCCTCCGGCCTGATAAACTTCGGTGTGGAATTCAGACGGAGATATTCGCAACCATGAATCGTTTTGTTCCCATGCTCTTCCTCGCGGCATGTACTTCTGCCGTATTCGCACAAACCCCAGCCGCAAAGCCCGCTACCCCCAAGCCGGCTTCTCCCGCGGCCGCCGCCAAGCCCTCCACCGCCAATTCGGCCGCAGCCGCTGTCCCCGCACCCCAAACCATGCCTTGGATCAAGCTCCCTCCCGGCGTGCCCAGGGTGGCTCACCTTCCGGTCAAGGTGCCCTTCGCCCTGCGCTATGAAGACATCACTGTCGGCAAGGGTGCAGAAGGCGAGTCCGGCAAGCTCTGGCACATCAAGTACACCGGCTGGCGCGCGGCCGACGGCGTCAAATTCGACTCCTGGGACGATCACCGGCAGCCTGTCACTGGCTCCGACGGCAAGCCCGAACTCGGTCCCGATGGAAAGCCCAAGATGGCCGATCCCGTGCCCATGGCGATTCCGATTGGCGTAGGCCGCGTGATCCCCGGCTTCGACTACGGTCTCGATGGCATGAAAATCGGTGGCAAGCGCCGCATCTTCATCCCCTGGCAAATGGCCTACGGTACGCGCGCCATGCCCGACCGTCCCGACCACCCCGGCATTCCCGCCAAGTCCGATCTCATCTTCGATGTCGAGCTGATGGATGTGACCGAAATGCAGATGCCGCATCCACCCGCGGTGCCCGGCAATCATCCCATGCCTCCGCATCCCGGCGCGGGCGAGCAACCCAACGCCGCGCCCACAGCGCCAACTCCAAAGCCGGCCCTCCCAGTTACGCCGTCCGCGCCAGCAACTCAGCCTGCTGCACCGGTTGCAACCACTCCGCCCGCATCCGCGCCCGCTCAACCCGCTGCGCCCGCGCAGACCACGACGCCTCAGCCGCCTTCGGGAGTGCAGGCCCAACCCAAGTAGCATTTGGATGTTTATTCAGGCCGCGCCGGCAGGCAACTCCGGCGTGGCCGCAATCAACTGCCGTGTGTACGCCTCGCGCGGCTTCGCGCAAATCGCCTCGGCCTCGCCGGTCTCTACCAGCCTTCCGTGCTCCATCACCGCGATGCGCGTGCTCAAATAGCGTACTAGCGGCATCGAGTGCGAGATGAACAAATACGTCAGCCCGTGCTCGCGCTGCAATCCTCGCAGCAGGTTCACAATCTGCGCGCCCACGCTGACATCGAGTGCGGATACGGGTTCGTCCAAAACCAGAAAAAGAGGCCGCAGCGCCAGCGCCCGCGCAATGTTGATCCTCTGCCTCGCCCGCCTGAGAACTCGTGCGGATAGCGCCCCAGCGCCGTCTCATCCAGCCCCACATCGCCCAGCAGTTCTACCGCCTTCGCCCGCAGCGTCGCATGCCCGGTTCCGATGCCCGAATCGCGCCGGTGAATCTTCAGCGGTTCCGTCACAATCTCAAGCACATTCATCCGAGGGTTCAGCGCCGCATACGGATCCTGAAAGACAGGCTGCATCTGCCGCCGCAGCCGCCGCATCTCCCCATCGGTCGCGCGCGCCACATCAACGCCGTCTACGCGCACCGTTCCCGCACTCGGCTCCGTCAGGCCCAGAATCATGCGCGCCAGCGTCGTTTTCCCTGACCCCGACTCGCCCACCAGTCCCAGCGTCTCCCCCGCCTCAATTTCGAGCGACACGGTGTCCACCACGGTCTGCTCCGTGGTCCGCATCCGCACCCGGCGCGGATACGTCTTCGAGACCGATTTCACCTCGACCAGCGGCCTGACCAACGGCATGCCTCGATGCTACACGCCCTCGCGTCAATCGGCTCCTCAGGTTCTCTCCGAATTTTCCCTGAAAATTCTTCTCTTCTTCGCGTTCGCCTTCGCTACAATTCGTCCACCTGAATTTCTTCGGCGAACTGCCTTTTCCCCGGCTCTGGCTTTTTCAAATTTCATGTGCCGGCGCTTTCGCCGGCAGAAAGCAGGATTGCCTTGTCGAGCAGCAGCTTCAAATTTGCCAACCCGAGATTCACCGCCGACAACTTCGTCACCTACAGCGCGCAGCAGATCGACGCCGACGCCTCGGTCCCAATGTCCGAGGAAATCCAGGTCCTCGAGCCCATCCCCAAGCCGCGCTTCAGCCCGCCCATCATGTCTCTTGCCGGCGTGCTCTCCCAGGCCACTGTCAACGCCATCGTCGGCGCGGGCAAGCTCGTAATCCATTGCGTAGGCGATACCGGCGGCATCGAGCGCGCGGAGCCGCAACTCGCCGTCGCCGATGCCATGACCGCCGACTTCGAAGGCAAGACCTGGGCCAGCGGCCAGCCGGCCTTCTTCTATCACCTCGGCGACGTCGTCTACTTCTTCGGGCAGGAAAGTTATTATCCCGAACAGTTTTACGAGCCCTATCGCAACTACCCCGGTCCCATCTTCGCCATCCCCGGCAACCACGACGGTTTTATGTTCAAGGGCGAGCCAGCCGGCTACTCTTGCGAAGCCTTCGTCAATAATTTCTGCACCGCGAGCCCCACACAGGGCGCGCCCGGCTTCGATCGCACCACCATGACCCAGCCCGGCGTCTACTTTACGCTCGATGCGCCCTTTGTCCGCATCATCGGCCTCTACTCCAACGCCGGAGAAACCGCTGGCTCGCTCGGCAACTCCACCATCGGAACGGATCAACTCACCTTCCTGACCAGCGAGCTCAAGCGCTTTGCCGGCGACCGCAAGGCCGACAAGACCAACAAGAATCCGCAGGCGCTCGTCATCGCCGTGCATCATCCGCCGTTCACCGGCAGCAGCGCGCATCTGCCCAGCGCGGCCATGCTCAAAGCCATGGACACCTGTTGCACGCAGGCCGGCGTCTGGCCCCACATGGTGCTTTCCGGACACGCCCATCTCTACGAGCGTTACACCCGCATCATGAAAAGCGATGGCCGCCAGATCCCCTACCTCGTTTCAGGCAACGGCGGTTACTACGATCTCTCCGGATTGAAGAAGAACCAGCAGGGAAAGAAGCCGGTCGCAGGCAAGCAACAAGAATCCGATGGAGCGGGCAACACCATCACTCTCGACAGCTACAGCGACACGCAGTTCGGATTCCTGCGCATCACCTTCAGCGCCTCCTCCATTGCGGTCGAATCCATCGCGGTCAACACCAGCGCGCGCACCGACACCACCGTGCCACCCGCCACCAGCAGGATCGATTCCTTCACCGTGAATCTCGGCAAGCACACGGTCTCGACCGCAAGTTCTTCCGCTAGTCCAGCTTCGGGTGCAGCTTCTGGAACCCGGTCGCTTCCTGGTAAGCGTGCGAAAAAGCCGCCAGCTTCGCGTCCTGGTAAAGCGCGCCGAGGAAAGTGATCGACACAGGCGTCCCCGGCCCGCCAATGTTGTCGTGGTTCCCGTCGTCGACCGCGGGCGGCGCCGGTGCGTCTGCGCCGCGCAGGCCGTTGGGCAGAATCACCGCGGGGTTGCCCGTCAAATTCGTCGCGATCAACTGCTTGTCGGTTGATGGGGTCACGATCACATCCACTTTTTCAAACAGTTTCGCAAACTGGTGCACGCCAAGCGTCCGCGCGCGATTGGCCTGGATGTACTCGACCGCCGGATAAAACCGCGCGATGCGGAAGTCATTCGGCCAATCCTCGGGCCCCTGCTCCGTCAAAAGCCGATCGCGCCCGCTCATCGTCAGGTCGTCGAACGCCGCAGCAGCCTCAGCCGTGAGCAGCGGAACCATCGCGTCCCACGGCAACTTCGGCAATTCAACAGGAATCAGGCTCACGCCCATCTTGGTCAGCTTGTCCAGCGCGGCCTGCTCGTACTTCTTGTCGTACGTGCGCCGCGTGTACTCATCCTGCGCGGCCGCATTCGCATCCTCGCGCTTCTTCGTCTCTTCGGGGGTTTCGTTGGCCGCGGCTTCTTTCAATTGCAACGGCGGCAGCGGATCGAAATCGCTTTTGAAGTAGCCGATCCGCAGCGAGCGCCAATCGGAATCCGGATTCCAGTGGAAGTCAATGCTGGCTCCGGCCGATAAATCCTTGCCGTCGGGCCCGTGGATCACGTCGAGCACAAGCGCGCAATCCTGCACCGATCGGCAAATGGGCCCCAGCTTGTCCATCGTCCAGCTCAGCGCCATCGCCCCGGTTCGCGGAACCATGCCAAAGCTTGGCCTCAACCCCGTCGTTCCGCATCGTGTCGAAGGCGACGAAATCGACCCCAGCGTCTCCGACCCAATCGCAAATCCCACGCATCCCGCCGCCACTGCGCTCGCCGAGCCTGCCGACGATCCGCTCGATCCCAGCGCGGGATTCCACGGGTTTCGCGTCCTCCCGCCAAACCACTTATCGCCCATCGCCAGCGCGCCCAGCGCAAATTTCGCCACCAGCACCGCTCCCGCCGCGTCCAGCCGCTGCACCACGGTCGCGTCCTCGTTGAACGTCTGCTGCTCGAACCCTCCCGCGCCCCACGTTGTCGGGTATCCCTTCACCGAGAGCAAATCTTTCGCGCCCCAGGGAATCCCGTGCAGCGGCCCGCGATAAAGCCCATTCTCCAGGTCCTCGTCGGCCGCTTTAGCCTGAGCCATCGCCCGGTCCTCCAAAAGTGTGATCACAATATGGAGTTTCGGGTCGTACCGCTTCAAGCGGTCGATGTACATCTGCGTCAGGGCGACGGACGTGATTTTGCGATGCCAAATCAAATTCGCCAGCTCGATCACGGTTGCAAACGCCAGGTCTTCAAGGTTCGCGGGGGCTTGCGGCGCGCTGGATTCCGCGTCATCAAAAACCAGTTGCGGCGTTGCACCCTCGAAAGCAACGCGGCTCTCTGCCGGCTTGGCCGCCGGTCCTGGATGAAACACAAATGCCGGCGGCACGTCATTCTCCAGCTTCAGCGCGCGAATCTGTCCATAAGCGTCGCGCTGATCGTTCAGTCCGTCGAGCATCATCTTCTTCTGCTCGTCGGTGAATGGCCCCACGCCTGCCAGTTCCGCTGCCCGGTCAATCATCTCCGCCGTAATCTTCGGCAGCGCCGGCGCCTTGGCCTCGCTGCTCGTATTCGCGCTCGCCGCGGGACTCGTGCCTGGACCAGCTGCTGGGTTCGCCGCCGGAGCCGCTTCCTGCGCCTGCGCGGCCAGCGTGTACAGAATCCCCGGCAGCAGCGGCGAAGCAATCCCCGCCCGTGTGCATGCATTCAAAAACGTCCTGCGGTCGAAACTCATGCGCGACCATCCTTTCAATCGAGAAGAAGCCCTAACAGCTTGCGGAAAAACTCGCGGTGTTGTGTGACCGGAAAGGTTGCGGAAAAACTGCTTCGGAAGAGCACGAAGTATCAGGGCACGACTTCAGTCGTGCCGTAAATGCCGCAAATTGTGTTCGGCTTTAGCCGCTGGGGATGTTTTACGCAAATTCGATCTCCGATCTTGTCCTTTTTCCAGAGCCCTACGAGTGATGCACCGGCAAGAAAGCCACCCGCATCTCCGAGACATCGATCTTGATCAAGCTGGCCTTCACGCTCGGATCGCCGTCGCCCAGCGCGCGCGCCTCGTCCTCGTCCACTGCAAGGACAACAATAATCCCATACACGCCCTTCGGATCGAGCACTGGTCCGCCAAAAATGCACACGCCCTTCTCGTTCAGGTCCTTCCAGTAAACAAAGTGCTGGTCCATCAACGCCTGCTCGGCCGGCGTTGCGTCTTTATCAAACGTCGGCCGCGGCGGAATGATTCGGATCAGCCAACTCTTCATCGGTGGTTTGGCCTCCGTCGGGCTGGGACTGGCGCCAGGAGCAGCCCCCTGCGGGTTCGCGGCCGGAGCCTGGGCAAAATGCATGGGCGCAAGGCTCAGCAATAGCGCGGCAATCAACAACGGCGCTGGCTTCATGCGACGGATAGTAAATTGCGCGGCCACAAGCGGCAAAATGCGCCGCACC
>JBEKAJ010000175.1:0-7472 GCA_050018295.1 Occallatibacter sp. | reverse complement strand
TGACCGGATCGTAACCCTGAATGGTGACCGAAGATGCAGACCCTGGCACATTGGATTGCGGTGAATGGAAGCGTACTTGCCGTGCTGGTCACGATGGGGGTGGCAGTGCTTCTTGTCGCCTGTATGGAGTGCACGCACTGCCCCAAGAGCAAGAAGGACGAAATCTTCAATCGCCACGAAGTCTAAGACGCTCTAATTCCCGCTCGCTGCCGGCGCGCCCGGCTTAAGGTAAGTGTCAAATTGCGCCAGGATCCGGCTGAAAAGGAGCGTCTGCGCTTCCGGTCCCGCGAGCGAGTGCGTCTTGCGCGGAAAGATCTGCAGATCGTAAGGAATTCCGGCATCGATGAGTTTCTGCACAAACTGAACGGTGTTTTCGATGTGCACGTTGTCATCGCCGGTTCCGTGCGCCAGCAATAGCCGGCCTTTCAAGTCCGCGGCGGAATTCACTACGGAGGAATCGCGATAGCCATCCGGGTCCTCCGCGGGCAGACCCAGATAGCGCTCGGCGTAGATGGAATCGTAGTCGCGCCAGTCGGTGACCGGCGCCACGGCCACGCCGGCGCGGAAGCGGGCCGAGTGCGTCATGGCATAGAGGGTGAACGTACCGCCCCAACTCCAGCCCCACCAACCCAGGCGCTTGGGATCCAGTTTCGGATACTCCTGGAGCGCCGCGTCCATCACCGTCAACTGGTCCTCGAGCTGCACGGGGCCAAAGTCGCGATAAGCCGCCTGCGCAAAGGCGCGCCCGCGACTGCCCATGCCGCGATTGTCGGCGTGGAGCACGGCAAAACCGTGCTGCGCGAGCAGCTCATCGAAGAGCAGGTTGCCGCTCCATTGGTTCATGACGATTTGGTCGTGGGGCCCTCCGTAGGGATTCACGATCAATGGCGTGCCGGCCGGATTCGTCGAGCCTTCCGGCAGCAGCAGCGTGGCATAGAGTGTGGTTCCATCGTGCGCCTTCACCTCAAGCGGCAGCGGCGGGTGCAGATGGTAAGAATCGAGGGCGTGCGTCTCCCAGAAGACACGGCATGAGCTCGCTGCCGTGGACTTATCGGGTGCCTGGCAGACGCGCATCACTGGCGGCGTCATGCGCGTGGAGAACTTGTCGGTAAACGCGTGGCCGTCGGAAGAAAAAGTGGCGAGATGGAAGCCGGCGCCGGCGCTTAATTGCCTGCGATCGCCTGAGAAATTCACTTGCCAGGTCTGCTGCTCCAGCGGATTGCCCTCGTTGGATGCGTAGTCCACGACTTTGCGCGCGGTGTCCACGCTGTATAACGCGCCGACTTCGAAATCGCCGCTGGTAAGCTGGCGATCAAGCTTCGCGTCCGACGCTAGCGGTTTGTCCTTGTTGTAGCTGTAGAGATAAAGGTGATTGTGCCCGTCGCTCCAACTGGTGAGCACGATGGCTCCGTCGCCGGCCGTCACATCGTAGTTCTCATCGAGGAACTTATCGTCGCTGATCTCGAGCATCAGCCGCGCATCGCCGTAATCGGTGTCGGCAAAGAAAAGCGCGCGGTGCTTGTGGTCGCGAGTCAGGGTTTCGACCCAAAGAGTCTTGCTGTCGACCCAGCCAAAGCAGGGCATGTAATCGTCGCCGGCGTGAAACGGGATTTTGATCCACACAGTCTTGCCGCCACGCACCGGCACCACCCCGAGGTGGACCTCGGGATTGGGGTCGCCCGGCTGCGGATAGCGCTGCCAATCCACGGTGGCGTGATTGGGAATCCAGTCGGTGATTGGATAACGCGGCACCTGGGTCTCGTTCATCTGCAGGTAAGCAATCTTTTTTGAGTCCGGCGACCAGAAGTAGTTGCTGCGCACGTCGAGCTCTTCCTCGTATACCCAGTCCACTTCGCCGTTGATGAACCCCCGACCGTCGGCAGAGGAGAGATTAGGCGCGGGAGCGAGAGGAATCGTGGGCGTGCCGGGCTCGCGGAGCGGGATGACGGCCAGGCCGTGATCCTTGATCAACGAGATGAATGAACCGTCGGGAGAGAACTTGGGATCGTCGCCGGAGAGAAGGCCCGAAAAGCCAATTTCGACTCCAATGCCGATGCGCAGATCGTAAAGCCACAGGCGGCCATTGGAGTCGAAGAGAATGTGCGTTGAGTCCGGTGCCCACACGTAGCTGGCCAGGTTGTAGCGCTGGCGATGGTCGCGGTCGCGCTCGGAGTCGGTGCTGCCATTCAGGTTCTCCATCTTCGCCGCGCTTACCAGTACATGCGTCTTGCCGGAAGCGGGATCGACATCCATCAGTTCGCCACCATCGAGGTAGGTGAGGTGCTTTCCGTCGGGCGACCAGGTGAGCTGGTCAGGCGGCACGCCGATGAGCGGCCCGTGCGCAAAGATCCCGTCGATCGTGAGCGCTTTCTCCGGCGCTTGCGCGGCCACTGAATGGGCCGTCAGTGCGAATGCGGCAGCGGCCGAAAACAGAAAGACGGATTTTCGCGTCAAAGGACTTTCTCCTGGAGTGGGAATCCGGCCTGGAACGCAGCGATGAAGGGGGTTTGGCCAGTAGATCCGGAGGCCCCAGTGTAAATCACCGAGTTTTGACTGCGAATTCACCGTTTCCGACCGGCATTCTTCTCAGTAAATTGATGCTTGCTCGGCGCAGCCAAGTCCGTGTACATTCTGGAGATTCCCTGGGAGCAAAACGCATGACAACAACTTACGATTTAGCCATCGCGGGCGGCGGCCTGGGCGGCACGGCTCTGGCCATCAACATGGCGCAGCGTGGCGTCAAAGTGCTGGTCGTCGAGCACGAGCGGGAATTCAAGGATCGCGTGCGCGGCGAAATGATGTTTCCCTGGGGCCATGCGGAGGTTCAAGCCCTGGGAGTCGCCGGATGCTTCGCCGAAGCCGGAGGACACGAGGTCGGCTGGGTGGACTCGTATGTGGTGAGTGATCTTGTAGCCCATCGAGAAGTCGTCCCCACAACGCCGCAGCATTTGCCTTGCCTAGCCTGCTATCACCCCGCCATGCAGGAGTCGCTGCTGAGTGGCGCGACTGCTGCAGGCGCCACAGTACGCCGCGGTGCTGCCGTTCGCGAGGTGCAGCCGGGCGCGACGCCGGCGATGGTCATTGAGGAGGCTGGCCGCGTTGAAACGATCTCCGCGCGGCTGGTGGTGGGTGCAGAAGGGCGATCGTCCGCGGTGCGTTCTTCGGCGCGCTTTACGGTACAACGCGATCCCGAGGACATGATGATCGCCGGCATTCTACTCGAAAACGTTCCCGCGGCAGAAGACACCTGCCAGGCCATTTATCACTTCGGATCAGGACAACTCGTTGTCGTTGCGCCCCAAGGCGGAGGACGCGTGCGGATGTATTTGTGCTACCACGACGCAACGCAACCGCGCTTTCAGGGGCCCGGCGACCTGGCGCGATTCGTTGAAGGATGCAAGAAGACGGGCGCAAACGCCGCGCTCTTTGAGGATGTGAGGCAGGCCGGTCCGCTGGCGACCTTCAGTTGCGCGCACAGCCGGGTCGATCACCCGTACCGCGACGGAGTGGCGTTGCTGGGCGACTCGGCAACATCCAGTGATCCGACGCATGGCCAGGGCCTTTCCCTTACACTGCGCGACGCGCGGGTGCTGCGCGATCACCTGATGCGGTCAGAAGATTGGGACGCCGCCGGCCACGCCTACGCCGATGAGCACGATGGCTATTCCAGCCGGCTGCACACCTTCCACCAGTGGCTGACTGCGATGTATCTCGCTGCGGGACCGGATGCCGATGCGCGCCGTGCGCGGGCCATGCCGCTCATCGCGAAAGACCCCAGCCGGCAGCCGGACTCGATCTTCTCCGGACCTGACCTGCCGGCCGATGAAACGGCGCGCAAACGCTTCTTCGGCGAAGACTGACCTCGTGATCTTTGTGTGTTCTCACGTTCCTGCAGGTTGCGGGACGCTGCGATGAAGGAATCTGCCGTTTGTTGGCTCAAGGGTCGACAGTGTATGTTCCGCTGTATGCACTGGGCAACTCCTGAAGAACGGCGCGCACTTGGCCAGGCGCGACGCAAGCAGATGGGCCGCCACCAGCACGAAGTGCTGCATCCCAAGGCGCGGCCGGCCACGGCTCTGGAATTGGTGGCGCGATCAATGCGCGGCCGCGTGCCGGCGCTGATTCAGCTCAAATACCAGCTGATGGCAGAGTCGCCATTCGGCTACTTTCGCGGCGCCGCGCCGGTGATGGCCGCGGACCTGGCGCAGCTTCCTTCGACGGGCATCGTAAGCCAGCTTTGCGGCGACGCGCATGTGCGCAACCTCGGCGCCTTCGCCGGGCCTGATGGGCGGCTGGTCTTCGACCTCAACGACTTTGACGAGACGATCCGGGGCCCGTTCGAGTGGGACTTGAAGCGCATGGCGGCATCGCTGGTGCTGGCCGGGCGCGCCGCCGGGCACAAAGACAGCTCCGCGCGCAGGGCTGTGGAGGCCTGCATCGAACGCTACACCGAGCAGATGCGCGCGTTTGCCCGCATGCCGCAACTGGAAGTGAACCGGTTTCAGGTGCACCGCATGGACCTAGCTAAACCGGTGCACGACGCGCTCAGCAAGGCGGAGCGCGCCACGCCGCAGCACACGTTTGAGCAGCTCACCACGCCGGTTTCGTCCCGGCCCGGAGCGCGCCGTCGCTTCAAGGAATTGAAACCGATACTCACGCGCATTACCGGTGCTCGCGCCGCCGCCGTGCTGGCCTCGCTGGGGCCATATCGGGAGGTGCTGGAGCCGCAGCGGCAACACCTGCTCGGGTTCTACCGGCCGGTGGACGTTGCCTTCAAGGTGGTTGGCACCGGCTCGGTGGGCTTGCGCGACTACTGCATCTATATGGAGGGCAACGGCGCGGGCGATCCGTTGTTTCTGCAAATTAAGGAGGAGGCTGCGTCGGCCTATGCGCCATATCTGCCCGATGCCCGGCCCCCGGCGCATAACGGCCAGCGCGCGGCTGAGGGACAGCGCTTTATGCAGATCCAGACCGATCCGTTTCTCGGCTGGACGCATATCGGCAGCCGGCAATATCTTGTGCGCCAGCTCAACGACCACAAAGGTTCGATTGAGATCCCAGATCTGGCTGGCGCCAATCTGAAGGCTTACGCGGAAGTCTGCGGCGAGCTGCTCGCCCGCGGCCACGCGCGCTCGGGCGACGCGCAAACGATCGCCGGCTATGTCGGGACTGGTAATGCGTTCGCTGAAGCGATCGCCGAGTTCGGCGTTGTGTACGCCGACCAGACGCAAAAAGACTGGGCAGAGCTGAAGCGGTCAGGCAGGGCGAAGAAAAAATCGTAGCGTGCGCGAAGATCGCTGCTAGCGGCGGTAGACGTCGTATCCGCGCAGGTGCGCGGCCAGGGTGAACTCGCCCATCAGCGCTTGCATGGTTGCGGCGCGGTTTGGCGTCGGGTCCACGACCATCTGCATGTCTCGCTTCACGATCAGCCAGCGGATGTTCTCGGAGCGGACCAGCGCAGCAGTTTCGGCGGGCGAATAGGGATCGGTCGTGGGATCGAAGAGCAGAACTGGAAAGCGCGGCACGCGGCCAGTGGCAAAGTAAAACGGATCCTCGCCCGGGATCAAGATCAGCCCGGCATCCTGGGGAATATTCGCAGCGGCGTAGCGGAGCAGCTCGTCAAATTCGGGAAGATAAGGCCCCGGCGTGGCCATGCCCGCTAGTTGCGGAAATGCGGAGTGCTCAACCGGCGCATCGGGAAGGTTGATATATGCGAGCCGTTCCTCACTGGTGGTATAGAAACCTCCGCAGACGAGCAGCGTGACGGAGATAAGGCAGGCGAGCGCGGGCACGAACCATGGCAAGGCGGCGCGCGCTGTGAGTAGGGCGAGGAACGCGAGCAGGTCCGCGATGAGCAAAACGAGCAAGGGCCAAATGGCGTATGTTGAGCCCCAAAGTTGCTGCGACATGAAGGTGCCGCAGATAGCGGCGAGGACAATGAGCGGACAGAGTGCGCGCAATGAAGGCTCTCGCCACAGGCGAAGCAGACTCACGATCGCCAGTGCCGCCGCCAACAAGAGCAGGAGCGGCCAGAGCGCCAGCAGGCTGTCGCCGCGCTCGTCCGCATCGTCGTAAATGACGAGCGATGCGAGCGCGAAGAGAAACGGCGCGGCCAGGAGGGCGAAGGAGGCAATCTGCGTCCAGCGAAGTTTCTGCGGCGCGAAGCGCAAGAGCAGCAGAGCAGCGGCAACGCACGGCAACGTCCACAAGAGCGACGAATCGCGGAATACGGCGAGCATGTTGTCGAGGGACGGCAGGCGGCGTTCGCCGGCGAAGCGGATCGTCCAGTCGGCGTAAGTGCGGATGCCGACGGTCCAATGCAACGCCAACAAGACTGCGAACAGAGTGGCACAGGTGCCAGCGAAAGCTGAAAGAAGCGTTCGAATCTCAGCCTGCTCCGCAGAAGCGTGCCCGCGCCGCACGACCGCGAGTGCAAGGACGAGCAAAACCGAGCCGATGGCCGCCGCCAGAAATGGCAGCCCCATGTTCTGCTTCGCGAAGAGCGGCACGCATAGTCCCACTCCGGCAGCAAGGCCGCTCGCGACGCTTCTTTTTGCGTCGGCCCGCTCGAAAAGCCAGAGAGCGACGAGAATCCAGAAGGCGCAGTCGCCGTCGTATTCGGGGATGGGGATGATGCTGTAGATGCCGAGGACGGCGAGCGGCGCGGCCACAAGCAGAGCGACTACCCACGCCGCTCGAGCGCGCCCGCGCAACGATGCGAGCGCGAGCCGCCATGTGAGGACGGTGCCGAGCCCGCCCACCGCTGCGGCGTAGAGCACGTGATGAAAGAAGACGCGGCCGGTGAACCGGATGATCGCGGCCTGAATGAGGAAGGTGAGCGGTGGATGAACAAAGGGAAAGTGACGGTACGGCGCTTGTCCGTGTGCGAAACGTACTGCGCTGTCGAGCACGTAGCTCGTGTCCCATAGAATCGCGACATGCGCGTTTTGCCAAAGGACCACGCACGCCGTTGACAGGAAGAGCCCGAGGCCGGTGAGCGAGTCGCGCAGTGCCCAGCACGGCGCACTGGACTCGGCCGCCGTCGTCACCATCCGCGACGATAGTAGTAGGGGACGCAGTAGGGCATCGAGAAGATGGCCATCAGCAGCGCGACAAACCAGCCAATCAGAGTCCAGCCAAGAAACAGGTTCAGCAGCAGGATTCCCATGGAGTTGTGCGTGTGCCGCACCGCCGCGATGATGGCAGGAAGGAAATAAAGTCCGACGCCGAAGATCAGGAAGTGCATAGAATCTCCCGCTGGTGTTCCGACATTGTTACGGAGATTTTACCGCCGAAGTTCCCGTATTTCGCGCGATTACAGCGGAACCAGAGTCGGCGTATCTCGAAAGCACTGAGTTCAAGTCGACGCGACCATCCAGGGGTCCCCAACGACGGGCCCTTGTCGTTGGGGTGGGAGCATCAGGGAGCGGCGACCGTGCGCGAAACTCAACAGGACAAGGTTACTCTGGTTC
>JBEKAJ010000174.1:0-7480 GCA_050018295.1 Occallatibacter sp. | reverse complement strand
GAAACTCCTCCTCGTGTGCTTGGCGGCTCACGTTCTGGAGTTTCTTGGGTGGACTCCCGTAAATGTCAAACTTCTACTGCCACCCCGGCAGAGCCGGGGGGCCTCCCATGCTTAGCTAGACTTGAGGTGAACGATGAAGCGAAAGACAATTGCCCATTACGAGATTCTGCGGCGTCTGGGCGCTGGCGGCAGCGGCGTCGTGTACGCGGCCAACGACACTCTGCTGCAGCGGCCCGTCGTGCTTAAGATGCTGCACACAGGGCTGCTGACCGCTGAGCAGATGCGGTCGACGGTGCTGCGCGAGGCGCGGCTGGCTTCGGCCATCGAGCATCCTAATGTGTGCGCGATTTACGAGGTGGGCGAGAGCGGCGACGAGGCTTACATCGCCATGCAGTTTGTGCCCGGCCAGCCATTGGACGAATTGATCGCGGCCGGGCCGGCCAGTCTGCAACTTGTGCTTTCGGTGGGAATTCAGATCGCCGACGGATTGCAGGCGGCGCATAGGCTGGGAATTTTCCATCGCGATCTGAAGCCGCAGAATGTGATGCTGACCGACGGCGGCCTAGTCAAGATTCTCGATTTCGGCCTGGCGCGGCGGCTCACTCCTGAAGACGCGCGCTTCGACCCGGCGACGCCGGCACTGGCCAAAGACAAATCCGCGGCGTCAACGTTCACCGCGCGGGGCGGGACCATCCGCTACATGGCGCCGGAGCAGTTCGTAACCGGGCACTCGAGCGTGCAGTCAGACGTGTGGGCGCTGGGCGTGATTCTGTACGAGCTGGCGAGCGGACGCCATCCTTTCGCCCGTCCTGACGCCGAGGACTCTCAGGCCATTCGCGCCATTCAGTTTCTCGAGCCGGAAGACTTGAGCGCAATCGTTCCCGAGATTTCTCCGGAGCTCAAGAGCGTGATTGCCGCCTGTTTCGAAAAGAATCCGGGCGCGCGGACGGCATCGGCGGCCGAGGTGCGCGAGGGACTGAAGACCATCATGAAGGCGCTGCGCATCGAGACGGGGATCATTCCCGGCGACGCGGCGGCCAACCTGCCGGCAACGGGCGCCGAGGCGGAGAAGCGTACGACGGGTTTGCTTTCCATGCTGGCGGAGCGGTTTCGCGAGTCGGCTGGGGAGCAGAAGGCGCAAAACTCGCTGGTCGTGTTGCCCTTCGCCAACCTGGGCGCGACGGAGGCGGCGCCGCTTTACGGCTACGCTCTTGCCGATGCGATCGCAGCCCGGCTGGCGCGGATTCCGGCGCTGGTGGTTCGGCCATCGAGCGCGCTGATGCCGCTGGCCGGTGCGCAGCCCTGGGCGCAGATGGACCCGCTGGCGGTGGGACAAAAGCTGCTGGTAAAGTTTGTGCTCGCCGGGAACTTTGTGCGCTCGGAAAACGGATTCGACCTGAACTGGCAACTGCTCGACGTCACTTCGCAGAGCGTGCGCACCGGCGGATCGATTCGCGTCGCATCGCTGGACCTGATCGCGGTGCAGTCGGAGATTTCGAACGAAGTGTTTGCAACGCTGCAGGGAATGGGGGCCGCGGAAGGAATCGAAGCGTCGCGCACCGGGCAAACCGCAGATGCTGCGCGCGGTGCGGCGCGCGATGGATCGCTGCCCGGGCCGGTGAGCGAGAGATATTTGCAGGCGCGGGCAATGCTCAGCTCGTTTATGGTGCGCACGGGTTCGCGCGCCGATCTGGATCGCGCGCACGCGTTGTTCACCCGCGTCACCGAAGCCGACTCGGGATTTGCCGCGGGGTGGAGCGGGTTGGGCATCGCCGAGTTGCAGTACGCGCAGCACGGTTTCGGCGGACAGATTCACGTGATGCGCGCGCGCCGGGCCTTCGAAGAGGCGCTGAAGCTCGATCCAGCGTCGACTGAGACCAATCTTTACCGCATCTATATGCTGCTGTCGCGCGGCGAAAAGGAGTCGGCGCGACACGGTATTGCCAACCTGCTCGCAGGCGCTGCGAACGATTGGAACGTGCACATGGTTGCCGGCCTGGCGCTGCGCGGCGACGGCATGTACGACGAGGCGCTGGGGGCATTCAGCCGCGCGCTCAAGCTGAATCCGGCCAACGCGGCGATTCTCTACAACCATCGCGCTCGGGTGTACCACTATCAGAACCAGATCGAGTTGGCCGGCGACGAGCTCGAAAAAGGCCTGGCACTGGAACCGCGCCATCCATTGCTGCGCACCTCGTCTGGCTATCAGCAGATGCGCCTTGGAAATCTCGATAAGGCCATTGAGACTCTGGAGCTCGTGATCGCCGACGATGCGTCACTGCGCATTGCTGTGCCCACGCTGGCCATCTGCTATGTGCAGGCGGGCGCGCGGGACCGCGGCGCCGCACTGCTCAAGGACGACACGCTGGCTGCCGCCGAGGCCGACAGCGAAATGGCTTACCGTCTGGCCACTTACTTCGCCGTAGACGGCGACTCCAGCGAAGCCCTGCATTGGCTTCGGCGCGCCATTTATCTCGGCAATGAGAACTATCCCTGGTTCCAGAAGAATCCCGCGTGGAATAATCTGCGCACCAATGCCGACTTCGAGAGGATTCTCGAGGATTTGAAAAAGGGCTTCCGCAAAAACCAGAGAACATGGAAGCGGCTGCTGGAGGAAGTGCCGGGCGGGGATTAGCAATTCACTAGCTTGCACTTTTGATGCGTTCGTACGGACAATACACAGGCTCCCACATATAGGCGCGCAGTTTCTCTGCGATCGCCGCTTCCGGAACCGCTTCGGCGACTCCGTCGGCAACCGCTTGCAGGAAGACTGCCTCGGCGACTGCCGCGCTCGTTTTGCGGGCATCAGCGATGGGCGGCAGCAGCGGGGCATTCTTGTCGGCGCGCGCAGGCGACAGCGACGCTAGGCCTTTTGTGGCGGCCATAATGATGCCGTCGGTGACGCGCGTGGCGCGCGAAACCAGAATGCCAAGCGCGAGGCCGGGAAAGATGTAGGAGTTATTGACCTGTGCGATGCGGACGAGTTTGCCGTTCACTTCGACCGGAGCAAAGGGGCTGCCAGTGCCCACCAGCGCGCGGCCTTCCGTCCAGCGGAGCAGATCAGCGGGCGTTGCCTCGGCTTGCGATGTTGGATTCGACAGCGGAAAAATCACCGGATGCGGAGTGTGGCGCGCCATCTCGCGCACAATCTCCTCAGTGAACGCTCCCGCCTGCGCGCTCACGCCGGCCAGCACCGTGATGCCTGCGTTACGCACCACGTCGAGCAGCGAGATTGCGCCGGAATCTGATGCTGAGAGCTTCCATCCGGCAACGTCCTCGCGCTTCCGCAGGAACTCCTCCTGCGCGGGCTTTACGCCCTCGCTGCCCTCGATGAGCAGGCCTAAATGGTTAAACGCGTAGATACGTTTGCGCGCCTGCTCTTCGCTCAAGCCTTCCTCTTTCATGGCGGCGATGAGAAGGTCGAGAATGCCCGCGCCGGCAGATCCCGTCCCGAACATGGCGATGGTTTGTTCCTTGAGCGGGATGCCGGTGGCGTTCACGGCTGCCAGCAGCGTGGCGGTGGTCACGGCTGCGGTTCCTTGAATGTCGTCGTTGAAAGTGCAGAGCCGGTCGCGGTAGCGCTCCAGCAGGCGCGACGCGTTGAGGCCGGCGAAATCCTCCCACTGCAGAAGAATGTGCGGCCAGCGGCGCTCGACGGCGGTCACGAAGGCTTCGACAAAGTCGTCGTACTCCTGCCCACGGATGCGCTTGTGTTCCCAACCGATATAAACAGGATCGTTGAGCCGCGCCTCATTGTCGGTGCCCACATCGAGCAGGACGGGCAGGCAATGTTCGGGCGGAATGCCGCCCAGCGCGGTGTAGAGCGCCATTTTGCCGATCGGAATGCCCATGCCGCCGGCGCCTTGATCGCCGAGGCCGAGGATGCGCTCCCCATCGCTAACCACGATGCAGCGCACGGGGTCGTAATGGGAGCTGGCGAAGATCTGGTCGATGCGGCTCTTATTCGGATAGCTGAGGAAGAGACCGCGTGGCTTGCGCCAAATCTCAGAGAAGCGTTGGCAGCCCTCACCTACCGCGGGCGTGTAGACGACGGGCAGCAACTCCTCTGTGTGTTGCGCAATGAGGGAGTAGAAGAGCGTCTCATTGTTGTCCTGCAGGTCGCGCATGGAAGCGTACTTGTCAAACGCAGTGGGGTAGCTGTCGAGCACGCGTTTGCGGCGCTCACGCTGGCTTTCGAGGGTTCCGATGTGCGGCGGCAGCAGGCCGTGCAGCGCGAACGTGTCGCGTTCCGCCTCAGTGAATGCCGTGCCCTTATTGAGGCGCGGATTCATGAGCAGATTGAACCCGGAGAGGTGGGTGTGAAAGACGGATTGGCCTGACGCAGAGGATTCTGAATTCAAAGCAGTGTTCTCCATGCTTGCAGAATGGCTAGCCAATAGGATAAGAGCGCCTATTCGAATTCGAGCACAACGATCTCCGGGCGGGTGCCGACGCGCATCGGAGGGCCCCAGGTTCCCGCGCCCGTTGAGGTGTAAACCTGGAGCGAGCCAAAACGATGCAGGCCGCGCGTGAAGCGGCCATAGACGCGGCGCGTGATCCAGGTGTAGGGCAGGAACTGCCCACCGTGGGTGTGGCCTGAGAGTTGCAGGCTGAAGCCGGCCTGCTCCACGATGGGCAGGCGCGTGGGCGCATGATTGAGCAGAATGCCGGGCTGGGCGCGATCAGATTCGAGACCGTTGGGGCGCATACTGCTGAGCGCGGCTTTCATGTGCAGCGGCGAGAACGAGTCGTGATAGAGCACACCGGCGATCCTGAGGCCCTCGACGACAACCTGTTCGTTGGCCAGGACGCGGATGCCCGCCCGCGTAATGGCCTCGATATAGTGCACGGCCGACGTAAATTCCTCGTGGTTGCCGGTTGAGAAGTAGGTACCCATTGGTGGCGAAAGCTCGTTGAAGGGCGAGAGCAGTCGATCGAGATCGCCCTTCGTGCCGTCAAACAGGTCGCCGGGAAGAAAAACAACTTGGGGATGGAAGCTTGAGACTAGCGCGACCAGACTGCGGCAGAAACGAACGCCGTTGATGGGTCCAAGATGCAAATCGCTCAGCAAGACGCCCTTGCGTCCGTGCCAGGTAGGGGGCAGGTCGGGGATATGCACTGCGACACGGCGAACGCGAATGATGCGGGCGTTGATGAGACCGTAGATTCCGGTTAGCGCGGCGATAGAGTAGATCGCGGCTGCCAGTGGCGCGCGGATTGCGGCGGAGTTCGCCGCCAGGTGAGAAATTCGCAGCGCAAACCACGCCAGCCGAATTAAAAGCGACGCCCAGAAGAAGAAGTTGAGAAAGCCGAGCCAGACGGCCGCTGCCCAGTAGAACAACCGGACAGCCGCATTAGAAAAGCGGAAGGAGAGCAGCGAAGCGGCGACGAAGCTGAATGCCAGAACGAGCATCGCGACGCGCAGATCGGCGACTACGGAAGGAGCGAGACCGGGCCAAAAGGCGATGCAGGTGGCGTAGACAAACCAATGGGCAAGAAAAAGGAGGACCTGGATGACTAAGATGGCAAGGACAGGCCAGGCTTTCAAATCCGGATCTCCTTCCATCCATCATTGCATGACCGGTGACGGAAATCTCCGGCTCCAGCGGCTTGCAGACGCGCGTGAAACAATCCTCCTATGACCGGCAACCGCGCCAATGCGCTCGGGATTTACGTTTCCATCCCCTTTTGCCGGTCGAAGTGCACCTATTGCAACTTTGCGTCGGGCGTGTATCCGGCGGCGGATCACGTTCCTTATGTTGAGCGGCTGATCGAAGACCTTTCTGGGGCAAAAGCCTGGGCCAAAAGGGTAAGAGTGGAACTCCCGCGGCGCGTGGACACGGTGTACCTGGGCGGGGGAACGCCATCGCTCCTCGAGCCGAATCTGCTGGCGCGGCTCTTTGTCGCGATGCGAGCAGAATTCGATCTCGACGCCGACACAGAGATCACCATGGAGTGCGCGCCAGGGCAGCTTGCGGACGCGACGCTGGAGGCGATCGTCGCCGCCGGTGTGAACCGCGTGAGCCTCGGCGTGCAATCGTTTGTCGACAGCGAGGCGCGCGCCAGTGGCCGGCTGCATGATCGTGCGACGGTTGGGGCTGATCTCCGGCGTCTTCGCGCGGCCGGAATCGCGAACCTGAATGTGGATCTGATCGCAGGGCTGGCCGGGCAGACGCTCTCCTCGTGCGATGATTCGTTCCAGGTGCTCCTGGATTCAGACGTTCCCCACGCCAGCGTTTACATGCTTGAGGTGGACGAGGATTCGCGCCTCGGCCTCGAAGTGCTCAAGGGCGGCGTACGCTATCGAGCAGATCTGGTGCCGGGCGACGATACGATCGCCCGAATGTACGAGCGCGCAATCGAGCGGCTGGCAGCGGCCGGACTCAACCAGTACGAAATCTCGAATTTCGCTCGCCCTGGATTCGCGTCGAGGCACAATCTGCGTTATTGGCAGCGGCGGCCGTATCTGGGCGTCGGCTTGGATGCGTCATCCATGCTGCGCGCTGCGTCACTTCATGAAGTGGACCGTCCGGCAAGTGGCAGCGGGCCTCACGATGTGCTCCGCGCAACGACGGCCGACGATCTTAAGGAGTTTCTCGCTGGCCCAACAGCGCCTGAGACCACATGGCTCCCGCCGGAGCGCCAGCACGAGGAAGCATGGTTTCTCGGGTTGCGCATGAATGAAGGTGTAGACATCGACGCGCTCAAACACGAATTCGGCCCCGAGATGGTTGCACCGGCGATGGAAACAGTCGAGCGGCTTGTCGGCGATGGCCTGTTGGTCGCCGACGGCGCGCGCGTTCGCCTCACCGCGCGCGGACGGCTCCTTTCAAACGAGGTCTTTCAGGAATTCCTGGAACCGGCAGCAGCGACGACAGCGTTCGACGGATAGGCCGAGGCCGGCGCTTCCCACCCTTTTCGTCCGCCGCCCCGCAACGCATGAAAAGGATGGACTCGGAGAAAGGTGCGCTACCACGCCAGCAGCTCGTCGCCGGAACTCGCGGAGAGAAAAGTCACCGGCGACGAAGCGGGTTGTGGTGGACATCCAAAACACTGGATGGACTCCGGTCCTGCGGCCTTGGCCCACTCGAGGGCTTTCTCGGCCTCGCGCAGAACCACCACCGGCGACCTGCCGCGGCTGTTGGCGATACCAAAGCACGCGGAGAGGCGGACGGCCTCGCTCGCCACGCGGAAGGGCACGGAGAAGACATCCACGCGAAGACGCTCGGCCAGGATCATGGCACTGGCGGGGCTGCAGGCAGGCAAGGCGATCAGGAATACGTCCATGCCGGGCCGCCCCAGCAGATCGTAGCTGCGCAAAAGGGCGCCCGTGCGGCTCGCCACCTGGCAAAGCAGCTCATCGCATGCGTCCACGCCGAGCCGCGAGTTCCAATGGCCAAAGTCGTCGATATCGAAGAGCACCAGGCAGAGCGAGCTACCCATGCGTTGCACGCGGTCGGTCTCGCGGAAGAGCATGGCG